>JAEWPB010000172.1 GCA_023399465.1 Pseudomonadota bacterium
GCTCGGCGGACGGCGCCTTGTCGATGATGTTCTTCGGGATCACCTCGCCGGAGGGGCCGAGCGCGTCGGGCGGCACCGTGGTGTTGCGCCAGCGCGACAGGCCGTAGACCTGCATCTTGTAGAGGTCCTTGATCGGATTGAAGCCGCCGTTCATGTCACCGTAAAGGGTGGCATAGCCGACCGACATTTCCGACTTGTTGCCCGTGGTCACCACCATCGAGCCGAACTTGTTGGAAATCGCCATCAGGATCGTGCCGCGGGCGCGGCTCTGGAGGTTTTCCTCGGTGATGCCCTCGTCCGTTCCCTCGAAGAGATCGGCGAGCGCTGCCGTAAAGCCCTCGACCGGCTCGGCGATCGGGACGATGTCGTAGCGGCAACCGAGCGCCTTGGCGCAGTCGGCCGCATCCTTCAGCGATTCCTGCGAGGTGAAGCGATAGGGCAGCATCACGCAGCGCACGCGCTCCTCGCCCAGCGCATCGACGGCGATCGCCGCGCAGATGGCGGAATCGATGCCGCCGGACAGGCCGAGAACGACATTCTTGAAGCCGTTCTTGTTCACGTAGTCGCGGAAGCCGAGCATGCAGGCGCGGTAGTCCGCCTCCTCCGTTTCAGGAATGCGCGACATCGGCCCTTCGTGGCATTCCCACCCCTCGGCTCCGCGTCTCCAGGTGGTGACAGCCAGCGCTTCCTCGAACTGGCTCATCTGGAAGGCCAGCGTCTTGTCGGCATTCAATCCGAAGCTGGCGCCGTCGAACACCAGTTCGTCCTGGCCGCCGACCTGATTGGCATAGACGAGAGGGAGCCCGGTTTCGATCACCTGCTTCAGCACCACCTGATGGCGGATGTCGAGCTTGCCGCGGTAGAAGGGCGAGCCGTTCGGCGACAACAGGATTTCCGCACCGCTTTCGGCCAATGTCTCGCAGACCCCGAGATCGCCCCAGATATCCTCGCAGATCGGAACGCCGATCCTGACGCCACGGAAGTTCACCGGCCCCGGCATCGCGCCCTGATCGAAAACCCGTTTCTCATCGAATTCGCCGTAGTTCGGCAGATCGACCTTGTCGCGTACGGCGATGACCTTGCCGCCATCGAGCACGGCAATCGCGTTGTGACGCAACTCCCCGTTCGAGCGGGGAAAGCCTATGATCACCCCGGGCCCGCCATCGGCGGTATCGGCGGCGAACTCGTCCACAGCTTTTTGACAGGCGTTAAGAAACGCCGGCTTCAGCACCAGATCTTCCGGCGGATAGCCGGAAATGAAAAGCTCGGTCAACACAAGGAGATCGGCGCCCTGGCGGGCCGCGTCGGCGCGTGCTTCGCGCGCCTTTGCGAGATTGCCGGCGATGTCGCCGACGGTCGGATTGAACTGGCCGATGGCGATGCGCAACGTCTGGGGAAATGCATTTTGCTGTGTCATTGCTTCCGTTTACCGTGTGAGCGAGGGCGCCGCAACGGAGGCCCTCCCGAATCCCTTTAAAATGAACAGGAGCCGCGGTCCTGCCAGCGCCACATTGCTGTAGTTTGTCGGTTCATCTGGCATTCATGACAGCCATGTGACAATACGATCAAACTTATATGAAATCCCGGAGATAGTGTTGGCTGAGTTTATATCTGAAGCTGCGATCAGCAGCCGATCGAATGACCTTGTGCTCGAGGCGGACCGCGCTTTCCGCCGGCACCCTGCCGTGCGCCTTGCGCGCACCTTGTGCCTGTCTCTGTTGATGTCAGCCATTATCGTCTCCGCAGTCGAATGGGTCGCGCGCGGCGCGCTCGGTCCGGTCGGCAACTTCCTGTTCTCGACGTCGCGCCCGGGAATGACGACCGTCATCGTGCTCACCATGATCATGCTGGCGCTCGATGCCGCGTTCGGCCGCGTGCACCAGTCGATCCTGGTCGTCGCGCCGCTGGTGATCATCCCCGCCTTCCTGTCGCGCCAGAAGCAGTTCTACCTGTCCGACCCGCTCTACCCCACCGACCTGCTGTTCGGCCGCCAGATCATGGAACTGATGCCGGTCATGGTGCGTGACCGGCCGTTCACCGCCATAGCGCTTGCCGTCGGTATCGTGCTTTCGGTCGTGGCGCTTGTCTATGTCTGGCGACATGCCTGGCGGCGCCTGCCGCGCCTGTCCGGTCGCGGTCGGCTCGTCCGGGTCATCGCCTGCGTGCCGCTCGTCGCCACCTTCTTCGCGATGATGGACTACAGCCAGTATTCCTGGGCCCGCGACCGGCTGCAGGTCATCCCGATGATGTGGGACCAGAAGGAAAACTATAACCACAACGGCTTCCTGATGGCCTTCGCCTTCAACGCGCCGATGGCCAACGTCACCGCGCCCAAGGGCTATTCCGGCGAAGCGATCGCCACTATTCCATCGCCCGCGATACCGGTGACCGCCACGAGTGAAGCCAAGCCCGACGTGATCGTGCTGATGAGCGAGTCGCTCTGGGATCCGACCCGGTTGCCCGGCGTCACGTTCAGCGAAGACCCGATGCCGACCATTCGCGCCAACCAGTCCGGCCACGTCTTCTCGCCCGAGTTCGGCGGCATGACTGCCAATGTCGAGTTCGAGGCGCTTACCGGCTTCTCCAACGCCTTCCTGCCCTATGGCAGCATTCCCTATCAGCAGTATGTACGCCGCTCGGTGCCGTCGCTGGCGACCTTCTTCCGCTCGGAGGGCTATGCCGCCCGCGCCATCCATCCCTTCCAGGGCTGGTTCTGGAACCGATCCGAAGTCTACAAGTCCTTCGGCTTCGAGGAATTCCATTCGGAGGAGAACCTGCCGGCGATGGAAAAGCGCGGCATCTTTGCCTCCGATGAGTCGCTGACCAGGGAAATCATGCGCCAGGCCGATGGCATGGACCGGCCGTTCTTCTTCTTCGCCGTCACCCTGCAGGGACACGGCCCCTACGAGCCCAACCGCTATGTCAGCAACACCATCGGCATCGAGGGGGATCTGTCCGACGCCGACCGCAACACGCTCGCAACCTACGCCCAGGGGGTGAAGGAAGCCGACACCAGCCTCAAGGAACTGATGGAGTGGGCGAAGAAGCGCGACCGCGAGACGATCATCGTGCTCTTCGGCGACCACCTGCCGCCACTCGGCAAGGTCTACACCTCGACCGGCTACATGCCGCAGCAGGTGGCCACCCGCAAGGCGCCGCTCGACGTGATGAAGCGCGAGCATGAAACGCCGCTGGTCGTCTGGTCGAACCGGACCGGCACCAGGAAGGACGTCGGCACCATCAGCCCGTCGCTGCTGTCGAACCAGGTCGTGTCGCTCGCCGGCTTCAAGGACCCCTACTACACCGGCTTCCTCGGCCGCGTGCACAAGAAATACGCGATCATCGACCGCCACCAGCTCGTCTCGGTCCGGCATGAAGCCCAGCCCGACTGGCAGATGAAGGACAGGAAGATCGATCCGCTGATCCGCAACTACCAGCTCCTACAGCACGACATGATCTTCGGGGATCAGCACGGCCTGCAGCGCTTCTTCCCCGGCCACGCCTGGGCGACCGGCGCCGGCTCCTGATCGCTACAAATGGCCGCGCGCAGTTGAAATTGCGCGCGGTTGACAATACTAGTCAGCCACACGGCACTGCACTGGCGAGGGCAGTGTCACCGGCGCCCAACTCCAGATCCCGTTCAACGGCGAGAGGCGACGGACGCAAAACGTAGCATCCATCGGTCGGGAGCGACGTCCATGTCCATACTTCGCGGGCTCGAACACCTGCGTTTCGGCAGGAACCACGGCAGTATCGGCGATATCGAAAAACGCGTCATCGAAAAGACGCGCGAACGCCAGATCGTGTCCACCGACGTCAACGCAGCGCTTTCCGCCCAGGCGAGCTTCGGCGAGCGACTGGCCGACAGGATCGCCAGGGTTGGCGGCTCGTGGACCTTCATCATCTGCTTCATCAGCTTTCTGTTCGTGTGGGCGCTGCTCAATACCTACCTGATCATCGTCCAGCCGTTCGATCCCTATCCGTTCATCTTCCTCAATCTCGTGCTGTCGATGGTCGCCGCGATCCAGGCGCCGATCATCATGATGTCGCAGAACCGGCAGGCGGCACGCGACCGCTTCGAGGCTGCCAAGGACTACGAGATCAACCTCAAGGCCGAGATCGAGGTTCTGTCGCTCCACCAGAAGCTCGACCTCCAGGTGATTGCCGAACTTGCCGAACTGCGTGACGACGTCCGCCGCCTCACCGCCCGGCTCGACGCCGGCGACAGTCGTTGACGTTCAACCGATCCGGATACAAGCGCGGCTGCCTGTGCCACCTACCGTTACGGAAATAACCTCACGTTGCGGCAGTTCTACGCCTCGGGCGCGACCTTGAGCGCCGGCGTGGAGCGCGGATACTGCGGCAGGCCGTCATTGAGCTCGTAGAACGCGCCCTTGTCGGCGCAGAAGATGTGATAGCCCATCTTCAGGCCCGTCTCGCCATCGAAGGCACCGGCCATGATCGAGATCTTGTCGTCGTCCTCCCCCTGCCAGAACAGCGCCGATCCGCAGGTCCGGCAGAAGCCGCGCCGCGCGTATGAACTGGCACGGTACCACGTCACGTTCTCCTCGCCCTCGAGCTCGAAGGCATCGAGCCCGACATTGGTGGCGGCATAATAGAGGCCGGTCTGCTTGCGGCACTGCGAACAATGGCATGCGACGACCTCGCGAAGCGGTCCCTTCGCCCGGAAGCGGACGGCACCGCAAAGACAGCTGCCCGTATTGATTTCCTGCATGTCGTTCCCTCTCTTTTGTCGTGTGGGAGGACATCCGAACGGGTCGGGCCGGTCAAATTCAAATTGTTGAGCTTTCCCTTCAAAAACAATGATCCGGGCATAGGCGCCCGCCCCCGTTGACAACCTCTGCGGCGCAAGGTTGAGATCGCGCCACGACCTCGCCTCCGGCTCTCGACTGCCGATCTCTCTGGATATCCGATGAATCTCGCTCTCTCCGCCGCGCTGCTCGGCCTCCTCACGCTCGGCGCAATCTACCGTCTTCTCGTCCAGGCCGGGCGTGGAGAACGCTTCATCACCCTGTCGCGCGCCTGCGACCTGCCGCCGGAGGAAGCCTGGCGACGGCTGAACCAGGCATGGGAAAACACCTGCCTCACCTTCCGCCGCGTCGACCGGATCGAAAACCTCGCCGACGGCAGCCGCGCCGCCTATACCCTGTTTCGCAACCGGCCGAGGGCGATCCGGGTGCGCTCCCTCGCCGGCCTGCCGCAGGGCAGCCTCGGCATGTCGGTCGCCGGCGGTTCGGGCCAGAAGCTGGACGAGATCTGGACGATCGAGGCAAACGGGGCGGCAAGCAGGGTGACCGTCGAGATCCGGGCAAAGGTGCTGTGGCTGGCGATTCCCCTGCTGATCCTTGCCGCCCGCAGCCGGCTCCGGCTGTTTGCAGTCGGAGCCCATGATTATGCTGTGGCGCCACGTCAGGTGACCGTCAACGCTGCCACGCCGCCGAGGGCGCAGCCGAAACCCGCCCCGATCACCGGCTTCAACCCGTCCGACTACACCTACGAGATCCTGATCTCGCTCATTGCCTTCGCCTCGTTCGTCGTGCAGTTCGACATGGCCTCGGCAATCCAGCTGACGGCGGTCATCCTGCTGCATGAATACGGCCACCTGCTCGCCTATCAGCTGACGGGCAAGAAGGGCAACCGGATGATGCTGGTGCCGTTCATGGGTGGCATCGCGGTCTCCAGTTCCGAGCACAGGTCGGAATTCGAGCGCGCCGTCTGCGCTCTCGCGGGCCCGGCGCTCTGCGTGCCGCTTTCCATCGTCGCGTTCGCCTACTCCTATTTTGCGGAGGACTACTCGACCTCGGTCGAATGGGCGACGGGCATCGCATACTTCAGCTGCCTGCTCAACGCGCTCAACCTGCTGCCGATCTTTCCGCTCGACGGCAGCCAGGTCGCCGAGGGCTACCTGCGCTCCTTCGTCCGGGGCAGCCTTCTGCCGCTGATGCTGATCCTCAGCCTCGTCGGCCTGATGGTGCTGGTCTATCTCGACTACAAGCAGATGGCGCTGCTTATCGGCTTGCTCGGCCTGCCGCGGTTGCTGCGCCGCGCGGACACGCCGTCGAAGCGGCCGATGTCCGCGCGCGAAAGCGCGATTATCGGCGTCGCCTTCGCCATCACCGCCCTTACCCATGGCGGCATCTACTATATCTGGTGGATCGCCTGAGAACGGGAGGCCCCGCCTGCCATCGCGAGGCGGAATAGAGCCGATATCAAGGCCTAGCTTGCGAGAGCGAGGCCGCCGTGACGGGTAATCTCGTTCCGGATCTCGGCGACGAGCGTATCGAGGGCGGGGTTTCTCGCCTTGCGGGCGCGGCGCACCACGTAGGCCAGCGCGGGAGGTTGCGGAAGGCGCTGCGTGACGACCTGCATCTCGGGGCGCAGGTGACGCTGACTGAGCAGCGCCAGCCCCATCGCCGAATTGACTGCCGAGATGATCCCCGCGGCGCTGGCGCACTCGAACACGGTTTCCAGAACAAGGCCGCCGTCTTGCCCGATATCGAGCGCCCATCGACGATAGAAGCATTCGTCGTCGAAGGACAGGAACGGAACCGGTCCCCGCTCCGGCAGCACCAGCTCGGGATGCTTGACCCAGTGCAATTGCTCTCGAAACAGCACGACATCGGTCGGGCGGACTTCATGGTCGAACACCTGCACGATCGCGGCGTCTATCTCCCCTCGCTCCAGCATCCCCCGCAGGACCAGGCTCATGCGGACCTTCGTGCGCACCGAGACCTGAGGATGAACGCGGCGGAACCGCCCGAGTATGCTTGCAAGGTCAGTGCACGCGGTGTCTTCGGTCAGCCCGAGAGCGATGCGGCCCGACAGCGAGGTCTTGGACAGGCTCAGGAGCGCCTCGTCATGAAGGCTCAGTATGCGGCCCGCATACGCCAGCAACTCCTCGCCCGCGGTGGTGAACATCGCACCGCCCGGCTTGCGGCTGAGCAGTTCGCAATCAAGGCTTGCTTCGAGCCGCCTGATCTTGTGGCTGACTGCGGATTGCGACAGGCCCAAGGCCTCGGCGGCGCGCGTAACGCCGCCGTTGTGGCGAACCGCGGACAGGGCGCGCAGGGCATCGATTTCCAGGCGTCGGCCGTTGATTTCGCTCATCTCTCGTCTTCCACAATGGTTTGTCCGGGGGAGTTTTATGGCCAAATCCGCCCCTGCGCGCAACGCTCCATTCCAAAATCCACTCGCTTGTCATGACCTGATCGAAATCTGTCATGTGCCAAGGGGCCTGACATCGCTTATGGCAGGCGAATGAATCCCCGCACGAGACATCCATGACCAGTGAATCCGTAAGTCGCGCCGCTCCCGGCAAGAACCCTTTCCTGTGGCCTCTGATGGCCACGCTGCTGGTCATCGGCTGGAGTTCCGGTTTTGTCGGCATTCGCTATGCCATTGAAGAGGCGAGCGTAATCCTGGTGCTGTTCTGGCGCACGCTTCTGTCGGGACTGATCCTTCTGCCGTTTGCCCTGGCCATAGGTCCGCGGCTGCGGCTGCGCGCGGTGCGGGATCAGATGCTGTTCGGCGTCATGTCGGTATTTCTGTATCTTGGCGGCTTCGCGCTGGCGATCGAGCAGAAGGTGCCCACGGGGCTGGTCGCTCTGATCTCCGACCTCCTGCCCCTGGCGATCGCCGCCTTGGCGCAACCCGTCCTCGGCGAAAGACTGACCAGACGACAGTGGACAGGTACCGCCATCGCGGTCGCGGGCGTTTTGATCGTCTCGTTCGACAGCCTGAGTTTCGGTGACGCCCCGGCATGGGCCTATGGCCTGACCGTCGGTTCCATGCTGGTTTTCGCGGTTGCCTCGGTCTTGCTGCGGCGGGGGCGCGCCTCGTCCATGCCTGTGCATCAGAGCCTCTGCATCCATACGCTGACCGGTTCGGCGCTTTTCGGCCTCTGCGCCCTGCTGCAAGGCAATATAGCCCCGCCGATGACCCAGAATTTCGCCATCGGCATGGTCTGGCTGGTGCTCATCGCAACGTTCGCCGCCTATTTCGTCTACTACACCAGCCTCCGCCTGTTCCCGGTGGCAAAGGTAAGCGCGGCCATCTACCTTAGCCCACCCGTCACGATGCTGTGGGCCTGGGCGCTCTTTTCCGAGCTGCTGACCGGCGCGATGTTCGTCGGACTGGCGGTGACGATGGTGGGTGTCTGGATGACGACGCGCGGATAGGCCGTGTACCACCGGGAAACGAGGTGAAGCTCCACTTCTCGTTTGCGGCCGGTCTGCGCTCACCGAGCACGAAACCAAGCCTGTCGACTGAATTCCCGGCCAAGCCTGAGCGAACTCCAGCCGAATTTCGCCATTTAGATATGATTTGGTGCGACCGCCTGTCCTCCATCGGAGATGACGACCATGGCCATCTATCAAACCGGGAAGAATTTCGATCGGCCTTTTCCGGGGAGCCGGAACGAGTTCACGCGTCGTCGCCTTATTGGCCGAACATCGGCTCTCGCCGCGGCGATGGCTCTGACGGCCGCATGGCCGCGCATCGCGATATCTCAGACTCAAGGCGCAGTGCCGGCCGGACCGGTCACGGCGATCGACATCCTGCTCGATCCCGACCAGGTGATGGTCCGCAAGGCCATTGCCGCAAACGCCCTGTTGCGTGATAATTTCCCCAAGGGGTTCGCCCTCGACGAGACCCATCAGCCGCACATATCCATGCTGCAGCGTTTTGTCAGGACTGCGGACCTGGACAAGATCTATGCAGCGATCGCGACGGTTCTTGCCGATGAGCAGCCAGCCAGCTGGAAGCTGACCGCGTACAAATACTACTTCATTCCATGGAAGGATCTCGGGCTCGCCGGCATCGTCATCAGGCCGACGGAAGCGCTCATCAAATTCCAGCAGAAGCTGATCGACGCAGTCGCTCCCTTCACCGTCGAAAACGGCACCGCCGCCGCGTTCGTCACGACGAAGGAGGATCCGGAGATCAACCAGCCGACGATCGATTACGTCGAGCACTACGTGCCGGACGCCAGCGGCGCCAACTTCAACCCGCATGTGACGATCGGCGTTGCCTCTCAAACGTTCCTCGATGAACTGCTCAAGGAAAAGTTCGACGAGTTCACCTTCTCGCCGACAGGGCTATCGGTCTTCCATCTCGGCAATTTCGGCACCGCCCGGCAAAAGCTCAAAAGCTGGTCGTTCACCTGATGTGCGGCAGAGAAAACTCCACCTAAGACATCCCAAACAGCAAAAAGCGGAGGCCATGGCCCCCGCCCCGCAATTCATTGGGTGCCGGAAAGCCCGGCGATCAGCTGTTGACGGCGAGCTTCTTCTCGTCGCGGCCGCTCTTCATCCGCTCGGCGAGCAGGAAGGCAAGCTCCAGCGCCTGGTCGGCGTTGAGGCGCGGATCGCAATGGGTGTGATAGCGGTCCTGCAGGTCGCCGGCCGACACGGCGCGCGCGCCGCCGGTGCATTCGGTCACGTCCTTGCCGGTCATCTCGATATGGATGCCGCCAGGATGCGAGCCTTCCGCCCGGTGGATCTGGAAGAAGCTTTCGACCTCGGACAGCACGCGCTCGAACGGGCGGGTCTTGTAGTTGTTGAGCGTGATCGTGTTGCCATGCATCGGATCGCAGGACCATACGACCTTGCGGCCCTCGCGCTCCACGGCGCGGATCAGGCGCGGCAGATGCTCGGCGACCTTGTCGTGGCCGAAGCGGCAGATCAGCGTCAGGCGACCGGCCTCGTTCGCCGGGTTGAGGATGTCGATCAGCTCGATCAGGCCGTCGGCGGTCATCGACGGGCCGCACTTCAGGCCGATCGGGTTCTTGATGCCGCGGCAGTATTCGACATGGGCGTGGTCGGGCTGGCGGGTACGGTCGCCGATCCAGATCATGTGGCCCGAGGTCGCATACCAGTCGCCGGAGGTGGAGTCGACGCGGGTCAGCGCCTGCTCGTAGCCCAGCAGCAATGCCTCGTGGCTGGTGAAGAAATCGGTCTCGCGCAGGCTCGGATTGTTGTCAGGCGTGATCCCGATGGCCTTCATGAAGTCCATCGTCTCGGTGATGCGCGCCGCCAGCTTGCGATAGCGCTCGCCCTGCGGGCTGTCCTTGACGAAGCCGAGCATCCACTGGTGGACGTTGTCGAGGTTGGCGTAGCCGCCCATCGCGAAGGCGCGCAACAGGTTGAGCGTCGCTGCCGACTGGCGGTAGGCCATGATCTGGCGTTCCGGGTTCGGAATGCGGGCGTCCTCGGTGAACTCGATGCCGTTGATGATGTCGCCACGGTAGCTCGGCAGCTCGACGTTGCCCTGCTTCTCGATGTTCGAGGAGCGCGGCTTGGCGAACTGGCCGGCGATGCGGCCGACCTTGACCACCGGCTGCTGGGCGCCGAACGTCAGGACGACGGCCATCTGCAGGAAGGCGCGGAAAAAGTCGCGGATGGTGTCGGCGCCATGCTCGGCAAAGCTCTCGGCACAGTCTCCTCCCTGGAGCAGGAAGCCGTTGCCTTCCGCCACATTGGCGAGCGCCTTGGTCAGGCGGCGGGCCTCGCCGGCAAAGACCAGCGGCGGGTAGGACGAAAGCGTCGTTTCCGTCGCAGCAAGAGCTGCCTGATCCGGATAGTCCGGCACCTGCTGGATCGGCTTCTGACGCCAGCTGTTCGGTGTCCAATTCTGTGCCATCAAACTCACCTGTTCTTGCATCCAGCTCCTCCGCGGATGCCCCTGTACTTGGATCACGGCGGCTTATAAACGTTTACACAGTTTTTGCATAGCCGAAGTTCCCGGCGAAACCATGGTTTTGTCCGCCCTCACCCACCGGTTCCGCCCGCCGCCTCGCCCCACTGCCGCGGCGACCGATCTTGATTTTACCTGCACGTAAACGTAAGTCTTTCCAGGGGCGAATTCCAGAGCCCGACGGAAAGAGGAGGCCGTCCGATGCAGCAGGAAGTGGAAACAGTACGCAGCGATATCGTCTTCGAGGCCAGCGACGGCTTTCCCCTCGCCGGCACCCTGTTCGAGGGATCGGGCGAAGGACCGCTGGTGCTGGTCTCCTCGGCGGCGGCCGTCCCGCGCAGCATCTACACCCGCTTCGCCCAGCATCTGGTCAGCGCTCATGGCCATCGCGCGGTCCTGACCTACGACTATCGCGGTGTCTCCGCCTCGAAGCTGCCGGCCGGCCGGCGTACCCGGCCCACCATGGCCGACTGGGCGGAAAAGGACATGCCGGCCGCCATCGACCGGCTCGAACAGGTGGCACCCGGCCACGCGATGGTCGGCATCGGCCAGTCGTTCGGCGGCCAGGCGCTCGGGCTGTGCGGCCGTTCCGCGCGTTTCGATCGCTATCTGATGGTGGCGGTCATGTCGGGGCACTGGGCCTACACCGACGAACCCTTAAGGGTCTTCGCCGCGATGAACCTGGTCGGCGTGCCGCTCGCCATGCTGACCGGCCGCGTGCCGGGCTGGATCGGTCTCGGCGAAACCCTGCCGGGGACGGTCTTCCGCCAATGGGCAGGCTGGGGACGCAAGCCGGATTATTTCTTCGCCGATCCCGCGATGGATGCGGCAAGGCGCTTCGCCGAAGTGAGAACTCCCATCCTGTCGATCGGCGTTGCAGACGACCCATGGGCGACGCCGCGCGCCCAGGAGGCAATCCTCAAGGGCTATGTCAACGCACCCGTCGAGCGCCGGCGCGTCGCGCCCCCTCCCGGCCAGGCGATCGGCCATCTCGGCTTTTTCCGCCCCGCCTTCAGCGAAAGCCTTTGGCAGCCCGCCATCACATGGCTGAACGCTGCGGGCGACAAGGCGGCCGCTGCATAGCTTGTCGTGGTCCGCCGGAGACAGCGGACCACGAAGACCATTCCGCAATGCTGCGCGTCAGACGCGCTCGCCGTTGCGGATGCGATAGTTCGGCGTGTACATCGTCACCAGTTCTTCGGCAGCAGTCGGATGCACCGCCATGGTGCGATCGAAATCGTCCTTGGTGCAGCCGGCCTTCAGCGTGATCCCGAGAAGCTGCGCCATCTCGCCGGCGTCGTGGCCGAGGATATGGGCGCCCAGCACCTTGCGGTCCGCGGCATTGACGATCAGCTTCATCAGCATCTTTTCCTGGCGGCCGGAGAGCGTCGCCTTCATCGGCCGGAAATGGGCGCGATAGATCTCGATCTCGGGATAGCGCCTTGCCGCCTCTTCCTCCGAGATCCCGACCGTGCCGATTTCCGGCTGCGAGAAAACGGCGGTGGCGATCAGGTCGAGATCCGGGCTCGTCGGGTTGCCGCGATACTCGGTCTCGATGAAGCACATCGCCTCGTGGATGGCGACCGGCGTCAACTGTACCCGGTCGGTGACATCACCGAGCGCGAAGATGCTCGGCACGCTGGTGCGCGAATATTCGTCGACGACGATCGCGCCGCGCTCGGTCACCTTGACGCCGGCGGCCTCCAGTCCGAGCCCCTTTGTGTGCGGATCGCGGCCGAGCGCCAGCATCACGACCCCGGCAGGCAGGATGTCGCCGTTCTTCGTGCGTGCGACGAGCTTGCCGTCAAGCCTGCGGCTCACTTCCTCGATCACGTCCTGGCAGATGATGCGGATGCCCTTGGCCACCATCGCCTCGTGCAGGCCGCGGCGCAGGTCGTGGTCGAAGCGCGACAGGATTTCCTTGCCGCGATAGATCAGCGTCGTCTCCACGCCGAGGCCGTGGAAGATGTTGGCGAATTCGACTGCGATATAGCCGCCCCCGGCGATCAGGATCGACTTCGGCAGTTCCTTGAGATGAAACGCCTCGTTCGACGAGATGCAAAGTTCGTGGCCGGGCAGCGCGTGGTGCGGATTGGGCGCGCCGCCGACGGCGATGACGATGCGCTCGGCCGTCACCGTCCGGCCGTCCTTGACCAGGCGCACGGTATGGGCATCGACCAGTTCGGCACGCGTATCGAAGATCTCCGCCCGGGCGTTCTCCAGCCCCTTGCGGTACAGCCCCTCTAGCCGCTCGATTTCGCGGTCCTTGTACTCGATCAGCTTCGACCAGTCGAACGAAGTCTCGCCGACGGTCCAGCCGAAGCCGGCGGCGTCCTCGAAATGCTCGTGGAACTGTGATGCATAGACGAACAGCTTCTTCGGCACGCAGCCGCGGATGACGCAGGTGCCGCCGAACCGGTACTCTTCCGCGATCGCCACCTTCTTGCCGAGCGAGGCCGCCACGCGCGCACTACGTACGCCGCCGGAACCGCCACCAATGACGAAAAGATCATAATCGAAAGACGACATGGAAGACTCCTTGTTCAAATGCATGCTGCCCGGCCGGAACTGATATAGCCGGAACTGATATAGGGGTGCCCGATCAAAAAGAAAAAGCCCGGAATGCTCCGGGCTTGATATTCGCTTTTCCTGTAGCCCGGATCAGGGCTTGGGGGCTTCGGCTGCTGCGCCCTCGGCCTTCATCTGTTCGCCGATCAGGGTTTCGAGCGCGGTATCGGCTTCCTTGGCGAGATCGCGGGAAATGCCGGCGGCCCAGATATCGGCGGCCCGGACCAGTTCGCGGGTGGCGATCGGGCCATCCTTGATCAGCTTCTTGCCGGCGTCCGAGTTGTAGAAGGCGGTAATCGCGTTCAGTTCCTCGATCGAGAAGGTCTTGGCATAGATCGCGGCGGATTCGCGCTCGAGATCGCCACGACGGGATGCCAGCGCCAGTGCCTTTTCATCGACGGTAGCGGTGATCAGGTCCTGGAAGTTCGGCGATGCCTGGATCAGCTGAGACTTCAGGCGCTCGGCCAGGTTCGGCAGGATACCATCAAACTGGCTGGTGACACCCAGCGCGCTGATGGTCGCACGTGCGGCCTTGATGTGATCTTCGCTCACATCATTTGCCTTGACGACGGTGCCAAGAGCAATGCCAGAAATAAAAATGGCAGCAGCGGCAACACGGCCGACACCCGCAAATTTGGTCATGAGTTTCAGTGCTCCTGTCTAAATTTAAGCCTGCAGCGTCCGCGCACCCGCCGGTCCGGCGATGATGGCAAGCGCCGCCATGTTAATGAAAAGCCCGTGTTCGACAACGCCGGGTATCGCATTCAATTCGCGCGACAGAGCTTCTGCGTCGGGAATACGGCCAAATGATGCATCAAGAATGTAATGTCCGCCATCCGTGGTGAAAATCCCGTCACCGGACTGGCGCAGCTTCATTTCGCCGGTCAGCCCGAGGTTCGAGGCCACCTTTTCCACAGCAAGACGGGTGGCCACCTGGCCGAAGGGGTTGATCTCGATTGGCAGCGGGAAGGCTCCGAGGGTTTCCACCAGCTTGGTTTCGTCGGCGATCACCAGCATCCGCGCGGATGCGGCCGCGACGATCTTTTCGCGCAGCAGTGCCCCGCCGCCGCCCTTGATCAGCCTCAGGCTGCCGTCGACCTCGTCGGCGCCATCGATGGTGAGATCGAGGATCGGCAGTTCGTCGAGCGACTTCAGCGGAACGCCCAGTTCAACGCACAGTCTTGCGGTGCGCTCGGAGGTCGGAACCCCCTCGACGCGCAAGCCGCCTGCCACCTTCTCGGCGAGAAGACGCACGAATTCTTCCGCTGTGGAACCCGTTCCGATGCCGAGCCGCATCCCGTCTTCGACGTGTTCGAGTGCAGCCTGTGCGGCATTGATTTTCATTTGCCGGGCATCCATGCGCCAACAGCTCCCGTCTATTTCCGTTGAGTGCTGTTTACACGTCTCGCGATCCGAACGAAAGCCAAATTCAAAGCATTTCCGGTGAAATTCGCCGTTCCGCAACGATGAAACCGCGACTATGCAGCGATATCTGCCGCGCTTGCTTTTTGGCGACAGTTCTCCTACTGCCTCGCCAGTCGTTCCTTCAATCGTTTCAAGTATCGAGGCTTTTTAACGTGACACCCCCCCTAGTCGTATTCGATCTCGACGGCACCCTCGTCCACACCGCCCCCGACCTCATCTCCAGCCTGAACCACACCATCGCCTCGGTCGGCCTGGAGCCGGTCAGCTACGAGGACGTGACCTTCCTCGTCGGCAACGGCGCGAAGGTGATGATCGAACGCGCCTTCGCGCTGCGTGAAAAGCCGCTCTCCGCCGAAGAGCACGAGATCCTGCTCGACCGCTTCATCGAGCACTACTCCGCCAACATGCCGGGCGAGAGCCAGCCCTATCCCGGCCTCGTCAACGCCCTCGACCGCCTGAAGGCCGCCGGCTTCTCGCTTGCCGTCTGCACCAACAAGCTCGAGGAGCTGGCCTTGCCGCTGATCGAGGGGCTCGGCCTTACCCACTACTTTGCCACCATTACCGGCGGCGACACCTTTGCAGCCCGCAAGCCCGACCCCGCCCATCTCCTCGGCACCGTCGAACTGGCAAAGGCCGATCCGCGGCGCACCGTGATGATCGGCGACAGCGTCAACGACATCATGGTCGCCCGCAATGCCGACATTCCGTCGATCGCGGTGCCGTTCGGCTATTCCGACGTCGCCATCGAGACGCTCGGCGCCACCCGCATCATCGGCCATTTCGACGAACTGACACCGGCGCTGATCGAGGAACTGCTCCAACGCGAGATCGCGTAAGCCCTCCGCCCCTCCCCCTGCCGCCGCGCCCGACGCAGGCGGCAGGGGCAACATCCAGGCAGTGACGCAGCTCCACGGCCCTCGCTTCTCCCCCCGACGACTGGCAGAGAACCGCAGCCGCGGCTATGCTGCCCCGATCGATGATCGCGCCGATTGCGCCTGTATGGGGATTGCAGCGTCATGAATCCATCGGAACAGATCGACCGGCTTATCGCCGAAATCGCCGACTGGCGCAGGGAGACATTCGCCGAAATCCGCAGAACCATCCTCGCCGCCGACCCGGCGATCGTCGAGGAATGGAAGTGGATGGGAAGCCCGGTGTGGTCGCGTGACGGCATCATCGCGGTCGCCGACGCCCACAAGGGCAAGGTGAAGCTCACCTTTGCCCATGGCGCCAGCCTCGCGGACCCCGGAAGGCTCTTCAACGCCGGCCTCGACGGCAACATGCGCCGCGCGATCGATTTCTTCGACGGCGACAAGATCGACGAACCCGCGCTGCAGGAGCTCGTCCGGGCCGCCATCCTTTTCAATCAGGCGAAATTGTTAAAGAAGGCGCCCGCCCGCCGAACACCGGCGTCTACCGGCGAAGGGCCGGGCAGGACGAAACGATAAAGGCGGCCTTGCGGGCCGCCTTTCCTGTTCGTTCCGGCGAAGATATCCCCGCGGATCAGATCTCGGTGGCGCGTGCCTTGCTGGTCGCGGCAAACGCCTTGTTGACGTAGCTGTCGCGGCTGTAGACGTCGTCGAAATATTCCACGACCCCGTCCTTGTTCGGCCAGGCGGTGAAATAGGCGACATAGACCGGCACCTTGTCCTTCAGCGACAGCGCGCGGTTGCCGCCGGCGGCGATCTTGCTGCCGATGTCCTCTTCCGTCGTCCCTAGCACGGCAGCCGCCATCTTGCGCGGTTCCGCCAGGCGCACGCAGCCGTGGCTCAGCGCCCGCATGTCACGCTTGAAGTAGCCCTTCGAAGGCGTGTCGTGCATGTAGATGGCGTGGCTGTTCGGAAACAGGATCTTCAGTTCGCCGAGTGCATTGTCGCTGCTCGGCGGCTGGCGAACCGAAATGCCGCTGGTCGTACCGTGCCAGTTGACGTTCGACGACGCCGTCTGCCGGCCGCCGACCACGACTTCGTAACCCATGCGGTCGAGATAGCTCGGATCGGCCCGAAGCTTCGGCAGCATCTCGTTGATGATGATCGACTGCGGCACGCCCCAGAACGGGTTGACCTCGACCGTCTCGATCTCGTCCTGGAAGAAATAGGTCTGGTTGGCGCGCGAGCCGATGACCACGCGCATCGAGAATTCTTCCCGGTTGTCATTGTGGTAATAGGCCTTGTAGGCCGGCTGGTTGATGAAGACGTAGCGCGAACCGAGATCGTTCGGCAGCCAGCGCGCCTGCTCCATCGCGACGACGAGCTTGTCGATCTTCGCCTCGTTGCTGTCGCCGACCAACGCCCGGACAGTTGCCTGGCCGATGATCCCGTCGGGCTTCAGCTTGTGCTCTTCCTGGAAGTCCTTCACCAGCGCGACCAGTTCCGGCGTGTAGTCTGCGGTGCCCTGATAGCCGGCGAGAACGGCCGAATGCTCGGTCTTCAGCGCGTCGGAACCGCGGCGCGCGATCGCGTCGACGATATTGGCCAATTCGGCATCGGCGCCACCGGGCTTCAGCGCGCCGGTCAGCGTGATTCGGATCGGCGCCTCGCCGTCCTCCTGGCCGCGCAACGCCGCCAGTTCCGCCTTCAGCGTCTGGAATTCGCTTCCGCTCGGGCCGCGGCTGCCGAGGTAGGCTGCGACATCGGGGCTTGCCTTGGCGATCTTCAACACCGGCGCGAGATTGACCGTCTTGCGCTTGAAATCGTGGTAGCCGGAGATCTTGTTCGGGTCGATACGGCCGCGAACGGTGTCCTGCACATAGGTGAGGACCTTGGCCGAAAGCTCGAGTTCGAACTGCATCAGGGCGCGGTCGCGGGCCGCCTTGTCGATTTCGCCGACCTGCTCGCCAGGCACGGCAACTGCGTAGTCGCGGGGGTCGAGGCCGACGGTCGCAGCCTCGGACAGCACCTGCATGGCCGCCCTGGCGCGATGGTTGACCGCATTGTCGCTGACCCAGACGAGCGAGCCGCCTTCACCGTAATAGCCTTCGATCACCTTGGCGATGTCGCTCGTCGTGCGCACCCTGGCCTCGCCCATCAGGCGGCGCTGTTCGGCTGCCGGATCGACGGCGACCGGCTGCGCTCCGGCGGTGGCGATGGCACCGGTCACGACCGGGTCGGCGAACTTGGTCGTCGCGACGAGGCGGATCGCGTCAGGCTTGTAGGTGTAGTAACGCGGACCCGTCACCTTCGGCAGCGGCGCACTCTCGGTCACCACAGGCGCCGCAGGCGCCGGCGGCATGTAGCCGCGGTCCGACTGGCTGCCGGCTGGCCGTTGCCCGACCTTGTTGCCGCGCAGGAAATCGAGGAGCGTTCCGGCCTGCGCCGTATCATGAAGCATCGTCACCGAGCAGGAGAGCGACAGGGTGAGCATGGCTGCCTTCGTGAAATATTTCATATGTAAACCAGTTCCCGTATCAAACAGTCGCGGTCGTCCGCCGTGCAAAGCCCTTCTTGCAATTCGTCCGTGCTGATACCGGATCGCCGGAGGATTGAAAAGGAAACGCACGAGGCCTGATCGTCGTCGGCAGCCCGGATCTGCGTGCTCGCCGTCGAATGTCAATCGCCAAATGTTTGCGCCACAACCCTGAAACGATTGGTTAATTTTTCTCAAATTTTTCCCCGTTCATTCGCAGGGGATGCCCGCCTCGCCGCCCCTGACGGCAGTAGAAAACCGGCGAATGTGTCACAAAAAGCACGCATCCGGATGCGCGACGGACAGCCCCCGATTGCCTGACACCGGCCTTAGCCGATATCCTGAGCGAAGCCATGGGCAACCGCAGACCGAGCGAAGGGAATGAGCGATGACGACGCGCACAGAGACTGACACATTCGGCCCGATCGAAGTGGAAAGCGACCGCTACTGGGGGGCACAGGCGCAGCGCTCGCTTGGAAACTTCAGGATCGGCTGGGAAAAGCAGCCCGCCTCGATCGTGCGGGCGCTCGGCATCGTCAAGCAGGCCGCAGCGCGCACCAACATGGAGCTCGGCCACCTCGATCCGGCCATCGGCAAGGCGATCGTCGAGGCGGCGCAGGAGGTCATCGACGGCAAGCTCGACGATCACTTCCCGCTGGTCGTGTGGCAGACCGGATCCGGCACCCAGTCGAACATGAACGCCAACGAGGTGATCGCCAACCGGGCGATCGAGATCCTCGGCGGCACGATGGGGTCGAAGAAGCCGGTGCATCCCAACGACCACGTCAACATGAGCCAGTCGTCGAACGACACCTATCCGACGGCGATGCATATCGCCTGCGCCGAGCGACTTGTCCATCACCTGCTGCCGGCGTTGCAGCATCTTCGCGAGGCGCTCGACGTCAAGGTTCACAGCTTCGCCCACATCATCAAGATCGGCCGCACCCACACCCAGGACGCGACACCCCTGACGCTCGGGCAGGAGTTCTCCGGCTATGCCGCGCAGGTGGCCTCGTCGATCAAGCGGATCGAACTCACCCTTCCCGGGCTCTACGAACTGGCGCAGGGCGGCACCGCCGTCGGCACCGGGCTGAACGCGCCCGTCGGCTTCGCCGAAAAGGTGGCCTGGCACATCGCCGACATCACCGGCCTGCCCTTCGTCACCGCCCCCAACAAGTTCGAGGCACTCGCCGCCCACGACGCCATGGTCTTTTCCCATGGCGCGATCAACACGGCTGCCGCCGCCCTGTTCAAGATCGCCAACGACATCCGCCTGCTCGGTTCCGGACCGCGCGCCGGCCTTGGCGAACTGGCACTGCCGGAAAACGAGCCGGGCTCGTCGATCATGCCGGGCAAGGTGAACCCGACCCAGTGCGAGGCCCTCACCCAGGTCTGCATCCAGGTGTTCGGCAACAACGCCGCCATCAGCTTCGCCGGTAGTCAGGGCCATTTCGAGCTCAACGTCTACAATCCCGTGATGGCCTACAACTTCCTGCAGTCGGTGCAGTTGCTCGGCGACGCCGCGCTATCGTTCACCGACAACTGCGTCACCGGGATCGAGGCGCGCGAGGACAATATCCGCGCCGGCGTCGAGCGCTCTCTGATGCTGGTGACGGCACTGGCGCCGACGATCGGCTACGACAATGCCGCCCGGATCGCCAAGACCGCGCACAAGAACGGCACCACGCTACGCGAGGAGGCGCTGGCGAGCGGGCTGGTCACCGCCCAGCAATATGACGCGATCGTGCGGCCGGAGGACATGATCGGGCCGAAGTAGCGGCACGACACCGGGCTGTTTGCGGGTCTGGCGACGTCCGCGGGCAGTCCCGCCGCGTGACAACCCATGCGAATTCGAGAATAATGGCCGGGGGGCTGCGACCTGATCGCGCCCGGCCGCTCATGGCCGCGCGCACGCCAAAGGAGCGCGACATGACCACCACTTTCAAGGTCGGTTATTTCATCGGCAGCCTCGCCCGCGATTCCATCAACCGCAAGCTCGCCAGGGCGCTGGTCAATCTGGCACCGTCCGAACTCGAAATGACCGAGATCTCGTTTCGCGAACTACCGCTTTACAGCTATGACTACGATGACGACTTCCCCCCGCCCGCCAAGGCATACAAGGCCGCGCTCGCCGCCATGGAGGCGGTGCTGTTCGTCACTCCGGAATACAACCGCTCCATTCCCGGCGGACTGAAGAACGCCATCGACTGGGGCAGCCGCCCCTATGGCCACAACTCCTTCACGCGTAAGCCCTCGGCGGTGATCGGCTGCTCGCCCGGCGCAATCGGCACCGCGCTTGCCCAGCAAAGCCTGCGCGCCGTGCTGAGCTTCTGCAATTCGCCGCAGATGAACGCGCCGGAAGCCTATATCCAGTTCACCCCGGGCCTGATCACCGACAAGGGCGAGGTCACCAACGAGAGCACCGAGGAATTCCTGCGCAACTACATGGCCGAGTTCTGCGGCTTCATCGGCCGGGTCTATACCGTCCTGCCGCGAAACCTTTAACGCCTGCGCAACCGCACACTCCTTGCGCGTACAGCGGGCCAGCGCCGGCATGCCTGCCGCGTTGGCCCCTGACGGCAGTCAAGCGTAGCAAGCAGTCGGCAACTAGATTATTCCAATCCTTACTCATGACATTCCACGCTTGACCGCTGAACGTGCATAATGATGAAAAATACTTTATCTACACTTCATCATCCATGATATAGCCTACTGGGCGAGCTATACAGCATGAGTTTGAGAGGAAATTGATGTCAAAAGGTATTTCCAGATTTCTAAATTCAACAGCACTCGTTGGTTTCCCCCAAAACCGTTTACCAGAGAGAGACTAGGTCGACAAAAAAAATCGAGCGGCGTGACAATAAATAACGTCATCATAATTGGATTCGGAACAGGAATACTACAAGTAAAACGGCATTGCGCACCTAAGCTTTCCAATGATGTAATCACCTCAATTGCCAAAGAGCAGCCTGAATACATTACAAGGCATATTGAAGAACGATATTTGGAGAGTGCGCGTAAGGGATACTTTCAGCTTGGCACTCTGATAGCGTATCGCGCTAAGGAGAATGCCGCTTCCGGTCGCCTCGGGGACCATCAAGAAAGCAGGATACAAGAAATTTTCAACACACGATCAGGCTACTTTAAAGAGGCAAGCTTGCCCGGGGTCGAGATCACGAACGCATCTATTGCTGGGACTGAACAGCAGATCGTTGTAGAGACGGTCGTGAATGACTATTGCTCATGTTCATCTATTGGTGAATTTTCACATGAAAGAGGTGAAAATATTCGTCAAAGAGAGGTCGATTCAGAGAAAAGGCCCGGCGCATATGTCACCTATCACTTACCAACATTGAAATCAGCTCTTGTAGATCATTTCTCGAAACTTCCAACCCAAAGTGAGCTCATTTTATTGGGACGCAGCGTCCAATATGGCGAGAAAGACATCAAATGGACAGTCGAAGAGACCTTCTCATATCAACACGAGCGCGACGCTCTGGCCATTTGGCTCAGCATCGCATTTGTAAAATCCCCAAATTTTGCCCATGAAGACGAATACCGCCTGCTACTTATAGACCCTTCAGGGCCGGGTGGGCTGCCTGACAATACGGGAAGCCTAGTAGTTCGCGAAAGCAATGCGATCGCCGCGTCTATCGTCCACTCTGACACTTACTAAGCCAACGATGGTCGCAAGTGTTCAGCTTGGTTCGCAAGCAGTTCACACCTCGGCTTTTATCCTCGGCCCCATTTCCTACCAACGGAGCGATTGCATTTGCCCGGACCGCGGAATACAGGGACTTTCCAACCGTACCAGTCCCCGGCATGAAAGGTCCCATCATGGCAGACGATCTCTTCCCGCTTGGCGAAGACAAAACCATCTATCGCAAGATTTCCAGCGACTTCGTGTCGGTCGACACGTTCAAGGGGCAGGAAGTCCTGACCGTCGAGCCGGAAGGCATGCGGCTGCTCGCCGAGACAGCCTTTGCCGACATCAACCACCTGCTGCGCCCGGGGCACCTGCAACAGCTCGCATCGATCCTCGCCGATCCGGAGGCGACCGACAACGACCGCTTCGTTGCCTACGACCTCCTGAAGAACGCCAACATCGCCGCCGGCGGCGTGCTGCCGATGTGCCAGGACACCGGCACCGCGATCATCATGGGCAAGAAGGGCCGCCGGGTGTGGACCGAAGGCGGTGACTACGAAGCACTCGCCAAGGGCGTCATGGACGCCTACGAGAAGAAGAACCTGCGCTACTCGCAGCTCGCGCCCCTGAAGATGTTCGAGGAAAAGAACACCAAGAACAACCTGCCGGCGCAGATCGACATCTACGAGGAAGGCACCGACGCCTACAACTTCCTGTTCGTCGCCAAGGGCGGCGGCTCGGCCAACAAGACCTTCCTCTACCAGGGCACGCCGTCGCTTCTGACGCATGACCGCATGATCGCCTTCCTCAAGGAAAAGATCCTCACGCTCGGCACTGCTGCCTGTCCGCCCTATCATCTCGCCATCGTCATCGGCGGCACCTCGGCCGAGATGAACCTGAAGACGGTCAAGCTTGCCTCGACCCGCTATCTCGACGAACTTCCGACCGAAGGCTCGGAAAGCGGCCACGCCTTCCGCGACATCGAGATGGAAAAGGAAATCCACAAGCTGACGCAGCAGATGGGCGTCGGCGCCCAGTTCGGCGGCAAGTATTTCTGCCATGACGTCCGCGTCATCCGCCTGCCCCGCCACGGTGCATCGCTGCCGATCGGGCTTGGCGTCTCCTGTTCCGCCGACCGTCAGGCCAAGGGCAAGATCACCCGCGACGGCATCTACATCGAGCAACTCGAGACCGATCCGTCGAAGTACATGCCCGACATCGACGAGAAGAGCCTGACCGAGTCGGTCGTGCGCATCGACCTCAACAAGCCGATGAGCGAAATCCTGGCCGAGTTGTCGCAACACCCGGTCAAGACCCGGCTGTCGCTGACCGGTACCATCATCGTCGCCCGCGACCTCGCCCACTCGAAGATCCGCGAACGTCTCGAGAACGGCCTCGGCATGCCGGACTACATGAAGAACCACCCGGTCTACTACGCCGGCCCGGCAAAGACGCCGGAAGGCTTTGCCTCCGGTTCGTTCGGCCCGACCACCGCGGGCCGCATGGACAGCTACGTCGACCAGTTCCAGTCGTTCGGCGGCTCGATGGTGATGCTCGCCAAGGGCAACCGCTCGCGGCAGGTGCGCGAGGCGTGCGGGCGTCACGGCGGCTTCTATCTCGGCTCGATCGGCGGCCCCGCCGCCCGGCTTGCCCAGGACTGCATCAAAAAGGTCGAGGTCGTCGAATATCCCGAACTCGGCATGGAAGCGATCTGGCGCATCGAGGTCGAGGATTTTCCGGCTTTCATCGTTATCGACGACAAGGGCAACGACTTCTTCAAGGAACTCAATCTGAGTTAGGATGAAGTCGTGAAGAATGATGGGAGGAAGACATGAAAAAGGGCTACAAGGCGC
>JAEWPB010000181.1 GCA_023399465.1 Pseudomonadota bacterium
ATAATTCGGTTCCGCCAGCAGAAGATCGCCGATGCGGCTTTTGTAGAAGCCCGGCGCGATCCGCGACAACCAGACAAAGTCAATTCCGAAGAAGACGGCAGCAGTGGCAATGTAGGAGACGATGTAGATCATATACGATAGCACTCTCGATCATGAAAATTTCTGGTCAGATGCCAAGGACTGGCTGTACCAATCGCAGGAGCCAACTGCGGAACTTAAGTGGGGCATCGGTTACCGCCAGACAGATGCAGTCCTGGTCCGGAGTGGCGACGGGTTGATGCGTCAGGGTAGCGTCAGCTTCCTCTAAATCGCCGCGCGCAAACAAATCTTCCCCGTCACGGAAACTGCCGCTGAGCACAAGCGTCAATTCCCGGCCGCCATGGCCGTGTTCAGGAACCGGCTTGCCGGCCGGTATGCGCAGGAGACGCGCCTTGGTTTCCAGATCCGAAGTCGGGATCGGGATATGAAAGGCACCACGGCCGAGCGGCCGCCATTTCAGCGACGCCACATCACCGCCGAGATACGATCGCAACGGTTCTGGCAACACCGGGCTGTGGGCGCCACGCGATGCTGTCGCGACAGGCTTGCTACGCGGCGCTACCTCGGCGCTTTTAATGCGTTCCCGCATCCGCGCCCATGAATCGTCCACCGCTGGCTCCAACGCTATATCCTCGAGCAACTGGCCAGCAGTTTTCTCCATGAGTGACAGGCGACGACGGCACTGCGGGCAGAGGGCAAGATGCGTGGCAACCGCCAGGCTCCAGCCTTCAGCCAAATTTCCTGCGGCGTAGGCAAGCAGCAATTCATCGCTCACATGGTGCTGAATCGTCATCACTTCTCCTCCAGAACCGCGCGCAGCTTGGCGAAGGCAAGGCGAATGCGCGACTTCACTGTTCCGAGAGGAATTTTAAGTTGCTCAGCTATGGCGCTGTGCGAACGATCGTTGAAAAAGGAAAGCCTCAGCAATTCCAGTTGATCTTCCGGCAATCCTTCCATGGCGCGCCGCAGACGCGAGGCTTCCTGTAACTCCTCGAACACTGTATCAGCCGGTGGAACGCCCTCCGGCACGAAGGCCGGGTCGTTGGGGTCGAAATCAGGGCGACGGTCCTTGCGATACGCATCGATGCGCAAATTCCGGGCAATTGTGAAGATCCAGGTGGATACGGTTCCGCGGCTCGGGTCAAACTGAGCGGCCTTGTTCCATACCGCAATCATGGTTTCCTGCATTAGCTCCTCTGCGACCTGGCCATCGCGCGCCACACGAGCCATATAGGCCTTCACCCTGGGCCCGAAGTATCGAAACAGGGTTTCGAAGGCCTCGATATCCCTGTCGGTCCCGACAGCGGCGAGAAGCACGCTCATCTCGTCCTTTGTCAGATCTTTTTCCGTATCGCCCATACACTCACGCTTGGTTTCTCTGTCGCGCCGCGCCAAGACAGAACGCCGAGGCACAGGCATCGAGTTGTTGTGGCATGCAGGCGCCGTTATGGGAACAACGATTGTCATGGCCCCCAATACGGGACCCATCGAACGTCAGATCACAAATGCTGAAAAATTTGCGCTGCGATCGATCCGAACGTCGCCGCCCATCGTAGTTCATTCCAAACTCATTGAAGCGGAGATTTGAAGTATGCGTTTTGGTGGCACCGTCAACAGCAGGAGAGGGGAAAGAAGGGTCGCGGTTATCGGCACCGGCGTCTCCGGGCTTGCGGCAGCCTGGCTGTTGAGCAAGAGCATGAACGTGACAATCTATGAGGCGGAGGATCGTCTCGGCGGGCACGCAAACACCGTCATGGTGTCATCATTTTCCGGGCCTCAGCCGGTCGATACGGGCTTCATCGTCTACAATAACAGGAATTATCCCAACCTGGTCGCACTGTTTGACCACCTCGGCGTGCCGACCACCGCATCCGACATGTCATTCGCGGCTTCGCTCGATGGGGGCGCCTTCGAATACTCCGGTACGGGCATCCAAGGACTGCTGGCTCAGCGGACAAATGCCCTACGGCCGCGGTTCTGGCGGATGATATCGGATGTGTTGCGCTTCTACAGGGAGGCGCCCCCCCTTTTGAACCGGGAGGATCTGGGCTCTCTTAGCCTCGGTGCGTTCCTTGACGAACGCAACTACAGCGCCTCGTTTGTCGAAGAGCACTTACTCCCGATGGGAGCTGCGATATGGTCGACCACGGCGAAGGACATGCGCTCCTATCCGCTGCATGCCTTCATCCGCTTTTTCGATAGCCACGGACTTCTGGCGCTATCCGATCGACCGCAATGGCGCACTGTCATGGGCGGAAGTCGGGAATATGTCAGTCGGCTGATCAAGGACTTTTCCGGCTCGATACGACTTAAAAGCGCCGTCAAAGAGGTCAGGCGACAGGCTGGAGGCGTGACCGTTACGGACTGCCGCGGTGAGATGGACACGTTTTCCGACATCGTCATTGCCACTCACGCGGATCAGGCGCTCGCGATGCTGGGCGATGCCGATGAGCAGGAGCGCTCCGTGCTTGGCGCCTTTCGCTATACGGACAACACGGCCGTCCTGCATTCCGACGAACGTCTGATGCCGCTGCGTCGGCGGGCGTGGTCCAGCTGGAACTATATCGGCGAGCGCGCGAATGACGGCAACAGGCCGCTTTGCGTGACCTACTGGATGAACCGTCTGCAGGGGATCGATCCGGCTACTCCGATCTTCGTCACGCTTAATCCGCATCGGGACATTGCGGAGGGGCAGTTGCTGCGCTCCTTCGAATACAGACATCCTCTTTTCAATCTCGAGGCGATCTATGCCCAGAAGAGGCTTTGGGGGCTCCAGGGACGAAACGGAACGTGGTTTTGCGGCGCATATTTCGGCAGCGGCTTCCACGAAGACGGATTGCAATCAGGATTGGCGGTCGCCGAAAGCCTCGGCGGCGTTCTACGTCCCTGGACCGTCCTCAACCAGTCCGGCAGGATACACGCCGGCCCAACCCTGGCGGCGGCGGAATGAACGGCAATACGGCCCTCTATATCGGCAAGGTGATGCATGCGAGACAACGACCTCGAAAGCACGCCCTGACATACCGCGTCTTCTCACTGTTGCTGGACCTTGATGAACTTCCGCGGCATAGCGCCACTATGCGTCTGTTCGGCTATAACCGCAGCGCTCTATTCAGCTTCTGGGACAAGGACCACGGCGACGGAAGAGAAGGCGGACTAGGCGACTGGGTTAAGCGACAACTGCTGAAAGCCGGCATTGAGGGTGACGGTTTGCGCATCCGCATCCTCTGCTATCCGCGCATTCTCGGCTACGTGTTCAATCCTCTGACCGTCTATTTTTGCTATGCGCCGGATGGCGGCCTGCGGGCGATCCTCTACGAAGTGTGCAACACGTTTCGCGAGCGCCACACCTATGTCATTCCGGTCGACGAGGGAACGACCAGCGCTGTACGTCAGTCATGCGCCAAAGAGCTCTACGTCTCGCCATTCATTGAGATGGCGTGCCGCTACAACTTTCGCATCGTGCCGCCAGACGAACGGGTCCTGATCGCCATCAACGAAACTGACACGGAGGGACCTTTGCTCGTCGCCACCTTTACCGGCAGCAGGCGGGAATTTTCTGACTGGGAACTGTTCAAGACGTTTTTCCAGTATCCCCTGATGACACTGAAAGTCATGGCCGGAATCCACTGGGAGGCGCTTCGCCTTTGGGCAAAGGGCGTGCCGGTATATCCGCACAAACCGGCAAGCAGTCCAGTGGGCAGCAC
>JAEWPB010000185.1 GCA_023399465.1 Pseudomonadota bacterium
GCTGTCGGGCGGCCAGAAGCAGCGCGTGGCGCTGGCCCGCGCGCTGGTCAAGCGCCCGAAGGTTCTGCTTCTCGACGAGCCGCTCGGGGCTCTGGACAAGAAGCTGCGCGAGAAGATGCAGCTCGAGCTGAAGCGGATGCAGAACGAAATCGGCATCACCTTCATCATCGTCACCCACGACCAGGAGGAAGCCCTCGTGATGGCCGACCGCATGGCGATCCTCAAGGATGGGCGCGTGCTGCAATGCGGCTCGCCAGAGGAGATCTATGAACGGCCCGCGGACCGCTTCGTTGCCAATTTCATCGGGGTGATGAACTTCATCGAGGGTCGGATCGGTGACGGGCGCGCTTTCGAGGCGGGAAGCCTGCGTCTGGTGCTCGACACCGGCCAGACTGGCCGGGTCGCACTCGCCGTCCGGCCCGAGCATGTCTCGCTCTCTGCCAATGGCGCCGGATTGGCGGGAACCATTGTCGACATTGCCTATCATGGGCTGGATCGCGTCCTGCATGTGGCGACCGATGCGGGCGGGGCGCCGGTGCAGGTGCGGGTGGCCGCCGACGGGGCTGCGGGCCGCCGGGTGGGGGAGACGGTCCATCTGGCGTTCGATCCCGCCAAATGCCGAGTTTTCTAGGACAGACAAGGGGGAACAATCATGTCCAAGACAATCGCATTTTTCCCGGAGGCGGCGTTCGGGCCGGCACTGAATTCCGTCGGCATCGCCCAGGCGGTCGAGGCGCTCGGCCACAAGGCGGTGTTCCTCTCCGATCCCGGTTTCGTTTCGGTCTATCAGGACTATGGCTTCGAGGCTCATCCGGTCAACCTGTCGGAGCCGATGCCGCCGGAACAGATGGCGAAGTTCTGGGAGGACTTCATCAACGGCCACATCCCCAACTTCCGCAAGTCGCCGCTCGAACAGGTCGACAATTATGTCAAGGATTGCTGGACTGCGATCGTTGACAGCGCCAAGTGGGCGCAGAAGGATTTGCCGGGCGTACTGGCGAGAATCCAGCCGGACCTGATCTGCGTCGACAACGTCATCCTTTTCCCGGCGATCAAGCAGTTCGGCAAGCCCTGGGTGCGGATCATCTCCTGCTCGGAGAACGAAATCGAGGATCCCGCCATCCCGCCGCACCTCTCGGGCTGCGCCGAGAAGGATTATGCCGGGCACGCGGCCTATCGCGATCACTTCAACGCCGTGATCAAGCCGATCCATGACGACTTCAATGCCTTCCTCGGAGAAAACAGCGAGGACGCCTATCCGATCGGCCAGTTCTTCGAGGCGTCGCCGTTCATGAACCTGCTCCTTTATCCCGAGCCGGTGAAGTTCTCGCGCGAGCATCCGCTCGATCCCAGAAAGTTCCAGTATCTTGAAGGCTGCGTGCGTGAGGAAAAGCCCTACGAGGTGCCCGTCTTCGCCGAAAACAACGACAAGCCCTTGATCTATATCTCCTTCGGCAGTCTTGGGGCGGGGGACACGGAACTGTTGAAGCGACTGATTGCCACCATCGGCAAGCTGCCTTATCGAGCGCTGGTCAATGTCGGCGATTATCGCGATCAGTATGTCGATCTGCCTGGCAACGTGGCGATCGACAGCTGGTTCCCACAGCCCTCCGTCATCCCGCAGGTCGATGCCGTCATTCACCACGGCGGCAACAACTCCTTCACCGAGTGCCTCTATTTCGGCAAGCCGACGATCATCATGCCCTATGTCTGGGATGGCCACGACAACGCGACGCGTGTCGACGAGACCGGTCACGGCTTCAAAATGCCACGCTACGACTGGACCGATGCGGACCTCGCCGCAAAGCTCGATCAATGCGTCAACGACGCGGCGATGAAGGCCAGGCTTGCGGCCGCAAGCGCTCACATGCAGTCGCGTAGCGGCCCGCAAAAGGCCGCCAGCATTCTCGATCAACTGGCGACGGCAGGCAGGTTCGATGGTTGAGACGACGAGATCGAGCGCTCCGCATATCCATGGTGCGACCACCTTTACCGATCTCGTCGACTGGGGCGACCAGCCCGACAGCATCGAAGGGCAGTCGCATTCTTCCGGTCGGCTCGTCTTCAAGGGGCCCAACAATCAGCCCGAAAGCGGCATCTGGGTGTGCACGCCCGGCCGCTGGCGGCTCTCGATACCCCGCGATGAGCTTTGTCACTTCGTTGCCGGCAGGGCGGTCTACCGCTCGGACGAGGGCGAGGTAATCGAGGTCGAGCCCGGCACCGTGGTGATGTTTCCGGCTGGCTGGAGCGGCGAATGCGCCGTGCTCGAGACCATGCGCAACATCTACATCCTCGTCTGACGGCATGAATGAACGAAAGGAACAACCATCCATGACTGTAACCCCATTGATGCGAAAGCCGCTTGAACAGACCGACCTCGTCGACTGGGGCGTGATCCCGACGATGATCGAGGGCGAAAGCCGCACATCAGGCAAGCTGATCCACAAGGGGCCGAACGGCCAATCCGAATGCGGACTATGGGTCTGCACGCCCGGAAAGTGGTTCTGCCATGTCACCCGAGACGAGTTCTGCCACTTCCTCGAAGGCCGCTGCACCTATGTGCACGAGAGCGGCGAAGTGATCGAGATCACCCCGGATACGGCCGCTTTCTTTCCGCAGGACTGGAAGGGCGAATGCACCGTCCATGAGACGATCAAGAAAGTCTACATGATCCGCTGACCGGTCGGGAAACCGCGGGCGCGCCGCGTCAGCCGGTGGAGGCTGGCGCAGCAGGATCGCCAGAGAGTGAAGCGCAGGGAGTGCAGCATGTTCAATCCAGCCGAACCCGTCTTCTACCAGCACCCGGACTACGTGCCGGCGCGGGGACGCCATTACCCGGTGATCGACCCGGCGCGTTTGACCGAGGTCGGCCGGATAGCGTCCACGACTATGGAGGAGATGGAAGCCGTGCTGGAGGCCGCGACGGTGGCGCAGCGTGGCTGGAAGCGCCTCGACGCCAAGACCCGGGCGACGATGCTCCACCGGATCGCCAGCCGGATTGAGGCGACCGACATGCGCCGTTGCGCCGAACTGATGTCGCGCGAGATGGGCAAGCCCTATCCGGAAGCGATCGGCGAGGTGGCCAACTGCGCCGGCGCCTTCCGCTATTTTGCCGAGATGGCACGCGACGAGGCCGGCAAGGTCGCCGGAACGACGCAGGCCGGCTCGTTTCAGCACGCGCGCTACGAGCCGCTGGGCCTCAGCGTCCACATCATGCCGTTCAACTTCCCGATCCTGTTGATGTGCTGGACGGTCGCCGCGTCGCTCGCCTCGGGCAATGGCTGCATCATCAAGCCGGCACCGGCGACGACCCTGTCGACGCTCGAATTCATGGCCGTGTTCGAAGCGCTGCCCGCCGGTCTGATTGCCTGCCTGCCCGGGGGCGCGGAACTCGGAGAAGCGCTGATCGCGTCACCCAAGACGCATGCTGTCGCCTTCACCGGCTCGGTTGCGGCGGGCAGGGCCGTAGCGATGGCCGCCGCGGGTCAGATGAAACCGGCCGTCATCGAGGCCGGCGGTTCCGATCCGATGATCATCACGGCGAACGCGCCGCTCGAGGTCGCCGCCGCCGGCGCCGTCACCGCCGCTTTCCACATGTCCGGCCAGGTCTGTACCTCGGCCGAACGCTTCTTCGTCGTCGACAGCGTGCACGACGCCTTTGTCGAAAAGTTCGCGGCCGAGGCGAAGCGGCTTCGCATCGGCAACGGGCTTTCCAGGGCCGAGATCGGTCCCCTTGTGTCGGAGGCGGCGCGGAGCAAGGTGATCCGTCTGGTCGAGGACGCAAGGGCCAGGGGGGCTAATGTCGTTCTGGGCGGCAGAATACCGGACAGCGAGCCGATCGGCTGGTTCTACGAGCCGACGATCCTGACCGACTGCACCCCCGGCATGGCGATCATGCGGGAAGAATGCTTCGGCCCGGTCGCCGCGATCATGAAGGTGAAGGACTTCGATGAGGCCATCGAGCGGGCAAACGACAGCGAGTTCGGGCTTGGCGCTTCTGTCTTCACCACTTCGCTTGAAGAGGCGATGGAAGCCGCCGACCGGCTGGAGGCTGGCATGGTCTGGGTCAACAATCCGCTGATCGACAACGATGCGCTGCCTTTCGGCGGCTGGAAGAAGTCGGGCCTCGGCCGTGAACTTTCAAGGCTCGGCCTTGATGCCTTCCGGCGCTCGAAGATGGTGATCATCGATCATAAGCCCGTGATCCACGACTGGTGGTATCCCTATCCGGACGAGTGGTTCTATGATGCGGAAGGGCGGAAGCACGTGTGAAGCAATGTCCGGCTGTCGAGGAGCCATCAGCCGGTTAAGGATCGCGAATTCCCGTAGACAAGGGCCCGATGCATGAGCCGCCTCGACAGTTTCATTCGTCGCCTCTCTGCCCAGCGCGACATCCTCGATGCCGTCAGCGAAACGATCGGCCCCGACATTCCGGGGCCGGCGCTGGAACTGGGGCTCGGCAATGGCCGCACCTATCACCACATCAGGGAGCGCTTTCCCGGACGGCGGATCATTGCCTTCGACCGCTCGGTCAATGCACATGGATCGTCGATCCCCGCCGAGGGGGATATCGTCGTCGGTGAAATCCGTGACACCGCCCGCGCGTTTATCGGCGTCGACGCGGCACTGGTTCACGCGGACATCGGCACCGGCTATCCCGACAAGGACGCTGTAACCTTGACATGGTTGCCGCAGTTGATCGCCGGCCTTCTGGCGCCCGGCGGGATGGCAGTCAGCGGACTGCCGCTCGACCACCCCGACCTCGAAGCCTGCGCCCTGCCACCGACAGTGAAGGAAGGGCGGTATTTCATCTACAGGAAGATTAAAGCCTGACCGGCGAAGTGCGTCACGGGTACCCCGTTCACAGCGACAGCTTCGCCTCGAAACCGTCCTTGCGGCCTGTTGCCGGCGACAGAAGTTCCAGGCGACCACCCATCTGTTGTGCCAGGCGCTTAGCGATCTGCAGGCCGAGGCCGGAGCCGGGAGCATCGGTGCGTCCACGCGCGAAACGCCGGGCAAGAGAACTGAGCTCGGCCGGACTGATGACCGGGCCGTCGTTAACGATACGGATGCTGCCGTCCGCATCGAGACTGATATCGACCGGGCTTCCCGGCGGCGCGTGGATCAAGGCGTTTTCCAGGAGATTGCGGATTGTGATGCCGAACGCGTCGGCGTCGACCTGACGGGTCAGCGCGGCCCCGGGTGCGATGCTCATCCGCAGACGCTCGCCATCGCCGGCCTGCCGGCGGGCATCCTCGACCAAGACCCTGAGCACCGGCACCAGGTCGATCGCGGTTTCGCCAAATCCGATGCCCGCCTCGGCACGTGACAACTGCAGCAGCTTCTCCGTCAGATGGCTCAGCCGGACAAGCGAAAGCTCGACCTGACGGGCGCGCGCCCTGGCCTCGTCGCTGTTGACGATTTCCATGAGCCGCTGGGTCTGGGCGAGGGCCCCGGCGATCGGCGTGCGCAGTTCGTGGGCGCTGTTGGCGGTGAACTCCCGTTCGGCTTCGAGCGCCGAGCGCAAGCGCCCGAGAAGTTTGTTCACCGAATGAGCTATCGGCTGCAGTTCGCGGGGAAGATAGGCGTCCGAGAGCGGCGCCATGTTGCCGCTGTCCTTGCTGGCGATCGTCTGGCGCAGCGTGTCGACCGGCAATAGCATCCGCCGGACGATGAGGCGAATGGCCAGGATGCTGGCCGGCACCAGGATCAGGAGCGGCAGCATCAGGGCTAGGGCCCCCTCGACGACCGCCTCCTGCCGGTGCCAGCGTGAATCGGCAACCTGCACGAATATCGTGTCGCCGGCCGCGGCGACCGTGAAGATGCGAAACTCCGGCGTATCGTGAAAACCGGGCTTGAGCGGCGCATCGAAGGCTGCGGCGGTAACGTCGTGCGAATGCAGGAGCACCTTGCCGGTGGCGTCGCGGACCTGGAAGGTAATGTAGTTGTCTTCTTCGGATAGCGGGACCGGGTCGAGCTGGCGGGGTGGCTGCTGTTCCCTGCGCAGGGAAATATCGTCGACGATCAGCGGGGTCAGGCGGCCGGCCGTCTCCTTCAAGGCGCTGTCGAAAATCTCGTCGAACTCGTCCTTCATCACAAGCGCGCCAAGCGCAGCCGCCAGCAGCCAGAACATCGCGACCACGGCCGTCAGCGCGACGATCAGGCGTCGCGTCATGCTGGGTCTCTTCTTAACGCGGGCGCTCATTTCAGGCAGTAGCCGACGCTACGGATGGTCTGGACGCGATCACGGCCGATCTTCTTGCGCAGGCGGCTGACATAGACTTCGACGGTATTACTTTCGATTTCCGAGCCGAAGGCGTAGAGGGCCTCCTCGATCTGGCCCTTGGAGACGATTGCGCCGGGCCGTGCCGCCAGCATCTGCAACACCGCCCACTCGCGGGCGCTGAGCGGGACGTCGCGATCGTCGACCTTGAGCAGGCGCGAGGCCTGGTCGATCTCGATGCCCGGCAGGCGAATGGCGGAGCGGGACGTTCCCGCATGGTGGCGGCGCGAAACGGCCAGCATCCGCGCGGTCAGTTCGTCGAGATTGAAGGGCTTCACCAGATAGTCATCGGCGCCGCTGTTGAGCCCCTCGATCCGGTCCGAGATCTGGTCGTGCGCTGTCAACACGATCACCGGAACCGGGTCCTCGCGTGCACGCATCTCTCTGAGCAGGCTGAGACCGCTGCCGTCGGGCAGCCGCAGGTCGAGAAGGACGAGGCCGTAGTTCACTGTCTGCAGTGCCGCGGCCGCATCGCCCACGGTCCGCATCCAGTCGACGGCATTGCCGTTGGCGGCGACATGATCGCGCACAGCTTCGCCAAGGATGCTGTCGTCTTCAACAAGAAGCACTCTCAAGGCGGCCTCCGGCACCGTTTTCACCACGGGTAACGCCGCCGGGGCGCCGACGTCAAGTGGTTGTGGCGAGCCGCCGGGGCATCTTCGCACGATCCGTTCAGCCATCAGGACAGCGGCTTGCTGCGGCAGGCGGCGAACACGTCGAGGGCGGGATCGTAGACGCTGGTCGAGACGTTCATCATGCCAAGGACGCTGTGAAACAGGTTGTCATGCGAGCGCTCGGCCGTGGCGGTCCGCGTCAGGCAGGCCATGTCCAATCCCATCGAACTCCTGAAGTTGCCGTCCATCCACAGGATGAAGGGCACCTTGGTCTGCTCGTCGGGGGCGATGAAGTAAGGAGTTGCGTGCAGATAGAGTCCGTTCTCACCAAGGGACTCTCCGTGGTCCGACATGTAGAACATCGCCGTTGCCATCTGTCCGGAGCGGGCTTTCAGCTTGCCGACGATGCTGGCCAGCACGTGGTCGGTGAAGAGGATGGTGTTGTCATAGGCATTCACGATTTCTTCCGGCGTGCAGGCGCTGAATTCGGCGGTGCGGCAATCGGGGCGAAAGCGGCGGAACTGTTCGGGATAGCGGGCGAAATAGGCGGGGCCGTGGCTGCCGATCTGGTGCAGGATGAGGACGCTGTCCTCCTTGACCTGATCGAGCCAGGCGTCCAGCCGGTCAAGAAGGATGCCGTCCTGGCATTCGCCATTCGTGCAGAAGCGCGGATCGGCCACCGACGAAAGATCGATCGATGCGATCCGATCATCGATGCTCTTGGCGCCGGTGTTGTTGTCCCACCAGGCAACGTCCACCCCGGCATGGGTCAGCACGTCCGTGACGTTCTCAGTCTCGAGGCCCTTCCGGTGGCTGTAGTCCTGGCGCGTATAGACGGAGAACATGCAGGGCAGGGATACCGCTGTCGCCGTGCCGCAGCTCGAGGTATGCGGGAAATTGACGATGTCGAGCTTCGCCAGTTCGGGATTGGTCTCGCGGGCATAGCCATTGAGCGAGAAGTTTGCCGCCCGCGCGGTTTCTCCGGCGACGATGATCGTGACCCGCGGCTTGGTCCAGCCATCCGCCGGCGCCACCCTGCGGGCGTCGGTCCCGAGAGGAGCCGCGACGATGTTGCGTTCTGTGGTCGAGCGGATGGCATACTTGATCACGCTCCCCACCGGCATGATGGGATTGATGATGCGGGCAAGCTCGCGATGCTCGCGGAAGGTTGCTGCGAAGGTCTTGTAATGACTGTAGCCGGCAAGCAGGAAGATTGCCAAGGCGGGAACAAAGACCAGCAGATTCCGTCCCGCCTTGCGCCAGAAGGTGTGGTGCACGACCTCTACCCAGACGATGAGCAACGAGGGAATGATACCGTAGAGGAATAGGTGCCAGGCGAAGCCGGGGGTGATCAGATGCTGGGCTTCGGCCGTTGTCGTGGTTGCCGCATTGCGGATCATGTCGGTGTCGATGATGACGCCGAAGCGGTCGGTGAACCATGAGGCGAGTGCTGCCGACATGACGCAGAAGATCAGGAACGGCTTGATCAGGTATTTGAGCGAAAAAGTCGTGAAAATCGCGATGAAGCCACCGGCCAGCCCGATGGCGAGGGCGGCAAGCGCGGTCAGGTCGGTGGCGAGGAAGCTGGCGGCTTTCAACCAGAACGTCTGGTTCAGGACAAAAAGCACATAAACCGCAGTCACGATGCTGAGGGATACGCTACCGATTTTCGGGCGTATCAGCAGTTGCCGTTCCGCGTTCTGGATTTCGCTCACCGACTTTGCCTTTCAATTCCATTCTATGCGGCGACGCCCGGGCATCCCCGGGCGTCGAGAAACGCACTGATGGGGAGCCGCGTATGGCAAGCCAGTAACGCAGACGTCCGGATCAGGGCCGGGCGGGAAACTGCCGGGAAATCCTGACATGAAACTGAACACCGTCCTCACCGCGTTATGACGACGCAGGGAGGACGGTGGCGGTCGTAGCGGCTATCCTACTGCGGTCTTACCGAGTAGTACACGGACGGCGCTTCGCCCGGCTGTTTCGTCAGGGCATAGACGTCATAAGAGGCATTCGCATCGTCGCCCATGCCGAGAGAGCCCGCCGGCATGCCTGGCGTCGCGATGCCGGCAATGTTCGGCCGCTCGGCCAGCAACTTGGTCACGGCCTGAAGAGGGACGTGACCTTCGATGACATATCCGTCGACAACCGCGGTATGGCAACCTTCCATGTCGGCCGGAACGCCGTATCGGCTCTTGATCGGCGTCATGTTGTCCTCGTTGTGGATCTGGACCTTGAAGCCGGCCGCCTTCATGGCGTCGGCCCAGGCTTCGCAACAACCGCACATGGGATCCTTGTAGACCGCCATCGCTGCGGGGTCTGCGGCGGCGCCGATCGTTCCAAGGCCGAGAAGCATGCCTGCTGCAACGGTGGCGGTTGCGAGATGTCTGTGTACGAAGTTCATCGTCTTGCCTTTCCTGCTGTCAACATCGAGAAGCACGGGTCCCCGTTCTTCAGGGGCAATGCCTTTCCTCATTTGATTTCAGTCACAGTGAGTTTACCGTCGACGCGCTCGGCGACAAACTCGATCGTGGCGCCTTCCTTCAGTTTTTCAAGTAGCGCGTCGTCCCGGACCCGGAACACCATGGTCATGGCCGGCATGTCGAGGTTCTTCAGGTCCTCATGGTCCAGTGTTACCTTCTTGGCCTTGGCATCGATCTTCTTGACGATGGCCTTGGTGTATTCGGCGGCCTGAACGCCATAGGCAGTGCTTGTGGCGATCAGGGCGGCAAGCGCGAGCTTCACGATGGTTTTCATGTCGATCTCCTGGATTGTTAGGGGCTTATTCGGTTGCAACATTCAGGGTGCCGTGCATGCCCGCATCGTAGTGGCCGGGTACTAGGCAGGCGAATTCGAAGGTACCATCATTGGTGAAAGTCCAGACGATCTCGCCCGCAGTGCCCGGGGCAAGGCGTATGGCGTTCGGATCGTCATGTTCCATCTCCGGGAACTTTTCCATTACCGCCTTGTGCTCGGCGATCTTGCTCGTTTCATCGAGCACGAACTCGTGGTCGAGTTCGCCGGCATTCCGGATGGCAATGCGTACTGTCTGTCCCTTGCGAACCTCGAAGCTGTCCGGCGTGAACAGCATCTTGCCGTCTGCGGCTTCGCTCATGGTAACAAGGATTGTCCGGGTCGCCTTGGACTTGTCGCCCGGCTCGCCGACAGCCATCGTTCCGTGTCCGCCGGAGTGCGAGCCATCAGCGAGCACCGGGGAGGCGGCAGTCGCGACTGTCAATGCAAAGGTAATTGCTATCTTTCTCATCAAAGTATCCTTTGTCCGTAATTTTCGTGAGGTCAGCCCTTATCGGGGGCCGGTTCGCTTGTGATCCGGGTCTTGGCATCCGAGGCACGGGTGGTTTCCGGCAACGCGCCGGTCCACTCCCAGGCCTGTGTTCCGGGAGGGTTTTCGTACCAGCCGGGATCGGCGTAATCGCCCGACGCGATGCCTTCGCGCACCTTGACGACCGAGAACATGCCGCCCATCTCGATCGGGCCGTGCGGCCCCCACCCGGTCATCATCGGAATGGTGTTGTCGGGAAGCGGCATTTCCATCTCGCCCATGTCAGCCATTCCGGCGGTGCCCATCGGCATGTAATCCGGGCGGAGTTTTTTGATTTTCTCGGCAACCTGCTTCTTGTCGACGCCGATGAACGTCGGGATGTCGTGCCCCATGGCGTTCATCGTGTGGTGCGACTTGTGGCAGTGGATCGCCCAGTCGCCCTCGTACTTCGCATCGAACTCGTAGGCGCGCATCGCCCCGACGGGAATATCGATGCTGACTTCCGGCCAACGCGCCTCTGGCCTGACCCAGCCGCCATCCGTACAGGTGACTTCGCAGTCGTAGCCATGCATGTGGATCGGATGATTGGTCATCGTCAGGTTGCCGACCCGGACGCGGACGCGGTCGTTTTTGGAGACGACGAGCGGATCGATGTCAGGGAAGATACGGCTGTTCCAGCACCACATGTTGAAATCGGTCATCTCCATGATGCGCGGAACATAGGAGCCGGGATCGATGTCGTAGGCATTGAGCAGGAATACGAAGTCCCGGTCGACCGGCATGAACTTCGGGTCCTTGGGATGGATCACGAAAAAGCCCATCATGCCCATCGCCATCTGAACCATCTCGTCGGAGTGCGGGTGGTACATGAAAGTGCCCGACTTCACGAGATCGAACTCATAGACGAAGGTTTTGCCGACGGGGATATGTGGTTGGCTCAAGCCGCCGACACCATCCATTCCTGATGGCAGGATCATCCCGTGCCAGTGGATGGTGGTGTGTTCGGGCAGCTTGTTGGTGACGAAGATGCGCACGCGGTCGCCCTCGACGGCCTCGATCGTCGGGCCCGGCGACTGGCCATTGTAGCCCCACAGGTAGGCTGTCATGCCCTCCGCCATTTCCCGTTCCACCGGTTCGGCGATGAGGTGAAACTCCTTCACGCCGTTTTTCATCCGGTGGGGAAGCGTCCAGCCATTGAGAGTGACCACCGGTTGGTAATCGGGGCCACTGCTTGGATTGAGCGGCGGCTGGGTTTTGGCGGTGCCCATCAGGGGCGCTTCCGGCAGGCCGCCGGTCGAAGTCTGCGCCCAGGCGGTGGTTGAGACAAGGGCGGCCCCGGCACCGAGGATCTGTCTTCTATTGAACATGTTCGTTCCTTTCTCAGTGTCCGGCACCGGCTTCTTCCGAACCCGCAGGCGATGCAGTGCTGGCTGACGCACCACCCGAGCCGCCACCGTTGATCGCGGTCTGGAGGCCGGCGTCGGCCAGCCAGAATTGGCGTTTCGCATTGACGGAGAGGATCACGGAATTGACCTTCGCCCGTGTGTCGGCAAGCAGTTCGAAGGTGTTGGTGATCATGCCGTTGTAGGTCAGTTGCGCTTCTTCTTCGATCTTGGTCCGTAGCGGCACGACGCTGTCGCGATAGTGGCGGGCGATATCGTAGCTGGCGCGATAGGCCTGATAGGCGCTGCGGGCCTCGGAGCGGATATTGACGGACTTCTCCGCCAGCTGGTTCGCTGCCCTCAGATAGTTGAGTTCCGCCTGGCGCATGCGTGCCTTGCCGCTGTCGAAAATCGGGATGGCGAATTCCAGTTCGGCGAGGCCGGTGGTCTCGAATTTCGTCTTGCCATCCTCGCGCTCACGCTCGGTCTCTACGCCCGCCATGAGTTCGAGGTCTGTGACGAGCCGGGTTGCTTCGGTGAGCTTGTACGACCGTGCGACCGCCTCCAGTTCCAGCTTGGCGACCTGCAGGTCGATGCGGCGGCGAAGCGCTTCCGCTTCGATCGTATCTCTCTTGGCCAAGGCTTTCGGCAGGCTTGGAAGACGGTTGGGGATCTCGAATTTTGCATCCTCTCCCCATAGGCCCATGAGCCGTATCAGCTCCTCCTTGGCGAGCCGGGCGGCAAGGCGGGCCTGCGCGGCTTGTCCGGCAAGTTCGGCATTGAAGGCATGCTCGCGGGCCTGCGCACCCTTGGACATCGCACCGCTCTCGCCGAGCTTTTCGGCAAGCTCGGAAGCGGCATCGGCCGCGACCTGCGCCCGGTTGAGCTGTCCCACCGTCTCCCATGCGGATACGGCATTGATCCAGGCCCGACGGGTTTCGGCGGCGAGCTGCAAGGTGGCAAGCGCTGCGTCGAGTTGGGCCTGGCGGTAGCGCACATCGGCAATGGCGATGTTCCTTTCGCGGGTTAGGAGCGCCAGAAGGTTCGCGGTGACGGTTGCCTCGATCGCCCGGAACGCTTCCATTTCCGGCGTGCCGAGCCCGCCTGCGCCAATCGCCATGATCGGGTTCACCAGCATCGTCGACTGCCAGACAGCGGCCGCGGCGCCGCCGAGATCCGCATAGGCCGCCTGCAGTCCCTTGTTGTTGAGAAGGGCAATCTGCACGGCCGTGTCGGCATCGATGGTTTTGCGGGCGAGCAACTCTTTCACGCGCGCGCGGACCATTCGGGCCTGCTGCCGATCCTGAACCCAGGCGCTCTGTCGTCCCGTCGCTTCTGCGACTTTCGCCGAGACGGTGCGGAAGCCCGCGTCCATCGACGCGTAGTCGGGATTGGTAACGCAGCCGGCGAGAACAAGGGGGAAGCCGGCGATCGCTGCGAGCTTGATGGCGGGCTTGTTCATGACGCTTCTCCCCTGTCAGGGGATTGCGCGTCATTCAGCTGGCGCCAGGGTTTCGGCGTGACGGGCTCGCGGTGGACATAGCCCGCGAGCGGGCTGTGATAGCGGGTCGTGCCGAGGCCAAGCGAGGCATCGGCAGCGTCGCCAAGGCCCGGCACCGCGGGTGGTAAAGTGGCTGCACATCCGCCCAGGAGAAGGGACGGCACTGCCACCAACAAAATATGTTTCATGGTTCAACCTGAAATATGAATGGCGATGACTACGGAGCCTACGGTTCAAGGACCGAGGGCACCGGGTCGCGTCGGCAGAATGCCGGCAGCTTTCACGATTTCAGGCTTTGGGGGGTCTTTTCAGGTTGGGAACTGCGCCCGGGCTGACCTGGTGATCTGGGCCGAGGCCGCGAAGCGGGGCCGTCAGGCGTGCGTGCGGCATGTCGGTTTCGGTCAGGACCGCGAGGCCCACGCAGAAGGCCGTGCAGCAATCCTGATTGATGCTGTTCTTGCCGCTGTCGGTACCGGGGGTAGCGGATGAGGCATCTGCGGCCGGCGCGCAATGCGCGTCGATGTGATGGCGCCCGTCGCCATGCTCCAAGCCAGCGCTTGCCTGATGCATTTCATGAGAGCCCTCATGGGCCATGGCCGGCGACATGGAAAAGGGAAGCACAGCCAGCGACAGCATTGTCGCCAGTCGCAGCGCGATCAGCATCTTCAGCCATGCAATTCGCAGCTTTCCCATGTCCTATCCGTAGAAATCAGCGCGTTCTTTGTCAATCGGGTGGTCCGGCGGCAATGCCCTCACGAATGCGTGACACCGGCCTTGTCACCCTATTTCTGCTCAGCCATTGCCGCGGGCGGTCATTCGCGAGCGCACCGGGTCGATGCCGCCGCGCCCGAAGCGCGCGGGTTCCGGCGCGTGTCCGACCGGGGGCTCTGCTTCGGCCAGGTCCTCGAGGATCGGGCAATCCGGCCGGCCGTCGCCGTGGCAACTGCTCGCCAGGTGCTTGAGCGTACGGATCATCGTCTGCAGCTCCTCGACCTTGCGCTCGAGGATCGCCACCTGCTCGAGGGCGATGTTCTTGACCTCGGCGCTTGCCCGGGAGCGGTCGCGCCACAGCGCCAGCAGATCGGTCATCTGCTCCACGGAGAAGCCGAGATCGCGCGCCCTGCGGATGAAGCGCAGCGTGTGGATATCATTGTCGCCGTAATTACGGTAGCCTGCCTCGCTGCGATCGGCCGGCGGGATCAGGCCGATCGTCTCGTAGTAACGGATCATTTTCGTCGACACGCCGGAGGCGCGCGCTGCATCGCCGATGTTCATGGCATGACCTTTCCAGATGCGGGCTTTCTTGCATGATATAGGGATCGTGCTGCGCTCCCGCCAATCGGCGACGGGCGGGAGCGCGGTTTCGTCGTTACGCTGTTGCGGTCACGCTCCTGAAGCGCTTGAGACGTAGCGCGTTGCCGAGCACGAAGACGCTGGAGAGCGCCATGGCGCCTGCCGCAAACACCGGCGACAGCAGCACGCCGTAGGCCGGATAGAGCACGCCGGCAGCCACCGGGATCAGCACGGCATTGTAGGCGAAGGCCCAGAACAGGTTTTCCTTGATGTTACGGATCGTCGCCTTCGACAGGGCGATCGCGTTCGGCACGCCGAGCAGGTCGCCCGACATAAGCACGACGTCGGCGCTTTCGATGGCGACATCAGTTCCGGTGCCGATCGCGATGCCGACATCGGCGGCGGCAAGGGCAGGGGCATCGTTGATGCCGTCGCCGAC
>JAEWPB010000186.1 GCA_023399465.1 Pseudomonadota bacterium
CCGAACTGGTGGCGAGCCTCAAGTCCGCCGGCGTGCTTTAAACTCAAGGCAAAAGGAACAGACAAATGGCTATTCTTCTGATTGCCGAACACGACAACGCGACCCTTTCGGACCAGACCGCCAAAGCGCTTTCTGCGGCCTCCAAGATCGGCAGCGACGTCGACGTGCTGGTGGCGGGCAAGGGCGCGCAGGCTGCAGCCGATGCAGCAGGTAAGCTGGCCGGCGTTCGCAAGGTGCTTCTGGCCGAGGCCGACGAACTGGCCGAGCGCCTCGCCGAGCCGCTCGCCGCCCTCGTCGTCAAGCTCGCCGACGGCTACGACACGATCATCGCGCCGGCCACCACGATGGCCAAGAACGTGATGCCGCGCGTTGCCGCGCTCCTCGACGTCATGCAGCTTTCCGACATCGTCGAGGTCGTCTCTGCCGACACGTTCAAGCGCCCGATCTATGCCGGCAACGCGATCCAGACCGTGCAGTCGACCGACGCCAAGCGCGTGATCACCGTCCGCACCGCCTCGTTCCAGGCGGCCGGCGAAGGCGGCTCTGCTTCGGTCGAAAGCGTTTCGGCAGCCGACAATCCCGGTCTGTCGACCTTCGTCGAGAACCGCATCGCCGCCTCCGACCGTCCCGAACTGACCTCGGCGAAGATCATCATCTCGGGTGGCCGTGCGCTGGGTTCGAAGGAAAAGTTCGAGGAGGTCATGCTGCCGATCGCCGACAAGCTCGGCGCGGCTGTCGGCGCCAGCCGCGCTGCCGTCGATGCCGGCTACGCGCCGAACGACTGGCAGGTCGGCCAGACCGGCAAGGTCGTCGCTCCCGAACTCTACATCGCCGCCGGCATCTCCGGCGCGATCCAGCACCTGGCCGGCATGAAGGACTCCAAGGTCATCGTCGCCATCAACAAGGACGAGGAAGCGCCGATCTTCCAGGTCGCCGACTACGGCCTCGTCGGCGATCTCTTCGACATCCTGCCGGAACTCGAAAAGGCGCTTTGAGGTTTCAAGGAAGAGCCGCCGGCATGGACCGGCGGCTTTCACATGAATGTCTTCCGGATGAGCTATACGCCGGAAATCAGTTCGATCTTGGATCCGTCGCTGAACCGGCTGAACCGGAACGGCGTCGGATCGACCACCGGTGCTGTGCCGGTGACGATATCTGCCATCAACCGGCCTGCAGCCGGACCGATGCCGAAACCGTGCCCGGAAAAGCCCGTCGCGATGTGGAAGCCCGGTATGGCGTCGATTGCGGATATCACCGGCACGGCGTCCGGGGTGACGTCGATATAGCCGCCCCAGCGTTGCGCGATTTCGGCTTTTTCGAAGGACGGGATCGCCTTTTTCAGTTCGGACAGTGCGCTGTCGGTGATCTTGGTGGCCGGTTTCGGGTCGAGTACCCGGCAATATTCGAACGGGCTTGCTTCATCCATTTCCCAATGGTCCGGGATGCGCGCCTCGTCGAAGAAGCGGGCACCGAGGCGGAACTTCAGGCTTCGCCATTCCGAGGTGAGGGCGGGGAGGAACGCACGCGCATAGCGGAACGACTTCGGCACGATGTCGACGACGTTTTCGGTGCCGTTGGCGATGGTGTAGCCGCCGTCCTGACGCTTGCGGAAGGCGAACTTGCTGGTCCACATCGTCGCCTCCGGCGCGCCGGCGAGCGGCTTGGTGCGAAGCACCGAGTTCAGCACCTTCAGCTGGGGTAACTCGATGCCCAGCCGTCCGGAAAACAGGCTCGACCAGGCGCCGCCCGCCAGCACGACCGCCTGACAGGCGATCGGCCCGCGTTCGGTGATCACTCCTGAAACGGCCCCGGCGGAGGTCTCGATGCCGCGAACGGCGCACTCGGTGAGGACTGCAGCACCCCGCTCGCGCGCCGCCTCGGCGATGGCGGGTGCGGCCTTCTGCGGTTCGGCGCGGCCGTCTTCAGGCGTGTAGAGCCCGCCGCGCGCGTTGAGCCGGTTGCCGGGGAAGAGCTGGTTGTACTCGGCACTGCCGATCATCCTGGACTGAAGCTGATAGCCGTCGAGGTTTCGCAGCCACTGCTCCTTCTCGGCATATTCGGCCTCGTCCTTGCAACTGAAGACGATGCCCGAGCGGTGGTAGCCGGTGTCGCGCCCGATCCGCTCATCGAGTGTTGACCAGATTTTCAGCGCTTCTGCCATCAGCGGCACCTCGCGTGGATCGCGCACAGTGATACGCACCCAGCCCCAGTTGCGGCTCGACTGTTCCTGGCCGATGCCCCCCTTTTCGCACAGCGCCACGCGCAAGCCACGCTCCGCGAGTTCCAGCGCGGTCGAGGTGCCGATGATGCCGCCGCCGATCACGACGACATCGACTGCATGCGGGAGTTCCGCGTCACCATGGACCGGTACGACATAGGGGCCTGGCATGTGATTTCCTTACTGAAGCAAGAGGTGGATCCGCGCGAATGGCGTTCGGGGAGGGGAGGATACGAATATCGCCTTCGTCCTGTTTTGTCAGCTCCCACCTTCGGTTCCGACGGGCGGCTCCGGGGGACGGCTCCGACAGGGCAATCCACCACGGGTGCTGGCAAGCGCTCGGAAATCCACTATCTTGCGAAACATGAAGCCCGACCAGCTGCTGCATCCGGCGCCCGCCGGTCTCTATTGCCCTTTCGGGGATTTCCATATCGATCCGGTGCGGCCGGTGGAACGGGCGCTGATTACCCATGGCCATTCCGATCATGCCCGGGCGGGTCACGGGGCGGTGCTGGCGACGGCCGAGACGCTCGATATCATGGCACTGCGCTATGGTCCGGATTTTTGCGGGCAGGCCCAGCCGGTGAAATATGGTGAGCGCATCGAGATCTGTGGTGCCAGCGTCATGTTCCACCCTGCGGGCCATGTACTTGGGTCGGCCCAGATCGCGGTGGAGAGGAGCGGGCTGCGTATCGTGGCATCAGGGGACTACAAGCGCGGCATCGATCCGACCTGCACGCCCTTTGAACCGGTCGCCTGCGACGTTTTTATCACCGAGGCTACGTTCGGTCTTCCGGTCTTCCATCATCCCGACCCGAAGGCGGAAATCGCCAAGCTCCTGACATCGATGGCGCAGTTTCCCGAGCGCACGCACCTTGTCGGTGCCTATTCGCTGGGCAAGGCGCAAAGGGTCATCCGCCTGATCCGCGATGCCGGGTACCCCGACCCGATTTATATCCATGGTGCGCTGGAAAAGTTGTGCGACTACTACTACGTCAGCCGCGGCGTCGATCTTGGTGAGTTACGGCCGGCGACGATCGACAACAGTGATCCGGCTGCCTTCCGCGGTGCGGTCATCGTTGGCCCGCCCTCGGCCTTCCAGGAGCGCTGGGCGCGGCGTTTCAACGAACCGCTGGTCGCCTTCGCGTCCGGCTGGATGCTGATCCGCCAACGGGCAAAACAGGGCGGCGTCGAGTTGCCGCTGGTGATCTCCGACCACTGCGACTGGCCGGAACTGACCGCGACGATCCGCGAACTGGCGCCGTCCGAAGTCTGGGTTACCCATGGCCGCGAGGAGGCCCTGGTGCGCTGGTGCGAGCTCTCAGGGGTCGCTGCGCGGCCCCTGCATCTGGTCGGTTATGAAGACGAGGAGGATTGAGGCACGATGCAGGCCTTCGCCACGCTCCTCGACCGTCTCGTGCTGACGCCTTCGCGCAACGGCAAGCTGAAGCTGCTGAGCGATTATTTTCGTGCCACCCCGGATCCCGACCGCGGCTACGGTCTGGCTGCGATCGCCGGGACGCTGGAACTCGCGAGCGTCAAGCCGGCAATGCTGCGCGAACTCACCCTGGAGCGGATGGACGAGGTGCTGTTTCGCTATTCCTACGACTATGTCGGCGATCTTGCGGAAACGATCTCGCTGGTCTGGGACCAGGACCGCAAGGAACTCAGGACCGGCGAGGATCAGCCGCGCCTTGGCGCGGTGGTAACGCGGATGAATTCGCTGGGGCGCACCGAGGTGCGGACGGCGGTGCGCGACCTGCTCGACCGGCTCGATACGTCGTCCCGTTTCGCTTTCCTGAAACTCGTAACGGGCGGCTTGCGCATTGGCGTTTCAGCGCGGCTCGCCAAGCAGGCGCTTGCCGATTTCGGCGGCAAGGACATCGCCGAGATCGAAACGCTCTGGCATGGCCTCGCTCCGCCCTATGAGTCGCTCTTTGCCTGGCTCGAAGGACGCGGCGACCGCCCGGCGCTGGCGACCCCGGCGATCTTTCATTCCGTCATGCTCGCCAACCCGGTCGGAGAGGGCGATCTCGATCAGCTCGATCCGGCCGAATTCGCCGCCGAATGGAAATGGGACGGTATCCGCGTGCAGCTGTCGCGCTCGGGCGACACGCGCAGGCTCTATTCGCGCTCGGGCGACGATATTTCCGCGGCCTTTCCCGATGTTGTCGCAGCGATCAGCTTCGAGGGCGTCGTCGACGGCGAACTCCTGATCGGCGGCACGGCGCGGACGAACAGCCCGACCCGCACCTTTTCCGACCTGCAGCAGCGCCTGAACAGGAAGACCGTGAATGCACGGATGCTGGAGGAGTATCCGGCTTTCGTGCGGACCTATGACCTGCTCTTTTCCGGTGAACACGACGTTCGCGCGGAAAGCTATTTGGCGCGCCGGGATCGTCTGGCCGACATCATCGGACCGGCGCCGCACGACCGTTTCGACCTGTCGCCGCTGGTGCCGTTTTCATCCTGGAGCGAGCTCGAGAAGCTTCGCACCGAGCCGCCCGAGCCCGTGATCGAGGGGGTGATGATCAAGCGCCTCGACAGTTCCTACCAGGCAGGACGGATGAAAGGGCCGTGGTTCAAGTGGAAGCGCGACCCGTTCAATGTCGATGCGGTGATGATGTATGCCCAGCGGGGCCACGGCAAACGCTCGAGCTACTACTCGGATTTCACCTTCGGCGTCTGGACGGAAGGCCCGGAGGGCGACATGCTGGTGCCGGTCGGCAAGGCCTATTTCGGCTTCACCGATGCGGAACTGGATGTGCTCGACCGTTTCGTGCGCAACAACACGGTGGACCGTTTCGGGCCGGTCCGGGCGGTGCGCGCCGAGCCGGATTTCGGTTTCGTGCTGGAAGTGGCCTTCGACGGCATCAACCGCTCGACCCGCCACAAGTCGGGCGTTGCCATGCGCTTTCCCCGCATTTCTCGGCTACGACCGGACAAGCTCCCGCGCGATGCCGACCGGCTGGAGACATTGATGGCGATCGCCGAACCTGCGGCCTGAACACGGGAAGGCGGCACTTCGGTACTTGATGGCGGACGCAAGATCGGCAAACTGCATCAGTCATCGAAAAGCGAGGGGGATCATGAACACCACAGGGCAGGTGCCGCACACCGCGGGTGAACCGGGACAGGCGGAGCGCGTTCGCAAGGACGATCCGGAACGTGCCTATACCGTGCTGATCGCCGACCTCGTCGGCCTGCGTTTCGGTGCAGACGGCACGCCGGACCACAGCGAAGCGGAGGCCTACATCGTAGAGAAGGGCGGCGTCTTCCATCTCGGGCCGGTCGGAGACCGCGAGAGCCTGGAAAAAGGGCGCATTCATTTCTTCTATCAGCCCGACCTCAGTACCGAAGCGGAAATCCTGGCGCAAACCGGCGAGGGACAGTACGACGCGCTGATCGCGGCTGCGACCTTCATCCCGAAGGAAGCGGTGTTTCCGCTTGGCGGCGTGCGCATCGGTGCCGGCACCGGCAACATGGGATCGGCTTCCTGGGGCGGCGGCAATGGCGAGGGCGGTGTGGCGCCGCTGATGAACACGCCAGGCATCAACAGCCGCGCGACCGCGCAGATGGCGATGAAGGCGTTGCTGAAGGTTCTGCCGGACCTGCCGGTCGACAGGCTCCACCGCATGGTCGCGAGCGGCGACTTCGACACCGGCCGGCAGCTTAAGGATTTCCCGACCGCCAAGCTCGAAGGGCGGAAGATGGCAGTACTCGGCTACGGCAATATCGGCCGAGAGGTAGCCAAGCTCGCGCGCGCCTTCGGCATGCGGGTTGCGATCTATGCCCGCGACCGGCACAGGGAATGGATCGAGGCGGAAGGCTTCGATTATGCGGCAACTCCGGTCGCGGCGGCTTCGGGTGCCGACGCCCTGTCCGTGCATATCGGTCTCGGCAGGCTCGATGCCGCGACCGGCGTCTACTCCAATGCCAGGACGGTCGATGCTGAAGTACTGGCGGCGATGAACGATGGCGCGGTACTGATCAATTACGACCGCGGCGAGGTTGTCGATGTTGCCGCGCTCGATGCGGCGCTGTTGTCGGGCAAGATCGCGCACGCGGCCATCGACGCCGATCTTTTCAAGGATGCGGTAACCGGTCGGCTGAGCGGCCCGATGCTGCCCTACCTCGATCTCGTCGAGCGCCACAGCGGGCGTCTCGAACTGCTGCCGCATGCGGCGGCCGATACCGATCATCCCTCCCGGGTGGCAGGCGCAAAGCAGGCCATCGACCAGATCTTCGATGTCATCCGCTTCAGGACGGTGACCAACCTCAAGGGCGACCTTCCGGAAGGCTTTGTTTCCGCGGGCACGCGGACGTCGGCAGGGATCGGCAGGGTCACGAGGCAGACGGTTGCCGAGCTTGCCGGCAAGCCCGAACTGTTGTCGGAACTGTGCGAAGTCTCGGAGAAGGTCGCGACCGTCCTGAAGGCGCTTGCCTCCGTCACGGACACGCGCGAACGGGATCGGATCATCGAACGCGATACTGCAATGCTGGTGAAAAATGCCAACCGGCAGCGGGTGCTGATGGAAAAACTCGGCCTTTACGGGCCGGCCGAAGAGTGACGGGCAACCACCGCAATACGCGGTGATTGCCCGCCCCGGTTCAGGTGTCGAGCGTTTCCAGCCTCTTGCTGAAGGCAAGGGCCACGAGCGTGCAGATCGCGCCCGACAGCAGATAGTATCCCGCAAAACGCAGGCCGAACGAACTCGAGAAAAACAGCGCCACGAAGGGCGCGAAGCCGGCGCCGATCAGCCAAGCCAGGTCCGATGTCATTGCGGCGCCGCTATAGCGGTAGACCTTGCCGAAACGCGAGGCGAGCGCCCCCGCGGCCTGGCCGAAGGACAGCCCGAGAAGGCTGAAGCCGATGATAACGAAGGCAAGACGACCCATCGCGCCGGCGTCGAGCAGGTGCGGCACGGCGAAACTGAACATGGCGATCAGCACGGCACAGAAAGCAAGCTGCTCGCGCCGACCGATGCGGTCCGCGAGATAGCCGGAGGCGACGATCCCGCCGATGCAGAACAGCGCGCCAATCATCTCGACGATCATGAAGCCGCCGGGCGAAACCTCGCCGTAAAGCGTGACCCAACTCAACGGGAACACCGTGACGAGATGGAAGAGGGCGTAGGACGCCAGCGGCACGAAGGCGCCGATCAGCACGTCGCGACCGTGGAGCCGCAGCAACTGCAGCAGATAGACCGGCTGCAGTTCATGGCGCTCGAGCAGGGTGCCGAATTCCGGCGTGGCGACGAGGCGGAGCCGCGCAAACAGGGCCACCACGTTGATGGCGAAGGCGCAGAAGAACGGGTAGCGCCAGCCCCAGCTGAGGAAATCCTCCTCTGAGAGGTTCATCACGAAAAAGGTGAACAGGCTGCTTGCCAGGATGAAGCCGAGCGGCGCGCCCAGCTGCGGGATCATCGCGTACCATCCCCGGCGATTGGCAGGCGCATTGAGCGCGAGCAGGGAAGCCAGCCCATCCCAGGCGCCGCCGAGCGCCAGACCCTGGCCGATGCGGAAGGCGCAGAGAAGAACGATCGACAGGGTGCCGATTTGGGCATATCCCGGCAGGAAGCTGATGGCCGCGGTCGAACCGCCGAGCAGGAACATCGCAATGGTCAGCTTGACGCCGCGGCCATGCCGCCGGTCGATGGCCATGAAGATCGCTGACCCCACCGGGCGCGCGACAAATGCCAGCGCGAAAACCAGGAACGAATAGAGCGTCGCCGACAGCGGATCGGCAAACGGAAAGATCAGTCTTGGAAAGACGAGCACGGATCCGATGCCGTAGACGAAAAAGTCGAAAAACTCGGATGTCCGGCCGATGACGACGCCGAAGGCGATGTTGCCCGGGGCGACCGGCTGGTCGGCGTGAATCTTGCGCGCGTCGTGCTCGAGGCCCGATGAACGCGGCTCGAAAGAGCTGCTGGATAAGCTCGTCATGAATGTACTCCTCCTACGAGGGCGGACTACTCCCGTGCCCACCCCTGATCAGAGAGAGTTGATGAAAGCCGCGAAGATATCAAGGCTTGAATGGCTGCTGCGGAGGATTCTCCCCTTCGGTTGCGAGGTGAATCCGATGCTACTTTTGCGACATTGTGGTCGCTGGTGCGACAATTTTTCCCGAAGACTGATATGCCCCCGCGGCGGGCACCGACCCCGGTCGGTTATCCATTTTAAATCAATTGATTATGCGAATGAGGGGTAGTCCAGTCCGCTGCCGCAGTGCGGAAGAAAATGCTGCGCTGCGACGGATAGGTACTTGTAATCGCGGCGCTCCTCCGTTTTACCGCGGGCTATCGAAGCAATATTTGAGTTTTGACAAGTGCAGACACCCACGAAGATCCTTCGCCTGTTTACCGTCTTGCCGCTCCTTTTCCTCCTCGGGGGCTGCGAGATGGTGGTCATGGCGCCGTCTGGTGATATCGCAGCGCAGCAACGCGATCTCATCGTTATCTCTACAATCCTCATGCTCCTGATCATCGTTCCGGTGATCTTCCTGACCTTCTATTTCGCCTGGCGCTACCGGCAGGCAAACACCAAGGCCAAGTATGATCCCGACTGGCACCACTCGACCAAGCTCGAAGTCGTCATCTGGTCTGCGCCGCTTCTAATCATTATTGCGCTCGGCGCATTGACCTGGATCAGCACGCACAAGCTCGATCCGTATCGTCCTCTCGAACGAATCGATTCCGAGCGTCCAGTGGCAACGGAAGTGAAGCCGCTGACGGTCGAGGTCGTTGCCCTCGACTGGAAATGGCTGTTCCTCTATCCGGAATACGGTATTGCGACGGTGAACGAGTTGGCGGCGCCTGTCGACCGGCCGATCACGTTCCATATCACCGCTTCCTCGGTGATGAATTCGTTCTACATTCCGGCGCTAGCCGGCCAGATCTACGCCATGCCCGGCATGCAGACGAAGCTTCACGCCGTCATCAACAAGGCCGGCGAGTATGAAGGCTTCTCGGCCAACTACAGTGGCGACGGCTTCTCCAACATGCGCTTCAAGTTCCATGGCTTCGACCAGCAAGGGTTCGATGACTGGGTAGCGCAGGTCAAGAAAAACGGCACTGCACTCAACCGTGACACCTACCTGAAGCTCGAGAAGCCGAGCTCGCGCGAGCCGGTACGCTACTACGCCAATGTCGCCGATGGTCTCTACAACGCCATTCTCAACATGTGCGTTACGCCCGGCAAGATGTGCATGAGCGAGATGATGCATATCGACATGATGGGCGGCGCCGGCAAGGACAGCCATGAAAACCGCGAACGTCTTGAATACGACAACCGCCATGCGGGAATCGGTCATGGCGACCACGGTGCGGGCGATCATGGCGAAGCCGCGCCTGCGCAGGACGGCGAGCAGCCGACCGGCGAAACTGCCGCACCGGCAGCCGAAAACGGCCAGCAGGATGAGCAGCCCATGAACCATCATGAGGGGCACTCGATGCCCGGCATGGATCACGGCAATGCCACAAGTCATGACGATGCGGCCGATCAGGGTAATGCCAACCACGGCGAGGCCGTAGACCATGGCCACTCCACTCATGGCGATGCCGACACCCATGGCGACGCGACCGCGCCGGCAACCAGCAACTGAACCTGGCGCATTGCGTCGTAAAGACATCAACGAACGGGTTATTACATGTTCTCCAATCCAGACCCGCTGAAGTTCATCTTCGGTCGGTTAACCCTTGATTCCTTCCCCTTTCTTCATGATCCCATCATCCTGGCGACATTTGCCGCCGTCGTGATGGGCGGCATCGCCGTGGTCGGCGGCATCACCTATTTCCGGCTCTGGGGCTATCTCTGGCGCGAGTGGCTGACGACTGTCGATCACAAGAAGATCGGCATCATGTACGTCATCCTCGCACTCGTCATGCTGCTGCGTGGCTTCGCCGACGCGATCATGATGCGCATCCAGCAGGCGATCGCCTTCGGCGGTTCCGAAGGCTACCTGCCGGCACATCACTACGACCAGATCTTCACCGCCCACGGCGTGATCATGATCTTCTTCGTGGCGATGCCGCTCGTGACCGGCCTGATGAACTACGTCGTCCCGCTGCAGATCGGCGCACGCGACGTGTCGTTCCCGTTCCTGAACAACTTCTCGTTCTGGATGACGACGGCTGGTGCGGTGATCGTGATGATCTCGCTGTTCGTCGGCGAGTTCGCGCGCACCGGCTGGCTTGCCTATCCGCCGCTGTCCGGTTCGGACTACAGCCCCGGCGTCGGGGTCGACTACTACATCTGGGGTCTCCAGATAGCGGGCATCGGTACGCTGCTGTCAGGGATCAACCTGATTGCCACCATCGTAAAGATGCGCGCACCGGGCATGACGATGATGAAGATGCCGGTTTTCGCCTGGACCTCGCTCTGCACCAACGTCCTCATCGTTGCCGCGTTCCCGGTTCTGACCGCCGTTCTCGCGTTGCTGACGCTCGACCGCTATGTCGGCACGAACTTCTTCACCAATGACCTTGGTGGCAATCCGATGATGTATGTGAACCTCATCTGGATCTGGGGTCACCCGGAGGTCTACATCCTCATCCTGCCGGCATTCGGCATCTTCTCGGAAATCGTCTCGGCCTTCTGCGGCAAGCGTCTCTTCGGCTACACGTCGATGGTCTACGCCACGGTGGTCATCACCCTCCTGTCCTACATCGTGTGGCTGCATCACTTCTTCACGATGGGATCGGGCGCCAGCGTCAACGCCTTCTTCGGCATCACCACGATGATCATCTCGATCCCGACGGGCGCCAAGATGTTCAACTGGCTGTTCACGATGTATCGCGGCCGTATTCGCTACGATGTTCCGATGCTGTGGACGCTCGGCTTCATGGTGACCTTCGTCATCGGCGGCATGACCGGCGTACTCCTGGCGGTTCCGCCGGCAGACTTCGTGCTGCACAACAGCCTGTTCCTCATCGCCCACTTCCATAACGTCATCATCGGCGGCGTGGTGTTCGGCATGTTCGCGGGCATCGTCTACTGGTACCCGAAGGCATTCGGCTACAGGCTCGATCCGTTCTGGGGCAAGATGTCCTTCTGGTTCTGGCTGATCGGCTTCTACCTCGCCTTCATGCCGCTCTACGTACTCGGCCTCATGGGCGTGACCCGTCGCGTCAACGAGTTCGAGGATCCGTCGCTGCAGATCTGGTTCATCATCGCCGCCTTCGGTGCAGCGCTCATCGCGCTGGGGATCCTGTTCTTCATCGTCCAGATCGTGGTCAGCTACTTCAAGCGCGACCAGTTGCGCGACCTGACGGGCGATCCGTGGGATGGCCGTACGCTGGAATGGTCGACTTCGTCGCCGCCGCCGGAATACAACTTCGCGTTCACCCCGATCATTCACGACCTTGATGCGTGGTGGGACATGAAGAAGCACGGCTACAAGCGTCCGGTCAGCGGCTTCAAGCCGATCCACATGCCGAAGAACACCGGTACCGGGGTGATCCTCGCGGGGCTGAGCGTGGCCTTCTCCTTCGCTGTGATCTGGCACATGTGGTGGCTGGTGATCCTGTCGAGCATTGCGATCCTCGCGGTCTCGATCGCCCACACCTTCAACTATAACCGCGACTTCTACATTCCCGCGGAGGAAGTCAGCAAAACTGAAGGCGAGCGCACCAAGCTGCTTGCCGGGCAGGCTTAAAACATGACCAAGTCTCACTCCGATCAGGCGGTGCTGGACAAGGATGCCGCTCCGCAGTTCTACACGACCGAAGAGCATCATCCGGAAAACAGCACAGCGCTCGGCTTCTGGATCTACCTGATGAGCGACTGCCTGATCTTTGCAGTCCTCTTCGCCACCCACGCCGTCATCGGCCGCAATTTTGCGGCCGGTCCGACCCCCGCCGATCTGTTCGACCTGAACCTCATCGCCATCGCCACGGCGATGCTGCTCTTCTCGTCGATCACCTACGGCTTCGCGATGCTGCAGATGGAGCGCAAGGCCAAGGCGGAAACGCTGTTCTGGCTTGGCGTGACCGGGCTCTTCGGCCTCGCATTCCTGGGACTTGAAGTCTACGAGTTCTATCACCTGATCCACGAGGGCGCGGGTCCGACGCGTAGCGCGTTCCTGTCCTCGTTCTTCACCCTCGTCGGTACGCACGGCCTGCACGTGCTGGTCGGCATCATCTGGATGGTGGTCCTGATGATCCAGGTCGCCAGGCGCGGCCTGATCGTCGAGAACAAGCGCCGCCTGATGTGCCTCAGCATGTTCTGGCACTTCCTCGACGTCGTCTGGATCTGCGTATTTTCCTTTGTCTATCTGCTCGGAGTATTGGGATGAGTGCGAAACCAATGCATGACGACGCTCATGCGCATCACGGCCACGGCCATGAAGCCGCACACGGCAGCTTTGGCGGCTATGTGACTGGTTTCGTCCTGTCGGTGATCCTGACGGCGATCCCGTTCTGGCTGGTCATGGCCGGCGTCATCGCAAATCCGCTCATCACCGCATCGCTGGTGATGGGGCTCGGCGTCATCCAGATCTTCGTCCACATGATCTTCTTCCTCCACATGAACACTAAGTCGGAGGGGGGCTGGACGATGCTGGCGCTGATCTTCACCATCGTCATTGTGGTGATCGCGCTCGTCGGCTCGCTCTGGGTCATGCATCATCTGAACACCAACATGATGGTGCATCCCGAGATGATGAAGCATCTGCCATGATGGCAGGCGGGCGGGAGCCATCCGGCCGCCGCCTGCACTCTCATACGAAAAAGAGCCAGGCAGCGGGACGTTGCCAGGCTCGCATTCCTGGGCCGAACGCCGGTTGGCGCAAGTGCCGAATTAAAGCCCCGGGAGTTCCGACGTGACCGATTCTGTACCCGTTTCTCCAAAGCCCCGCTCGACCCTCAAGCTCGCAATCTGGATTGCCTGCCTGCTCGTGCTGAGCGGCGTGCTGATCGCGCTCGCCGCTTGGCAGGTGCAGCGGCTGCAATGGAAGGAAGCGCTGATCGCCCGCGTCGAGGCACGCGTGCATGCCGTGCCGCAACCGGCGCCCGGCCGCAGCGACTGGGGAGCGATCAACGCTGGTGACCACGAATATCTGCATGTTCGCGCGGCAGGCACTTTTCTTCACGACGACGAAACGCGGGTCTATGCCTCGACCGTGCTCGGTCCCGGCTACTGGATCATCACGCCGCTGAAGACCGAGGACGGCATCGTCGTTCTCGTCAATCGCGGCTTCGTTCCGACCGATCGCCGGGATGTGTCCACACGCAAGAGCGGCAATCCGGACGGTCCGGTGACGGTGACCGGCCTGCTGCGCCTCACGGAACCGGGTGGAACGTCGATGCGCTCCAACGTCCCGTCCGAGGGCCGGTGGTACTCGCGCGATGTGGCGGCGATCGCCAGTTCGTACGGTCTGTCCGACGTCGCGCCCTATTTCATCGATGCCGACGATACGCCCAATCCCGGCGGCTTGCCGGTCGGCGGCCTCACGCAGGTCAAATTTCCGAACAGCCACCTCGGCTACGCGCTGACCTGGTTCGGTCTGGCGCTGATGCCGCTCGGGCTGATCGTCTATCTCGTGTTCTTCGAACGGCGGCGGCGCGATGGCGTAGACCGCGACGCTTCCTAGACGGGCGTCAGTTCTGGTTGGCGCTAAGCCAGTCGGCAAGCGATTTGCGTGAATGACCGGCACGTCCGCGCATCGCCTCGGCCGAGCACATCGAATTCAGCACAGCTTCCTGGGTCGCCTCGGCACTGGCGCGGAACAGCTCATCGATGCGATCCTCGTTCAGTGCCGACATCGCAACGAAGTCACCCTGCTCGTCGTGATCGAAGGTGACCCCGGTGCTGAAGCCGATGGCAATGTCGCCGCTGCCATGGCCCCAGAAGGCACCGAGACGGGCGAGGCCGGCTGCGCAGCGGCGCGTCACACGCTTCAACTGCCGGTGCTCCATCGGAACATCTGTCGCAAGCACGATCATGATTGAGCCTTTTTCGGCTTCCTTTCGCGCCCGCGGATCGGGACGGCGGCCGTCCGGCAGGACGAGATCGCCGGCACGGCCGAAATTCGAAAGGATCAGGACGCCGACATGGAACGTCCTGCCGCCGAGCGTCAGCCGTCGGGACGAAGTGCCGATGCCGCCTTTGAACCCGAAGCAGGTCATCCCGGTTCCGGCGCCGACATTGCCCTCGGCAACGTCGCCGTCGGTCGCATCCGCAAGTGCCAGACGGACATGTTCTTCGGTGATCGCCATCGCCTGGATGTCGTTCAGGGGACCGTCATTGCATTCGCCGACGACGGCATTCACGGTCGAGGTCGTCCGGCCGATGTCGGGATTGGCGGCGATTGCCTCGCGGATGAGCGCATTGGCGCAGGTGCCGACGCTCAGCGTGTTGGTGAGCAGGATCGGGGTCTCAAGCGTGCCGAGTTCGTCCACCTGCACCAGGCCGGTGCTCTTGCCGAAACCATTGATGACGTCGCTCGCTGCCAGCACCTTGCGCCGGAAGAGGTTCCCGCCATGGGGGAGGATGGCGGTCACCCCGGTATTGATGTCGCCGGAACGAATGGTGTGATGTCCGACACGGACGCCGGGAACATCGGTAATGGCGTTCCGTTCACCCGTCGGCAGTATGCCGCAGACTAGACCGAGTTCGCGTGCGCGCATGGACATGGGGCAGTTTCCAGTTCTCGACAAATACGGCGAATATGCCAGATGTTTACAGGAGCGGTTCCGAACTGGCCATGGCGAGTTCGAGATAGACGTCCTGCAGTTGTCGCGTGATCGGACCGGGCTTGCCGTCGCCGATGATGCGATCAGCAATTCTTATGACCGGAGTGACGAGGCTCGATGCGCTTGTGAGGAAAGCCTCCTTCGCATTAAAGGCTTCCTCGATCGTGAACAGACGCTCTTCAATGCGTAGCCCCTGTTCGCCGGCGATCTTCAATATTGCGCGCCGGGTGCATCCGGGCAGGATCGAATGCGAGTTCGGGCGAGTCACCAGAACGTTGTCGCTGGTGATGATGAACGCCGTCGAGGACGCACCCTCGGTGACGAAACCGTCCTCGACGAGCCAGGCTTCGTGGAACCCCTTGCTCTTCGCGGCCTTCTTCGCCAATACCTGGGCGAGCAGCATGACCGTCTTGATGTCACGGCGAGCCCAGCGGATATCCTCTTGCACGTCGACGGCGACGCCGTTCTTCACGCTCGGGGCATCAAGCAGCTTCTTTGCCTGGGTGAAGGCGACGAAAGTCGGCTTCATGTCGTCGGCATAGCCGAAATCGCGGTCGGCAGAGCCGCGCGTGACCTGCAGGTAGACGACGCCCTCACGCAGTTCATTGCGACGGACGAGTTCTGCCTGAACCGCCCGGATTTCATCCAGCGCAAGCGGCAGGGGGATCTGAATTTCCTTCAGCGAGCGCTCGAGCCGGGGAAGGTGCAGGTCGTTGTCGATCAGGCGTCCGTCGATGACGGCGGTGACCTCATAAATACCGTCGCCGAACAGAAAGCCGCGGTCGAACACCGAAATCTTGGCTTCGTTTTCCGGAACGTACTGCCCGTCTACATAGATGGTCCTGGACAATGGGTACCTCGGGGAATTCATTCGATTTTGTGGGCGACGCTAGGCAAAAAGCGCGGCGCTGACCAATGTTTTGTTTTTCGACAATCATGAAATTTTTGCATAAGGTTTGTCGGCCTTCTGCGGTAAGGGAAGCAGTCACGACAAGGCTGCGGCGACGATTGAAGAAAGTCTGGCATGGAACTGAAATGGCTTGAGGATTTTACCACGCTGGCGAACACGCTCAGCTTTTCGCGGGCTGCCGACGAACGTAACGTTACCCAGTCCGCCTTCAGCCGGCGGATCAAGCAACTCGAGATGTGGCTCGGGGCGACGCTGGTCAGCCGGGCGACCTTTCCGGCCGAACTGACGAAAGAGGGGAAGGCTTTCCTCCCGGTGGCTCAGGAAGCGATCCGCAATTTCCACAATGCGCGCGATGCGTTCCAGCCGCCGAAGGTGGCGCAGAACAAGACGATCACCTTTTCCGCCCTGCACACCCTCACGGTCACGTTCTTCCCGGAATGGCTGAATGGCGTCCGGGAGAGCCTCGGGGACATCCGCTCGCGGCTAAGCCCCGACAAGGGCGGTATCGAGGAAAATATCGGGACGCTGGTGGATGGCGAGGTCGACTTCCTTCTGACCTATGCGCATCCATCCGTGCCGATCCTGCTCGATAGCGATCGCTTTCCCTATCTCGTGCTTGGCACCGAAAGGGTCATCCCGGTGTCGACCCCGGGGTACGGGGACTGTATCATCGACCGGAGCATCGATGCCGGTGAGGCGGTCCCGTATCTCAGCTACGGTGATTTTTCCTTTTTCGGAGTGGCGCTGTCGAAACTGTTTACGGGCAGGCCGGATTTCGAAAGGCGGATCGTGCATGAAAACACCATCTCCGTCGGCCTGAAGACCATGGCCTTGGCCGGTTGGGGCGTTGCCTGGCTTCCCGAAAGCCTGATACGCGACGAACTGGAGCGGGGAACGCTCGTGCGCGCAGCGGCGGGTTCGCAGTGGGATATTACCGTCGAGATCCGCATTTACCGCCATGGCAAACCGATGCGTCCGTTTGCCACCGCTTTCTGGCAGACGGTTGCGCGCGATGCAGAAGGTCGGGGCGGGCAGGGGACCGGCCAGACGACGTAGCGGATTTTTCATAATCTACAAAATTTATAGGCGATACTTTCTTCTCTGTTCGTGCCGCCGATGGCAGGTTTGCCACACCCTGATCCGGGGCCAGGGCCGTGCAAAACGGCGCTTTATCGGTTCCGACAAGAGGAGACGCAACAATGGGCACCACATTGATCATCCCCGGCTTTGGCGGATCGGATGAGGGGCATTGGCAGCGGGTGTGGCTGACAGACCATGCGCAGGCGAAGCTGGTTGAACAACGGAGCTGGTCGCGTCCTGTACTGGCGGAATGGCTTTTTGCGCTGGAAACGGAACTTGCGAGAAACCCCGGGGCGCTGCTGGTGGCGCACAGCCTCGGCGCGGTTCTCGTTGCCCATCTTGCGGGCCGCCCGGCAGCGCGACACGTGAGCGGAGCCTTGCTCGTGGCGCCTTGCGAACTCGATACCGTCGAGGGGTATCATCCGGGCGCGATCGATTTCGGGGATATTCCGGAACAAGCTCTGCCGTTTCCGTCCACCGTCGTTGCAAGCCGCAACGACCCCTACATGACCTTCGAGCGGGCGCAACATCTGGCCGCGGCCTGGGGCGCGGATCTGTCGGATCTCGGTGCGGCCGGGCATATCAACATTGCAAGCGGCTTCGGGCGATGGCAACGCGGATACGAGGTTGCGGCGACCTTGTCCGAACGGGCCCAGCTTGCGCGCCCCGTTCCACATGGCCCGGTCAACGGAGGCACCGGCCAAAGGAACGTCGGCTAGCCTGCCCGTTCACAATCTTTGTTCTCCCTCCCGCTTGAATGCACTCGCCGCGCGGGTATTGTGACCGCTCGCGCATTTCAACCGCGTATTTCAGTTACGATAATCCCGAGGTCGAGACGCTCCGGCGCGACACCCGGGCGACAGGCATTTCAGGTCGCGAGACCGAGGAGGAAATCATGACCGTGCAGCTTCAGCAGAACCTTATTGCCGGCGAATGGGTCGGCGCGGATGCGGTGGAAAACATCAATCCCTCCGACACCAACGAGGTCGTCGGTCTCTATGCGCGTGCGAACGCTGCCGACGTCGCATCGGCGATTGCCGCGGCCAAGGCGGCCTTCCCGGCATGGGCGCGCTCCGGCATTCTCGAGCGGCACGCCATTCTGCGCAAGGCTTCGGACGAGATCCTCGCCCGAAAGGACGAACTCGGCAGCCTGCTTGCCCGCGAGGAAGGCAAGACGCTTCCCGAGGCGATCGGCGAAACGATCCGCGCGGCGCAGATCTTCGATTTCTTCGCGGGCGAGTGCCTGCGACTGGCAGGCGAGGCGTTGCCGTCGGTCCGTCCCAATATCGGCGTGGAGATCACCCGGGAGCCGATCGGCGTCGTTGGTATCATTACCCCGTGGAACTTCCCGATCGCCATTCCGGCATGGAAGATCGCCCCGGCGCTCTGCTACGGCAACACCGTCGTCTTCAAACCGGCCGACCTGGTTCCGGGCTGCGCCTGGGCAATCGTCGACATTCTCCACCGCGCCGGATTGCCGAAGGGCGTGCTGAACCTCGTCATGGGCCAGGGTTCGGTGGTCGGACAGGCGATGCTCGACAGTCCCGATCTTGCCGGCATCACCTTTACCGGCTCGACCGGTACGGGCAAGCGGGTGGCGCTTTCGTCCGTCGAGCATAACCGCAAGTACCAGCTCGAAATGGGCGGCAAGAACCCGATGGTGGTGCTCGATGACGCCGACCTCAACGTTGCCGTCGAGGCGGCCGCCAATTCCTCGTTCTTCTCGACCGGTCAGCGCTGCACGGCCTCCTCGCGCGTCATCGTCACCGAGGGTATCCACGACCGCTTCGTCGCCGCCGTCGGCGAGCGGCTGAAGAGCGTCGTCGTCGATGACGCCTTGAAGGCCGGCACCCATATCGGCCCGGTCGTGGACCAGCACCAGCTCGACCAGGACCTCTCCTACATCCGGATCGGCCAGGCCGAGGGGGCGGAGCTCGTGGCCGGCGGCGAACTGCTCAACCGGGGCCCCCCC
>JAEWPB010000009.1 GCA_023399465.1 Pseudomonadota bacterium
GTATAGGCAGCACCGGCATAGGCGAAGGCCGGATGCGGCGCGACGCCGAGAAAGCCGAGATAGACGGGCAGCAGCACCAGCATCGCACCGGCGGGTGCCGGAACGCCGACGAAATACTCCGACTGCCAGGAAGCCTTGTTTTCGCGCTCGGCCATGACATTGAAGCGGGCCAGCCGCAGGCCGGCGGCGATGACATAGATCAGGGCGGCGATCCAGCCGATCGAGCGTGCCTGGTCGAGAAGGAAGACATACATCACCAGCGCCGGCGCGACGCCGAAATTGATGATGTCGGCGAGCGAATCCATCTGCCCGCCGAACTTGGACGTGGCTTTCAGGAGCCGCGCGACGCGCCCGTCGATGCCGTCGAGAAAGGCTGCAAGCAACACCATCCCGACCGCGAGCTCATACCGGTTCTCGAAGGCGAGGCGGATGCCGGTCAGGCCGGCGCAGATCGCCAGCACCGTGATCAGGTTGGGAATGATCAGGCGCAGCGGGATTTCCCTCAGACGCGGCCCGCGGGCTGCGTCATTGGGACCGTTCGGCTCGAAGGGCGGAAAGGGTGTTTCCATTTCGCGGCTCCTCTGCGTGGCCGTTAGCTGCGGCGGCTCGTGACCGGGCCCTTGCCGGAACCGAATTCCGCCAGCACGGTTTCGCCCGCGATCGCCGTCTGGCCGATCGAGACGCGGGCGGCGGCCCCTGCCGGCAGGAAGACGTCGAGGCGCGAGCCGAAGCGAATGAGGCCGAAGCGCTCACCGGCATCGAGAAACTCGCTGGGCTTCGACCAGCAGACGATGCGGCGGGCAACGAGGCCGGCGATCTGGACAACGCCGATCGCGCCGTGGGAGGTCTCGATCACCAGGCCGTTGCGTTCGTTCTCCTGGCTCGCCTTGTCGAGTTCGGCGTTGAGGAAGCTGCCTTCGCGGTAGGCGATGGTGTTGATCCGGCCACGCATCGGCGCGCGGTTCACATGGCAGTTGAACACGTTCATGAATACCGAGATGCGCAGCATCGGCTCGTCGCCGAGATTCAGCTCATGTGGCGGCACCACCATCTGGATAGAGGATACGCGGCCATCGGCGGGGCTGATCACCAGGTCATCGTCCTGAGGCGTCAGGCGCTCGGGATCGCGGAAGAAATACGCGCACCACAGGGTCAGTACCAGTCCGACCCAAAACAGCGGATCCCAGATCCAGCCGAGCACCAGCGAGCCCACGAAAAAGGCGGCAATGAAGGGATAACCTTCCTTGTGCACCGGTACGATCACACTGCGCACGGTATCTAACAATGTCATTGACCGTCATCTCCTGTCGTTTTTGTGTCTGCTGACTACAGGCAAACTGGCTTTTCGGCAATGGCACGCGCGCTGCAGAGCTAATGCGGGGGCATTCCGGTGGCTGTAAATGCAGGTGTGATGCTCGCAGATTTACGCTTTTTAAACCATGTTTTCACGATGTTTGCCGGAAGTACTCGCCAGTACTCCGGCACACACCGGCTGTTAATCACCTTACTCGTGTAATCTGTGGAAATATAAAAAGGGAACAGGCAGTGCAGCATGAGGGCTACCGGGGGGCCGGAAGTCTCGGCTGACATTGGCGACAATGGGCTCGGAGGGCCGGACATGCAACCAGTCGTGAAACTGCGCCCCGGCGACGGTGCGCGGTCGTCTGTCGTGGCGACCTGGTTTGCGCCCGACGGAACCGCCGTTCCGCGCTGGCTGTCCGCCTCGGGATGCATCATTCCTGGCGAAAGTTTCTCCACCCCGGTCACGGCGCCCGCGATTGTCATATCTCCCGTAGCCACCGAGCGTCTCGCCGCCGATACCCAGGCGCTGCGGCTGATGCTTGGCGAACTCGCCTATCTGATCGTCATTCCGCAGGGCAGGATTTCGAACGCCTGGGCGATGCGGGTCCTGGACAGCGGTGCCGACGATGTCGTGCTTTCTCAGGACGGATCGGCTTTCGAGCTTTGCCTGGCGCGGGCGAAGAACGCCTTGCGCCAGCGCCAGCGGGCGTGGGCGGACCAGATGGCGGCGGTCGTGGAACGTGACTTCTGGCAGGCCTGCATCGACAATCTGCCTTCCCCGATCTTCTTCAAGAACAGCAATTTCGTCTATGTCGGCTGCAATAACGCATTTGCTGAATATCTCGGCCATCCCGTGGAAAAGATCATCGGCAGCACTGTCGAGCAGATAGCGCCGCCAGCGCTCGCGGCGACCTATACCGCAGCCGACCGGCAACTCGTTCGCGATGGCGGGACCCAAGTCTACGACGGAAAGGTGAGCGCGGCCGACGGCAGCCTGCGCGATGTCAGCTACTACAAGGCAGTGATCCTCGATGCGAACGGAAACGCCCGGGGCATTGCCGGTGCGATGCTCGACATCACCGAGCGCAAGCGGCTTGAGGCAAAGCTCATCGATGCCGCCGAACGCGACCCGCTGACCAACAGCTACAATCGCCGCAAGTTCTTCTCCTATGCCGAAGAGATTGAGGCGCTGGCGGCGACCACCGGCATGCCGGTCAGCGTCGCCGTGATCGATATCGATCATTTCAAGTCTTTCAATGATCGGTGGGGGCATGCGGAGGGCGACCGCATCCTTTGCGAGGTTGCCCGACTTCTCGAGGATGCCGTGGGCGAGCACCGTTTCCTTGCCAGGGCAGGTGGCGAGGAATTCTTCGCGATTTTCCCCCATGTCAGGGGACTGGAAGCCATCGAGATCGCGGAAAGCTGCCGTCGCATTCTTTCGGAAGCCGGGCCCGGTTCCGAGCGCGGCGTTCATGCTCCGAGCATCAGCATCGGCGTCGCCGAATGGCATATCGAGGCCGAGACGCTGTGGGAGGCGGTAAAGCGCGCCGACCACGCGCTCTACGATGCGAAGCTGACGGGCCGCGACCGGGTCAGCTTTGCCGGATGAACAGGCCTTCCGGCCGGTTCAGTCCGCTGGGGCAAGGCGCATGATCACGCCCATGTCGTCGCTTTCGCGCACCTTCTTCAGATGCTCTTCCGCCTCGGTTGCCTCCTGCTGGCGGTTCCACATCGACGCATAGAGCCCGTTCTCGGCAAGAAGCGCCTGGTGGGTTCCGCGTTCGGCGATCTGGCCGTTCTTTAGCACGATGATCTCGTCCGCGCCGATCACGGTGGAAAGCCGGTGGGCGATGACCAGCGTCGTGCGGTTCTGCGAGACCACGTCGAGCGCCGTCTGGATTTCGCGCTCGGTGGTGGTGTCGAGGGCCGAGGTCGCCTCGTCGAGAATGAGGATCGGCGGTGCCTTCAGGATCGTGCGCGCGATCGCGACGCGCTGCTTTTCGCCGCCCGAGAGTTTGAGGCCCCGTTCGCCGACCTTGGTCTGGAAACCTTCCGGCAGCGCGCGGATGAAGTTGGCAACCTGCGCCACCTCGGCCGCTGCCGCGACTTCCGCGTCGCTGGCCGAAGGCCGGCCATAGCGGATATTGTAGGCGATGGTGTCGTTGAACAGCACTGTGTCCTGGGGGACCATGCCGATGGCGGCGCGCAGGCTCTTCTGGGTCAGTTCGCGTACGTCCTGCCCGTCGACGGTGATCGAGCCGGATTGCACGTCGTAGAAGCGGTAGAGCAGCCGCGACAGGGTGGATTTGCCTGCGCCAGAGGGACCGACGACCGCAACGGTCTTGCCCGCCGGCACCTCGAAGGAAATGCCCTTGAGGATCGGTCGCTCGGCATCGTAGGCGAAATGCACGTCCTTGAAGGCGATTGCGCCGGCGCTGATCGCCAGTTCCCTGGCGCCAGGGGCATCCTTCACTTCCGCCTCGACCTGGAGCAGGTCGAACATCTGTTCGATATCGGTCAGGCCCTGGCGGATTTCACGATAGACGAAGCCGATGAAGTTCAGCGGGTTGGCGAGCTGCAGCAGCATGGCGTTGACGAAGACGAAGTCACCGATCGACTGTTCGCCGCGCTGGACGGCAATCGCCGACATGATCAGCATGACGGTCATGCCGAGCCCGAAGATCACCCCCTGGCCGAAGTTCAGCCAGCCGAGCGAGGTCCAGACCTGGGTCGCGGAACGCTCGTAGCGTTCCATCGACTGATCGAAGCGGCGTGCCTCCATTTCCTCGTTGCCGAAGTACTTGACGGTCTCGAAGTTGAGGAGCGAGTCGATCGCCTTGGTATTGGCGTCGGTGTCGCTTTCGTTCATCGCGCGGCGAATGCCGATGCGCCAGTCGCTGGCGCGAATGGTAAACCAGATATAGGCCCAGACGGTGAAGGCGGTGACGCCGAGATAGGACAGGCCATAGCCCCACCAGAACACCGCGGCGGTTAGGACGAACTCGATCAGGGTCGGCACGGAGTTGAGGATCGTGAAGCGGACGATCGTCTCGATGCCCTTGGTGCCGCGCTCGATGATGCGGGACAGGCCGCCGGTCTTGCGCTCCAGGTGGAAACGCAGCGACAACTGGTGCATGTGCACGAAGGTGCGGTAGGCAAGCTGGCGGACGGCGTACTGGCCTACGCTGGCGAAGAGGGCGTCGCGCAACTGGTTGAGGCCGCCCTGCACGATGCGGGCGAAGTTATAGGCGATTACCAGCATCACTGCGCCGATCAGGAAGGCGGGCAGCAAGCCTTCGAGATCGTTCTTGCCGTTCAGCGCATCGGTCGCCCACTTGAAGAAGTAGGGCACCAGCATCAGCACGATCTTGGAGATCACCAGGAAGAACGTCGCCCAGAGCACCCGCATCTTCAGGTCGGGGCGACCGCTCGGCCACATGTAAGGCCACAGGTTCACCAGCGTCTGCATCGGGTTGGCGCTATCTGCGGATACGGTCTTCTTCGGTCCTGCCATTTCACTCTCCGGCGGAGTACTCGGGAACAGCACGGGCCAAGCCGTGCGTCACCGTCCTTTTCGATGGAGCAGGGCACCGCTCGAAAAAAGAGGGAGCTCCGCTAATAGGTATCAGCAAGAAAAGCGGCGATCCCGTGGGGACCGCCGCTCATCAGGGACATATGTGTCCGCTTCCTCGATTGCAATGCCCTGGGACAAGGCTGCGAAGAATTCCGGGGCTATTCCACTGCTTCGCCGGAGAGGCGCTTGCGGTGGATCACTTCCGAATCCGGGCGCGCATCCTTCGGCACACCGAAGATCTGGCCGGGCTGGATCATGTCGGGGTTGTCGATATGATCCTTGTTGGCGAGGTAGATCGTCGTGTAGCGGACGCCCTTGCCGTAGATGCGGCGCGAGATCTGCCACAGGGTATCGCCACGGCGGATGATCACCGAGTTGGTGCTTTCCGTCAGCGGTGCCTGTTCGATAAGCTTCGGTTCGGTGGTTGCCGTCGCGGTATCGGTCGTATCGGCTGCTGCCGGCGCGGTAGCCGCGGTAGCCGCGGTGCCCGATTGAGCCTGGCCGGACGGCGCGGGCGCCTCGTTGGCAGCGGCTATCGCAGGGGCGGCTTCCTTGCGGCTGTCGAGGGCCGGCTGGACTGTGTCGTCGATCATCGCCCGCAGCTTGGCCAGACCGGCACCGACCGATTTGGCGTCGCTCGGCAGGGCATCGAGGGCCTCCAGCGCCAGAGCGGCACTCTTGCCGGTGCGCTCGACCATTTCCTTCATCCGGGCTTCGGCATCGCTGCTGAGCTGGAATGCTGTCAGCGACTTCAACGCAATCTTGGTTGCCGAGCGGGCGGCGGCGAGTTGCTCGTCGGTCGGGATCTTGCCGTCGGCATAGAGCCCGTCGAGAATAGCGAATGCCTGAGCCGCTTCGTTGCGAAGCTTGTCGAATGCACCGTCTTCCAGCGGGGTCAGCGCCGGCTGCGATCCGGTTGGCGTCGACGTGGCGACGACGGCGACCTGATCACCTTCCGGCCGGTTGAACGGTACCGAGGCACGAACCGAAACTGCACCGGCCGCATCGAGCATGTCGACGCGGATGGTGTGGTCGCCGACCGAAAGCGGCATCGAGCCGTCGACGACGAAACTTCCGTCAGCGGCGGTCGTCGCCGTTCCGATCAGCTTGTCGTCGGCATAGGCCTTGATGGTCGAGGCAGGCGTTGCGAGACCGGCGACGAAGATCTTGTCGTCCTCGATCTCGACTGCCGAGACATGGACTTCCGGCTTGGCGGCGGGCTTGCCCTGCTCGGTGGCCTCAGAGGCGGGCGCTGCCGCCGTGCTGCCGGAGGTATCCGGCTGGGCAGGGGCCGTGGTTGCGGCGCCGTTGTCAGCGACCTGCTGGTTCGCTTCGCCCGCGGCAGCCTGCGCCGTCGGCGCGTTGATGATCCGGCTTGCGGTGCCCGGCTTAGACACCATGGCGAGAAGCTGGCCGTCGGCGGTCCGGGGAACGGAGATGGTTGCGACTTCGTTGGAAAGCGTGCTCTTGCCGTCCTTGCCGATCACCCTCAGTACCAGTTCGTGATCGCCTGCCGGTAGCGGCATGTCGAGAACTGCGGCGAAATCCCCGCTCGGCCCGATCTCAGTCTTGGCGATGACCTTCTCGCGGTTGACGACTTCGAGATGGGCACCGGGCTCGGCATTGCCGCCGGCGATGACGGTGGAACCATCGCGCTCGACGCGCAGCACGTCGAACGTCGGCATGAACGGTCCGGCTGCTGTCTGTGACGCGGCCGGCTCTCCGGTCGTTTCAGGCGCATTGGCCGAAGGTGGATTGCCACCGGCAAGCATCGCGATGGCCGCGGCCGGATCGGCAGGCAGCGATTTCAGCATATCAGCGGCTGCCGTGGCGGCGGCCTGCGCCTTTGCATGGGCATCGGCGACGCCCGTGTCGGTGCCCTCGGGCAGCTTCAGTTCCGCAAGCTGCTTGGTCGCGGCCTCGAGCTTTGTCCTGGCCGCGACGAAGGCTTCCGCGGTCGGCACCTTGCCGTCGGCGAACAGGGCCTTGAGTTCGGTCAGCGCTTCATCGGCGGACGAGGTCAGCTTGGCCACGTGATCGGTCGCGGCTTTGGTCGCCGCATCGGCAGCGGCCTTGTCCACGGCTTCCTTGACCTCTTGACCAGCCTCGTTGACCGCTTCGCCGATCGGTTTCTTGTCGCCGGAAATCTGTGGCAGGACGAAGAATACCATCAGCGCTGTTGCGATCGCGAGCACCGATAAGGCCAGCCAGCCGGCGCGGTTTTTCATCATTATCTGTCTCCGAGCGGAACTTCCCGCTGTATCCATTGTAATTGCTAGCGATTTTCGCTGCGCTTCACAAGCATTCTCGGGCGCTGACGCCGTTCAGAGCCCGAATTTCGTGCCATTTTTCTTGACTGAGCAAGTGCAGCATTGTTGTTTGCTCATATGACCAAGAAAATTGCTCCGATTCGATCCATCTGTGTCTACTGCGGTTCGCGCCCGGGACACGATCCGTCCCACATTGCTGCAGGCCGTGCCCTTGGAAAATTCATCGCTGAAAACGGCCTTCGGCTGGTCTATGGCGGCGGGACCAAGGGCATCATGGGCGCAGTCGCCGACGGCGTTCTGTCGAACGGCGGCCAAGTGACGGGGATTATACCAGAATTCCTCGTCGATATGGAGGCTACCCGGCATTCCCTCGGCCAACTGAGCGAACTGATCGTCACCAAGGACATGCATCAGCGCAAGCACACGATGTTCGAACGCTCGGACGCGTTCGTGGCCCTGCCTGGCGGCATCGGTACACTCGAGGAAATCGTCGAGATCATGACCTGGGCGCAGCTCGGCCGGCATGAGAAGCCGATGGTCTTTGCCAATATCAACGGATTCTGGAATCCGATGATGGAACTCCTCGATCACATGCGCGAGCAGGGCTTCGTGCACACCGGCCATCTGGTACAGCCGATGCTGATCGACAAGGTAGAGGACATCGTCCCGGCGATCCTCGAGCGCGGCAGCAAGCTCAGCGGCGACTGGGACGGCGAGGACAGCGTCATCGCCAGGCTTTAAGGCGCCTGCGATGAATGCGGCGGCTGCCATCCGGCCGCCGCCGCGCGAAGGATTACCGCTTCCGCCAGCCGAACATTGACAGCGAATAGACCAGAAGTGCCGCCCAGATCAGCGGGAATGCGATCATCTTTGCAGTGCCGAACGGCTCCTCGAAGGCAAAGACGGCGATGATGAAGATCATCGTCGGCGCAATGTACTGCATGATGCCGATCGTCGACAGCCGCAACAGCTTGGCGCCATTGGCGTAGATGATCAGCGGCACGGCGGTGACGATGCCGGATCCCATCAAGAGCAGCGTGTCGGACTGAGAACCGGCGAAGAAATGGCCTTGGCCGGTGACCTGCAGATAGATGATGTAGGCCAGCGCCGGCACTCCGAGGATCATCACTTCCAGGAAGAAACCCTGGTTCGGGCCGATCGGCAGGGTCTTGCGGAAAAACGCATAGAAACCCCAGGACACCGAAAGACCGAGCGCCACCCACGGCAGGCCGCCGGCCTCGTAGGCGAGGGTCGCGACGGCGAGGACGGCCAGGCCGATGGCGACCAGTTGCGCGGGTTTGAGCTTTTCCTGCAGCAGAACAGCGCCGAGAAAGACGCTGAGCAGCGGATTGATGTAGTAGCCGAGCGCGGTGTCGAGAGCGCGCCCTGCACCGATCGCCCAGACGTAAAGACCCCAGTTGATGGTGATGAGGAGCGCGGTCATCGCGGCCATGCGCAGCATGCGCGGGGTCTTCAGCGCGACCTTCACTTCCGAAGTCCGCCCGAGATACATCAGCACTGCGCCGGCGACCGGGATCGACCAGAGGATGCGATGGGCGATGACTTCCGCCGGCGACATATGTGCGACCGCCTTCATGTAGAAGGGGAGAAACCCCCACATCAGATAGGCTGTCAGGGCAAAGGCGAAACCCCGTGCGCTGTCTTCGTTCTTGACGGCAGAAACGCTTGCATCCGCGGACATCGGGCTTTCCTCTCCTGTTTCCGGCTCCGCTTAACTCAAAGGCCGTGAATAGGCCAATTCATTTCCGTGAAGGGATGTGCAGCGAATTTGACACAGGTCTGCGCGCGGGCGGCGCTCACCAGGCCTTTGTGGCCGTGACCGAAGTGGGGCGAGACTGTCGCCCCCCGCGGATTTCACTCGGCCGCAATCTTGCCGGCGAGATCGCGGTTTTTCATCAGCTTGTAGATGATCGAGTCCATCAAGGCCTGGAACGATGCATCGATGATGTTTTCCGAAACGCCAACCGTCCACCAGCGCACGCCGTCGCGGTCGGTCGACTCGATCAGAACCCGGGTGATCGCCCCGGTACCGCCATTGAGGATGCGCACCTTGTAGTCCGCCAGTTCGAGGTCGGCGATTTCCATCTGGTACTTGCCGAGATCCTTGCGCAGCGCGATGTCGAGTGCGTTGACGGGACCGTCGCCCTCGGCGACCGACATCACCGTCTCGCCGTCGATTTCCATCTTCACCACCGCCTCCGACACGGTCTTCAGGCGGCCGTGGCTGTCGAAACGGCGTTCGACCATTACTCGGAAACTGTCGATCTTGAAGAATTCCGGAATCGAGCCGAGCGTCCGCCGCGCCAAGAGTTCGAAGCTCGCATCGGCGCCTTCATAGGCATAGCCGGATGCTTCGCGCTCCTTGACGATGGCGATCAGCTGGTCGAGGCGCGCATCATCCTTGGCAACGTCGATGCCGCGGCGCTTCAGCGCGTTGATGAAGTTCGACTTGCCGCCCTGGTCGGAGACCATCACCTTGCGGAAATTGCCGACGCTTTCGGGCTTCACGTGCTCGTAGGTCTGCGGATCCTTGAGCAGCGCGGAAGCATGAATGCCTGCCTTGGTGGCAAACGCGGATGCGCCGACATAGGGCATCTGGTGGTCCGGCGAGCGGTTCAGGAGTTCGTCGAAGGCGTGCGACAGGCGGGTAAGGCCCTCGAGTTGGTCCGGACCGATCGCGGTCTCGAAGCGGCTGCTGTAGGTTTCCTTGAGCGCCAGTGTCGGGATGATGGTCACCAGGTTGGCATTGCCGCAACGCTCGCCGATGCCGTTGAGCGTGCCCTGGACCTGCCGGACGCCCGCTTCCACGGCGGCAAGGGAGTTCGCGACGGCCTGGCCGGTGTCGTTGTGGGCATGGATGCCGAGTGAACTGCCGGGAACGCCGGCGGCGATGACGGCCTCGACGATGCTGCGGATTTCGGCCGGCTGGGTGCCGCCATTGGTGTCGCAAAGCACGACCCAGCGGGCGCCGGCCTCATAGGCGGTCCTGGCGCAGGCGAGCGCATAATCGGGATTGGCCTTGTAGCCGTCGAAGAAGTGCTCGCAATCGATCATCGCCTGCTTGCCAGCCTTGATGGCGGCTTCGACGCTTTCGCGGATGCTGTCTATGTTCTCTTCGTTGGTGCAGCCGAGCGCGACCTTCACATGGTAGTCCCAGCTCTTGGCGACGAAACAGATCGCGTCGGACTTGGCCTGCAGCAAGGTGGCAAGGCCTGGATCGTTGGATGCGGAAATGCCGGCGCGCTTGGTCATGCCGAAGGCGACGAAGGTCGCCTTTTCGGTGCGCTTGCGGTCGAAGAAGGCGGTATCGGTGGGGTTCGCTCCGGGATAGCCGCCTTCGACATAGTCGAAACCGAAGTCATCGAGCATGGCGGCAATCGCAATCTTGTCCTCGACGGAAAAGTCGATGCCGGGCGTTTGTTGCCCGTCACGCAGTGTCGTGTCGAAGAGGTAGATGCGTTCCCTGGTCATGATTTGGTTCCGATATGATTGAAATTATTCTGATTTGCCGGCGAAATTGTCGGTGGCGCGGATCAGCCGGTCGAGGATGCCCGGCTCGGAATAGGCGTGGCCCGCCCCCTCGATGAGATGGAATTCCGCGCCAGGCCAGGCCTTGTGCAGTTGCCAGGCGTATTTGGCGGGGCAGGGCATGTCGTAGCGGCCCTGAACGATCACGCCGGGAATGTCCTTCAGCTTGTGGGCGTCGCGCAGCAGCTGTCCGTCCTCGAGCCAGCCGGCATTGATGAAGTAGTGGTTTTCGATGCGCGCGAAGGCGTGGGCGTAGGCGTCGTCCTCGAATGCGGCGCTGGTCGCCGGTTCGGGAAGCAGAGTGATCGTCTCGCCTTCCCAGATGCTCCAGGCCCTGGCCGCAGCGAGGCGAACCGCCTTGTCGGGGCTGTTGAGGCGGCGATGATAGGCGAGCATCATCTCATGGCGTTCTTCCGGCGGGATCGGCGCGACGAAGCGTTCCCACTTGTCGGGGAACATTTCCGAGACGCCGAACTGGTAGTACCAGTCGAGTTCCTGCCGGGTGAGGGTGTAGACGCCGCGCAGCACCAGTTCGCTGACGCGATCGGGATGGGTCTCGGCATAGGCAAGAGCGAGCGTCGAGCCCCAGGAACCGCCGAACACGAGCCACTTGTCGACGCCCGCCATCTCGCGCAGCCGCTCGATGTCGGCGACGAGGTGCCAGGTCGTGTTGAAGTTGAGTTCGGCATTCGGCCGCGAGTTGCCGCAACCGCGCTGGTCGAACAGGATCACGTCGTAGAGCGCGGGATCGAACAGCCGGCGGTGGCTCGGCGAGATCGTTCCGCCCGGCCCGCCGTGCAGGAAGACGGCCGGCTTCGCACCCGGCGTGCCGACACGCTCCCAGTAGACGGAATGTCCGTCGCCGACGTCGAGGTGCCCGGTGGCGTAAGGCTCGATCTCGGGATAGAGCGTTCGCAATACCGCGTTCATAAGCTCATTCCCGTCGATGGCCAGTGCTCTGTATCGTGATCCGGGTGCTGGAACGAGATGATCTTCTCCTGCCGGGAATAGTAGTCCGGATCGTCATGCACCGGGGGGCGGGTGAATATGGTTTCCACCCACGGCAGGCGGGAAGCGAAATTGACCTGGATCTGCGGCTCCAGATCCGAACGGTCGTCGAACGAGCCGATCGACAGTTCGAGGCCGCCGGGATGACGGTAGCTCAGCGGCGTGCCGCAATGGTTGCAGAAGCCGCGGCTGATGTTGACCGAGGACTGGAAGTAGCTCGGCTCGCCGCGGGTCCATTCGACACCACCATCGGGCGCGGTCACCAGCGGCCCGAAGAAGCCGCCGAAGGCTTTCTGGCACATGCGGCAATGGCAGATCGAAGGACGGCCGAGATCGCCGTGAATGCGAAAACGTACGGCGCCGCATTGGCAGCCGCCAGTTCGAAGGGCGTCAGTCATGGTGAGACCTCCCGTGGCCAGGTTGACGTGTCGTGGTCTGGATGCTGGTAGGAAATGACGTCGAGGACGAACGGTGCCTGTTCGGCATCCTCTTCGGTCGTATGGCCGGGGAGGGTGTGCAGGCCGTCGACGAAAGCAATCTTCGATTCGGTGCCGTATTGCACCCATGGAGGAAGCAGACCCGGTTCATCGAAGGCACCGGCGGCAATGGCAATGCCGTCCGGCGCTTCGTAGGTAAGCGGAGTTCCGCACTCGGCGCAGAAGCCGCGAAGCGCGAAATTGGAGGAGCGGAAAGTCTTGCGCTCGCCGCGCGTCCAGCTGAGTACGGCGCCGCGGGTCGAGACCAGTGGCGCGTAGTAGGCGCCGAACGCCTTCTGGCACATGCGGCAATGGCAGATGGAACAGTCACCGAGCGTACCTTCCACCCGGAACCTGATTGCACCGCACTGGCAGCCGCCGGTATAACTGGTCATCGTACGAACTCCTCCTTCATGCGGATTGCGCCGGCCATCCCTGTCACCGGAAAACGTGCCCGTCCGACAGGGAGTGGCCGAATGCTCACCGCTTCACCTCCCAGGTGGTGATGCGCTCGCCGGTCGCCGGATCCTTGCCGTCCTTCAACTGGATCCCGCGGGCGACGAGATCGTCGCGGATCTTGTCGGCCTCGGCGAAGTTCTTCGCCTTGATGAGTTCGAGGCGGTGGCGCACGCGGGCGTCGACTTCCCGAACCACGGCCTCATCGAGCTCGATCTGTTCCGGCACGATGCCGAGCAGGGCGACGCTTGCCGAATAAGCCGGCATAAGGGCCGGATCATTGGCGGCCTTGTGGGCCAGCGCGTGAACCGCCTGGATCGCCGCGACCGTGTTGAGGTCATCTGCGAGCGCTGCAACCACGGCGGGGTCGGCTTCTCCCATCACACCGCTCGGAACCGGCCATTTCGCCAGAGTGCGCTCGGCCTCTTCGAGCCGCTTGACGGAAAAGTCGATCGGTTCGCGATAATGCGTCATCAGCATCGCGAGGCGCAGCACTTCTCCCGGCCACTTGCGCCCGCCGAACTTCTCGGTGTGCAGCAGTTCATAGATGGTAACAAAATTGCCTTCCGACTTCGACATCTTGCGGCCTTCGACCTGCAGGAAGCCGTTGTGCATCCAGACGTTGGCCATCACGTTGGTTCCGTGTGCGCAACGCGACTGGGCGATCTCGTTCTCGTGGTGCGGGAAGATCAGGTCCAGGCCGCCGCCGTGGATGTCGAAGGTTTCGCCGAGATAGCGTCCGCTCATCGCCGAGCACTCGATGTGCCAGCCGGGACGGCCGCGGCCCCAGGGGCTGTCCCACCCCGGCTCGTTCTCTGTCGACAGTTTCCATAATACGAAGTCGCCCGGGTTCTTCTTGTGGGCATCGACGGCAATGCGGGCGCCGGCTTGCTGCTCATCGAGGTTGCGGCGCGACAGCTGTCCGTAGTCGGCCATCGACTTCGTGTCGAACAGCACTTCGCCGGCGGCCTGATAGGCGTGGCCCTTGGCAATCAGCTTCTCGATGATCTCGATCATCTGGGTGATGTTGTCGGTCGCCCGCGGCTGTACGGTCGGATCGAGGCAGCCGAGCGCCTTGGCATCCTCGAGGAATTGCCTTTCGGTCTTCTCGGTGACGGCGCGGATCGCGTCGTTCAGCGCCAGCGTCGGGTAGTCGCGCAGCGCCCGTGCGTTGATCTTGTCATCGACGTCGGTGATGTTGCGCACATAGGTCACCTTGTCTGCGCCATAGACATGGGCGAGCAGGCGGTAGAGCACGTCGAAAACAATGACCGGCCGCGCATTGCCGATATGGGCGAAATCATAGACCGTAGGGCCGCAAACATACATGCGGACATTATCGCGGTCGATCGGCTGGAACTCGACCTTTTCGCGCGTCAGCGTGTTGTAAAGCTTCAATGTCTGGGTCTGGCCCATCCGAAATTCTCCCAAGTGCAGGTGTCCGGCGAGGCCGGGTCGTTTGTCATCTTGGACTTTTCAGGAGACGAAAACGGCCGGGCCAGCGTTACCACTAGCGAATAATAATGCAGCAAATGCAAAGCGGCGTCTTCATAGCGTGCTTTATTGCGCGCTTGATGATTGCGGTCAAGGGGGCGTGCGAGTGCACGCGCGCCTTATTCGGGCAGCCTGTACTCCAGCATCCGGCCTTCGCGGACATTGAAGAGTTTCCCGGTTTCGGTCATCTCCGGCGCGAGCAGCGGCAGCAGCTTGGCGGCGACTTCGGAGGGATGCGGCAGGTCGTTCGGGTCTTCGCCCGGCATTGCCTGCGCGCGCATGGCGGTACGGGTTGCCCCGGGATTGACGCTGTTGATGCGCAGGTTCGTCGTCCGCTGGGTCTCCGCGGCCCAGGTGCGCGCCAGCGCTTCGACGGCTGCCTTGGATGCGGCATAGGTGCCCCAGAACGGCCGGATGTTATGGGCAACGCCCGAAGACAGGATGATGGCGCGGCCGGCATCGGACTTGAGCAGGAGCGGTTCGAGCGAACGGATCAGCCGCCACGTCGCGACGACGTTGATGTTCATCACCTTTTCGAAGACCTTGGCCTCGGTATGGCCGATCGGCGAGATGGTGCCGAGAACGCCGGCATTGGCAACGAGGATGTCGAGCTTGCCCCAGCGTTCCGCGATCGCTGCGCCGAGCGCATCGATTGCCTTCATGTCTGCAAGGTCAAAGGGAACGAGTGTCGCCGAGCCGCCGACCGCCTTGATGGCGTCGTCGAGTTCCTCGAGGCCGCCGACCGTGCGGGCGCAGGCGATGACATGGGCGCCGGCCTTGGCCAGTTCCAGGGCGGTGAAATAGCCGATACCGCGCGATGCGCCGGTGACGACTGCGATCCGGCCCTCGAGATTGACGCTCATGTTCCAATTCCCCGTGTGTGATGTGCGGGGGAGGCGTCTGCCGTCATTCCCCGTTCGTTGGCGCTTTCTATAGCCGCCCCCGATGGGCCGGTGCAATATCACGCCGCCAGAGTATTCGCGTGCAAATCGTCGCGCCCGCGGCGCCGGATGAGGACCGGGTCTGCCCCGGTCCCCGTCATGGTGCTGAAAGGTATCAGCCCTTGCTGGCCATCAGCGAAACCTTGCGGCCCACGTTCTCGCCTTCCTTGTCGAGAAGGCGGGTCGGGTAATCGCCGGTGAAGTAATGGTCGGTAAACTCTGGCGCATCCGCATTGCGCGGCTTGCCGCCGACCGCCTTGTAGAGACCGTCGATCGACAGGAAGGCGAGCGAATCGACGCCGATATACTTCGCCATCGCCTCGACGTCGGCATACTGGTTGGCCAGCAGCTTGTCGCGGTCGGGCGTGTCGATGCCGTAGAAATCGGGATAGTAGATCATCGGGCTCGCGACGCGGATATGCACCTCGCGGGCGCCGGCATCGCGGATCATCTGCACGATCTTGACCGAGGTCGTACCGCGCACGATCGAATCGTCGACCAGCACGACGCGCTTGCCTTCGATCATCGCCCGGTTGGCGGAGTGCTTGAGCTTGACGCCGAAGGCGCGGATCTGCTGGGTCGGCTCGATGAAGGTACGGCCGACATAGTGATTGCGGATGATCCCGTATTCGAACGGGATGCCGCTGGCCTGGGCGTAGCCAAGTGCGGCGGGCGTGCCGCCATCCGGAACCGGGACGACGACATCGGCCTCAACAGGTGCCTCGAGCGCGAGGTTCTGGCCCATGTTCTTGCGGGTCACGTAGACGTTGCGGCCGCCGACGACCGAGTCCGGGCGGGCGAAATAGACGTATTCGAACAGGCAGAGGCGCTCAGGCTGCGGCTTGGCGGGCTTGCGGGCATCGATGCTGACCGAGCCGTCCGGCTGCAGTTCGCAGATGATCACTTCACCATTCTCGACGTCGCGCACGAACTTGGCGCCGATGATGTCGAGGGCACAGGTTTCCGAGCAGAAGATCGGCTTGCCGTCGAGTTCGCCCATGACCAGCGGGCGGATGCCGATCGGATCGCGGGCGGCGATCAGCTTGGTGCGGGTCATGGCCAGCATCGAGTAGCCGCCTTCCATCTGGCGGATGGCGTCGATGAAGCGGTCGGAGGTGGCGCTGTGGCGCGAACGGGCGATCAGGTGCAGCACCACTTCTGTGTCGGACGTCGACTGACAGATCGCGCCCGTCGCGATGATCTGGCGACGAAGCGTCAGGCCGTTGGTGAAGTTGCCGTTATGGGCGATGGCGATGCCGCCTTCCTCGAGTTCGGCAAACAGCGGCTGAACATTGCGCAGCGCGACTTCGCCTGTTGTCGAGTAGCGGGTGTGGCCGATGGCGACGGAGCCCGGGAGCTTCGCGAGCGTTGCCGGATCGGTGTAGTGATCGCCGACCAGGCCCATGTGCTTTTCGGTGTGGAACTGCTTGCCGTCGAAAGAGACAATGCCTGCGGCTTCCTGGCCACGATGCTGCAGGGCGTGAAGGCCGAGCGCGGTCAGGGTTGCGGCGTCGGGATGTCCCAGAATGCCGAACACCCCGCATTCCTCGTGCAGGGTATCCCCATCGATCTCATCGTTTAGCCGGAACGATTGTGACTGGTTCATTGCTACTGGCCTTTGCTCTTTCCAGAACGGTTACGCGAAAATGCGAATGCGAAAGCCGCTCCGGCATAACCGGAACGGCAGGTAGTTCTTGTCCCCCCAGATCCTGACAGCCTGTCCTCCGATCAAGCCGCGAAGCCGCCGTCAGCCGTTGGTGGCCGGGGCTTCGTCCGACGGCGCCGGCTCGGCCGCGTCGGGGGCGGTGCCTTCCGGTGCCTGCTTGCCGAGAATGCGGGCGCGGATCTGCGGCTCGATATCCTCCGGCAGAACGCCCTCGAGCTTCACGACAAGCGCATCGAGGAAGGGCTTGGATTTCGCATTGTTGACCCAGTCCGGACGATGCGAGACATCGACCAGCCAGTTCCAGAAGGCAACGGCCACCACCAGAAGCAGGATACCGCGCGCGGCCCCGAACAGAAAGCCCAGGGTGCGGTCGAGCGCGCCGATCCGGCTGTCGATGATGAAGTCGGCGATCTTCATGGTGATGAAGGAAATAACGATCAGCGAGATGATGAAGACCACGGCGACGGAGCCGGCGATGGCGATCCGGTCGTCGTCGGTGTAACCCTTGGCGTAGGGCAGCAGCACCGGATAGAGGTAGTAGGCGGCGGCAGCCGACCCACCCCAACTGGCGATGGAGAGAATTTCCCGCGAGAACCCGCGCACCATGGCGAGGACGGCGGAGAACAGCACGATACCAATAACAACACCGTCAAAAATCGTAATGGGCATTTATTTCCACTCCAAATCCGGCCTGCCGAGATGAGAAGGCCGACGTGCCTTTATTGTCCGTTTCCAGTCACCGCCGGGCTCCGTCCCGGCATCAGTTCTCTTGTTCCGCCTGCTTCAGCGCGCCCTTGGACCCGGCGATACGCGCCACCAGATCCGGCAGGCTCTCGATTTCGTTCCAGCGGCCGCCGCTTCCCTTGGGAAGATCGGCAGAGGCCGTGGGCAGAAGGGCGGCAGAAAATCCTAGCTTTTCGGCTTCCTTGAGGCGCTGGGCGGTGTGCGCAACCGGCCGGATAGCGCCGGACAGGCTGACTTCGCCGAAATAGACGCAATCGGCGGGAAGGGCAAGACCGGCAAGCGATGAAACCAGTGCAGAGGCGACGGCAAGGTCGGCTGCGGGCTCGGATATACGATAGCCGCCGGCGATGTTGAGATAGACGTCATGCTGACCGAGCCTGACGCCGCAATGGGCTTCGAGCACGGCGAGGATCATCGACAGCCGGGCGGAGTCCCAGCCGATGACGGCGCGGCGAGGGGTGCCCAGCGACGTCGCGGCGACCAGCGCCTGCACTTCGACAAGGATTGGTCGGGTACCTTCCATGCCGGCGAAAACCGCGGCGCCGGGGGCTTTTGCATTGCGCTCGCCGAGGAAGAGCTCGGAAGGATTGGCAACTTCGCGCAAACCCCGGTCGGACATTTCGAACACGCCGATCTCGTCGGTCGGCCCGAAGCGGTTCTTGACCGTCCTGAGGATGCGGTAATGGTGGCCGCGGTCGCCTTCGAAATAGAGGACCGCGTCGACCATGTGCTCGACCACGCGCGGACCGGCGATCTGGCCTTCCTTGGTGACGTGACCGACGAGCACCATGGCGGCGCCGGTCTGCTTGGCGAAACGGATCATTGCCTGCACGCCGGTGCGTACCTGCGTGACCGTGCCGGGTGCGGAGTCCGCGGTATCGCTCCACAGCGTCTGGATGGAGTCGATGATGACGAGGTCGGGCCGCTTGCCTTCGGAAAGGGTGGCGAGGATGTCCTCGACGTTGGTCTCGGCGGCCAGCAGCACGTCGGTGGATGCCGCATCGAGACGCTGGGCGCGCAGTCGCACCTGTGCGACGGCTTCTTCGCCGGAGACGTAGATAATGCGGTGGCCGCGGCGGGAGAGGGCGGCCGCCGCCTGCATCAGGAGCGTCGACTTGCCGATGCCGGGGTCGCCGCCGACGAGAACCGCCGAGCCGCGGACGAAACCGCCGCCGGTCACCCGGTCGAGTTCGGATATGCCGGTCTGGATGCGCGGCGCTTCCTCGATCTCGCCGGAAAGCGAGGTCAGCGTCACCGGGCGACCCTTCTTCGGTGTCTTGCCGGGGCCGCTGCCGATGCCGCCCATCGGATCTTCCTCGACGATGGTGTTCCACTCGCCGCAGCCGTCGCACTTGCCGGCCCACCGGCTATGGACGGTGCCGCAGTTCTGGCAGGTGAATTGGGTACGGGCTTTCGCCATCAGAATGTGGTTCCAGTCGCTGTCGGATATGGGTGGATGTTGCCGTTCGCAGTCACGAAGAGAATCATGCCTGCATCAAGTAGATGCCTGACGTCGGCAAAGGCAAGTGCGGGTGGCTGTATGGCGAGGCTACCCCGTCAGGCTTCGACCGGCAGGATCTGCCGCTCGTAGCGCAGGCCGAGGCTTGTCAGCATTTCGTAGCCGATGGTGCCTGCCGCTTTCGCGACGTCGTCGACGCTGAGGTCGGGGCCGAAGAGCTGGATGTAATCGCCCGCACGAACGGCATTTCCCGGCAGGTCGGTGATGTCGAAGATGGTCAGGTCCATGGTCACCCGCCCGGCGATCGGCACCAGATGGCCGGCGACATGTCCGAAGCCGCCGGCGATACCCGTATCGCGCAAGGCAACACCGGCACCCGAGAGATTGCGCATATAGCCGTCGGCATAGCCGACCGAGGCAATGGCAAGGCGGCTGTCGCGCGCCACCTTGTGCATGCCGCCGTAACCGACGGTCTCGCCGGCCCTGGCGTCGCGGACCTGCAGGACGCGCGCTTCCGCGGTGGCGACGGTGCGCATCGCGGGCGTATCGATGCTCGAGGCGCGGCTGCCATAGAGGCTGATGCCCGGCCGGGTGAGGTCGAAATGGTAGGCGGAGCCGAGCAGGATCCCGGCAGAGGCCGAGAGGCTTGATTCGATACCTTCAAAGGCCGCGCTAACCTTGCGGAATGACTCGAGTTGCAGCCGGTTCATCGGCGACATCGGATCGTCTGCGCAGGCGAGATGGCTGAGGACGAGCACCGGCGACAGGCTGGCAGGGCGCGAGGTGTCGTCGGCCAGTTCCAGCGCATCCTCGAGCGCCAGCCCCAGCCGGTTGAAGCCTGTATCGACCTGCAGGGCGCAGGGATGATCGCCGTGATCGGCAACGCAGCCCGTCCAGAAAGCGAGTTGCTGTTCGGACGCGATGACAGGCACGAGGTCGTAGCCGAAGAAGTGCGGCTCCTGTCCCGGCCAGATGCCCGAGAGCACGAAGATCCGCGCTTCCGGGGCGTAGGGGCGAAGAGATACGCCTTCGGAGGGGGTGGCGACGAAGAAGTCGCGGGCACCGGCCTGGTAGAGCGCCTGTCCGACATCCTCGATGCCGAGGCCATAGGCATCGGCCTTGACCACAGCGGCGGTGCGGGCCTTGCCGGAAAGGCGCGCCATCGTGCGCCAGTTGTCCACAACTGCGCCAAGGTCGACGGTCAGGCGCAGGGCCGCGCTTTCGAACGCATCGAATTCGATCAGTGTCTCTTCCAGGTCTGTCATGCTGTCTCTCTTCCGGGGAGGATGCCTCAAAGGCAGGGCGACCCTATCACTTTTGTTCAAGACGATAAGCGCCGATTGGTTTAATCATGTGGCCGAGGTCTCGCTATGCACAATGTTTCGCAGAAAGAGGCGGTCGAGTTCATGCCGCTGGCCGACGCCGAAACCACCCGGTTCTGGCGGGACGGGCGATTTGGCGACATGGAATGCCTGAGCGCCACTTTCCTTACCCACGAATATTCGCCCCACGCCCACGATACGTTCAGTATCGGAGCGATCGAGAACGGTTCGCAGATTTCCACCATCGCCGGCACGACGGAACAGACCGGGCCGGGCAATCTCTACCTGATCAATCCGGGAGAGGTGCATGACGGCGCGCCAGGCGGCGGCGGCTATCGCTACCGGATGATCTATCCGGGCGAGGATCTGCTTCGCGGCGTGCTCGAAGACGTGTCGGGCAGGGCGTTTCGCGGCATACCCTCCTTTTCCAACCGGCTGCCGAACGATCCCGAAGTTGCCGCTGCCTTTCACGCCGCCCATAGGCGGCTGGAGGCGAGGGCGGGCGCGCTCGAGGCGGACGAAGGCATGTTTACCGTGCTGGCGGAAATGTTCCGCAGATACGGAAGCGCAATCATCCTCCCGATCGAGAGCCGCGAGCGCGGCGCGGTGCGAAAGGCGCGCGACTATCTTTGCGACAATTTCGAAAGCGATATCGGGCTCGAGGAACTGGCGGCCATCGCCGGGCTGAGCCGGGCGCATCTGATCCGCGCATTCCGCAAGGAGTTCCATATCACGCCGCATGCCTACCTCACCGACATTCGCATCCGCGAGGCGTGCCGGCTGCTCCGGTCGGGCGAGGCCCCCGCGTCCGTGGCGCTCGCGTGCGGTTTTGCCGACCAGGCGCATTTTACCCGCCACTTCAAGGCGCGCATCGGGGTTACGCCCGGGCAGTTCCGCATCGCCTGAACCGATATCCCGAAATCGGGTTTTGCTGATCCCACCCGTCACTTTCGTTCAATACGCCAGCCTCCATCGGAACTATCGCAGTCGCCGGAACAGGAGACTGCAATGAACTTGAAAGAGAAAAAGCGGGAGCTCGCTGCCGGCCTGCGTGCGGCGGCTCCCCTGCTGGTGGCAATGATACCGATCGGCGTCGTCTTCGGCGCCGTGGCGGTGTCGAAGGGGCTGTCGCCTCTTGAAGCGTCCCTGATGTCGGCACTGGTATTTGCCGGCGGCTCGCAATTCGTGGCGATGGATCTGTGGACCCATCCGGCGAGCTGGACGGCGCTCGGCTTTGCCGCCTTGCTGGTCAACCTTCGCCACGTGCTGATGAGCGCGTCCATTTCGGCGAAGCTCGACGGCTTTCCGGGGTGGCGAAGATATGCCGCCATGCTGCTGCTGACCGATGAAGCCTGGGCGCTTTCGGAGTTCAGGGCAACGTCCGGGCGGCTGACGCCGGCGTTCTACGTGGGTGCCGCTTTTCCGATCTATCTGGTCTGGAATGTCGCCACCATCTGCGGGGCGATGCTCGGCGCCATCCTCGGCGATCCCGCCATCACAGGGCTCGATTTCGCATTTCCTGCGGTCTTCATAGTCCTGCTTACGGGCTTCTGGAAAGGCAGGGAAACGGGTCTCGTTCTAGCAGCGAGCGCCAGCGCGGCTTTCGTCACCCACCAGATGGTGCCGGGTGCCTGGTATGTTGCTGCGGGAGCCCTGGCCGGACTGGCTGTCGCCGCCTTCGGCGCGGACGAAGTGGAGCAACCGGCGTGAGCGTCGATCCGGCAGCCCTCCTGGCAATCCTTGCGATGACGGTCGCGACGATCGCGACCCGGTTCGGCGGGCTGTTGCTGGTCAGGCATCTCACGCTTGGGGGCCGTGCCCGGAAAGCCTTGAACGCGGTTCCGCCCGCGGTCCTGATGGCGGTGGTGACGCCCACTGCGCTTTCGAGCGGCACGGCGGAAACGATCGCCTGCGCCGTCACGGCTATTGCCGCATTTCGCCTGCCGCTGCTGCCGGCGGCCGGCGCCGGCGTTGCCACTGTCGCGGTGCTTCGCGGAATCGGATTGTGAGCCGAAGCGCGGAAGGTACTGAAATGACTCCGCATCGCTCCGTCGCCGGGCGGTGCGGAACCCGGTTCAGTGTTCCTCGTACTGGGTGAACGAGGGGTCGGCCAGGTCCGCAAAGCGGGTGAACTCGGACTGGAACGCCAGCTTCACCGTACCGGTCGGTCCGTGACGCTGCTTGGCGATGATGACGTCGGCGGTGCCCTTCACCTTCTCGAACAGCGATTCCCATTCCGGGTACTTCGGATCGTTGATGTCGCGCGGTTCCTGGTTCTTGACGTAGTATTCCTCGCGAAACACGAAGAGCACGACGTCGGCGTCCTGCTCGATCGAACCCGATTCACGAAGGTCGGAGAGCTGCGGACGCTTGTCCTCGCGGTTTTCCACCTGACGGGAAAGCTGTGACAGCGCGATGATCGGCACGTTCAGTTCCTTGCCGAGCGCCTTCAGGCCGGTGGTGATCTGGGTGATTTCCTGCACGCGGTTGTCGCCCTTGCCGGCGCCGGTCATGAGCTGGATATAGTCGACCACGATGCAATCGAGGCCGCGCTGGCGCTTGAGGCGGCGCGCGCGGGCCGAAAGCTGGGCGATCGAGATACCACCGGTCTGGTCGATGTAGAGCGGCACCTTCTGCATCATCTGCGAGCAGGCGACGAGCTTTTCGAAATCGGCCTCGGTGATGTCACCGCGACGGATCTTCGACGAGGAGACTTCCGTCTGCTCGGAAATGATACGGGTTGCGAGCTGCTCGGACGACATTTCGAGCGAGTAGAAGGCGACAACGCCGCCGTTCTTGGCCTTGTTCGATCCGTCGGCCTGGATTTCCGGCTCGTAGGAGGCAGCAATGTTGTAGGCGATGTTGGTGGCAAGCGAGGTCTTGCCCATGCCGGGACGGCCGGCGAGTACGATCAAGTCCGAGCGCTGCAGGCCGCCCATGCGGGCATCGAGCGATTGGATGCCGGTGGAAATGCCCGACAGGCTGCCGTCACGTTCGAAGGCGGCGCCGGCCATGTCGATGGCCTGCGATACGGCGTCGTTGAACGACTGGAAGCCGCCGTCATAGCGACCGTTCTCGGCGAGATCGAACAGCCGGCGTTCGGTGTCCTCGATCTGGGTCTGCGGCGGCATGTCGAGCGGCGCGTCGAAGGCGATGTTGACCATGTCCTCGCCGATGGTGATCAGCGAGCGGCGCAGCGCCAAGTCGTAGATGGCGCGGCCATAGTCCTCGGCGTTGATGATCGACACGGCTTCGGCGGCGAGGCGCGCCAGGTACTGAGCGACGGTGAGGTCGCCGACCTTCGAATCGGCCGGCAGGTGGGTCTTGATCGTCACCGGGTTAGCGGTACGGCCCATGCGGATGATGTCGCCCGCGACCTCGAAGATCTTGCGGTGCAGCGGCTCATGGAAGTGCGGCGGCTTCAGGAAGTCGGAAACCCGGTAATAGGCGTCGTTGTTGACGAGGATCGCGCCCAGCAATGCCTGTTCGGCCTCGACGTTGTTCGGCGCCTCGCGGTAGTGCGGCGCTGCCGGGTTGGAATTGGCAATCTTGCGTACAGCGTCGTTCATCGTCTCGAATCTCTATTCCGGTCACTCATTGCCGGTTTGCGGCCATGCTGGGTGAAGGTCAACAGCGTTTGGCCACACGGGGCATGTCGCACACAGACTATCTGATTCTGTGCCCGTTGTTCCACTCGTCCACAGCCGGTGTGGGCAACCGAAACGCCGGTTGACACTGGCGATGTTGCAACAGTCCGGCCGCTGGCATCGATTTTCCCGACGGCCCGGTGGCGGGTCACGACAGAAACGGCCAACAAAAAAGCCCGGGTCAACAGACCCGGGCTTCGATGTGGAGGGAGACCTCCGCGTGAATCAGGCTTCTTCGCCTTCTTCGCGGTCGGCATCCGGATCGAAGAAATCTTCCGGACGCAGTGCGTCTTCGTCAACGCCGTAGATGGCGTCGGCGGAGGTGAGGGTCTCGCCCTTGGCCTGACGCTCGGCTTCGTCGGCCGAACGGGCAACGTTCAGCTGAACGGTGATCGTGACTTCGGAATGCAGGTGAAGCGTGACTTCGTGCAGGCCGATGGTCTTGATCGGGTTGTTGAGGTCAACCTGGTTGCGGCCGATGTTGAAGCCGCCGGCAGCGAGGATTTCAACGATGTCGCGGGCTGCGACCGAACCGTAGAGCTGACCGGTTTCGCCGGCGGAGCGGACGACGACGAAGGTCTTGCCGCCGAGAACGTCGGCAACCTTCTGGGCTTCCGACTTGCGCTCGAGGTTGCGGGCTTCGAGGGTTGCGCGCTCGGCTTCGAAACGAGCCTTGTTGGCAGCGTTGGCGCGCAGCGCCTTGCCCTGCGGCAGCAGGTAGTTACGGGCAAAGCCGTCGCGAACCTTTACGGTTTCGCCCATCTGGCCGAGCTTGGTGATGCGCTCGAGAAGAATGACTTCCATTTTCTTGATCCTTTCGGGTTTGAGTTCAGATGCTGGTTGAATTTGCGTCTTCGGACTTCTTGACCGGCGTCAGCGCGATGGCGCGGCGCGTGTCGGCGAGGCCAAGGATGACGATGAAGAAGGCGGGGATCGCCATGGTGGCGGCGAGGTAGGCCAGGAGCAGTGCAGGCACGCGCCAGGACTTGCCGCGGGTGCGATAGTGAATGGCGGCAAAGCCGGCAAGCAGGAAGCCGGCGCCGAAGGTGCCGCATACGACCGCGCCGATCATCGCCGGCACGCCGCCGGAGAAGCAGGCGAGCAGGCCGCCGAGGAAGATGAACAGCGCGTTGCGGTTCATCCGGAGCGTCGAGGGCATGTCTTCGCGCGGGCGGAAGTTGCGGCCGGACATCGTGACGATGCGGGCGGCGAGGTAATAGGCTGCAAAGAGCAACAATACCCACAGCGCGCCCTGCGTCATCGGGAGAAGCAGCAACATCAGGCGCTTCGTCTGCTCGATCGCGGCCGCGTCGGTCGCAAGAAGCGGCTCCTGGGCCTGCACCGAGGCAATCATGGCGTCGACCAGATTGTCGGTCAGTTCCGGGCCGTAGCCGACCATGTAGCCGATGATGATGACCGAGGCCGAAACGAGCGCGCAGAGATGTGTCAGGATGTCGGAAAGCGGGTACCAGGCAAGCAGATGATCGGGGCCGCCGAGTTCGGAGGCCGGACGCGCCAGGTTGGCGAGGTGGCTGAGCCAGCCGGCCGGCGCCAGCGTGACGAGCACCATCGACAGCGCAAACATCGGCGAAACGCTCGCGGCGCCAATGACGGCGGCGGTGATGATCGCAACGACTGCGGCAGGAACGCCCCAGCCGAGACCGACGATCAGCACCGGCATCGCGGAGGCGGCATAAAGGAAGGCGGCAAGGGACAGTTGATGGCTCGCGCCCAACACCAGGAAGGCGGCGGTGATGCCGGCAAGGAAACCGGTCAGGAGCGTTTTCGAGTCCAAAAATTTCACGTCGCTGTCCTGCTGTTCAAGCAGTTAGAGGAAGTTCCTGATTGAATTCAGCAACCATTCCCCAACATGGGATTTCACCGAAAGCCGTCGCTCAAAAGCGAAGCCCTGCGGCACCGGGGTCTCCGATCCGCGCCCATCGCGGAAGGGAAAGGGGAAGGCAAGGCTGCCTTCCCCGAATCTTGTACCGTCGACCGATTAGGAAACGACGTAGGGCAGCAGGCCGAGGAAACGGGCGCGCTTGATCGCCTTGGCGAGTTCGCGCTGCTTCTTCTGGGAAACGGCCGTGATGCGGGAAGGAACGATCTTGCCGCGCTCGGAAATGTAGCGCTGCAGCAGACGGATGTCCTTGTAGTCGATCTTCGGAGCGTTTGCGCCGGAGAACGGGCAGGTCTTGCGACGGCGATGGAACGGGCGGCGTACCGGAGCGGAGGATGCTTCAGCCATATCTCAAATCTCCTTATGCACGGTCTTCGCGCGGACGGCGCGGTTCGCGATCGCCACGATCCGGGCGGGGGCCACGGTCGCCGAAGCCGCCTTCACGCGGGCCACGGCCTTCGCGCGGACGGTCGTCGCGGTCACGCTTCTGCATCATCGCAGACGGGCCTTCTTCGTGCTTCTCGACGGCAATCGTCATGTAGCGAAGAACGTCTTCGTTGATGCGCATCTGGCGTTCCATTTCCTGGATCGCAGCAGCCGGAGCATCGATGTCCATCAGCGCGTAGTGAGCCTTGCGGTTCTTGTTGATCCGGTAGGTGAGGGTCTTGAGACCCCAGTTTTCAATACGCCCGACCTTGCCGCCGTTTGCTTCGATGACACCCTTGTACTGTTCTACGAGGGCGTCGACCTGCTGTGCGGACACATCCTGCCGGGCAAGGAATACATGTTCGTAAAGAGCCATGATGACTTTGCCTTTCTTGCGTTTAATCGTTCACCCGGATCCGGCGGCTAAGCCTCAACGACTGTTCCTAAAGGGCATGACTGCCCGGCAAGAAAAGCGTTCCATCGAGACGGTCGAGAGCGGAGACACGGGAGGCTGGAACGCTGCCGTTCCGAACGGCTCCTCAGCGAAGCCGGCCCTCCGTTCAGCCACCAGCCAGGAGACCGGGTGTTGCGAACAGCGTGCTTATACGGGTTTTTGCCGGCAACGCAAGGCTTGTGTCGCAAAAAGCCTCGCGCCACCGGGGTGAAGGCGCGAGGGGCGGTCCGTTTTCGACCGTTTCACATCGGCAGCGGATAGAGCCGGTGGACCTTCTCGATCTCCTTCAGCACCTCGGGCGACAGCGTCACGTCGGCGGCGGCGATGTCGGTCTTCAACTGATCCATTGTCGTTGCGCCGATGATCACCGAGGCCATGAAGGGCTTCGTCAGGCAGTAGGCGAGCGCCATCTGCGCGAGATCGAACCCGTGACGCTTCGCGATGTCGAGATAGGCCTTGACCGCCGGCTCCTGCAGTGGCTGCAGACGACCGCCGAGATTGCGGTTGAGTGAGGCGCGGGAGCCTACGGGAACCGCTCCGTCGAGATACTTGCCGCTGAGGATCCCGGCTGCGAGCGGCGAATAGGCGAGCAGGCTCACATCCTCATGGTGGGACAGTTCGGCCATGTCGAGATCGTAGTGCCGGTAGAGAAGATTGTACTCGTTCTGGACGGTCGCGACTCGCGGCAGGCCCCTTGTCTCGGCGAGCGTCAGGTATTTCTGCGTACCCCAGGTCGTCTCGTTCGAGAGGCCGATCGCGCGGATCTTGCCCGCCTTTACCTGTTCGTCGAGGGTCTCGAGAATCATCAGGATGTCGGCGGCAGCCTTCTGGCGATCCTGCCGATAGGGATTGTAGTCCCAGTTCTGGCGGAAGTGGAAATGTCCCCGGTTCGGCCAATGGATCTGATAGAGATCAATGTAGTCGGTGCGCAGCCGCTTCAGGCTTGCATCCAGCGCCTCGCGGATGCCGGCGGCATCGACCGGGCGCGCGTCGCGGATGTAGGGACGGCCGGGGCCGGCGACCTTGGTCGCGAGCACGACGTCTGCGCGCTTGCCGGTGCTGGCGAACCAGTTGCCGATGAATTCCTCTGTCTTGCCGTAGGTTTCCGCCGATAGCGGCGTGGTCGGATAGAGCTCGGCGGTATCGAAGAAGTTGACGCCGTGTTCGACGGAATAGTCCATCTGGGCGTGGGCCTCGGCTTCGCTGTTCTGGCTGCCCCAGGTCATGGTTCCGAGGCAGATTTCGGAGACCGAAATGTCGGTGCGACCCAGCTTGTGGTATTTCATCATTTGCATCCCGCTATATAGAAGACGGCGCAAATCTAGGGTCGTTTTGCGGAAGCGCAAGAAATCCTTTTGCGATTGCGCGAGTGATGTAAGGATGGTTTTCGCAGTTGCGGAAAGGGTGGTCGCACTATTGACTCCCGTGACAGGAATGTGAATGGAAGGGGAAAAACGACCGGAAAGGACGTATTCCAATGACAATCGCATTCACATTTCCGGGGCAGGGCAGCCAATCCGTCGGCATGGGCAAGGAGCTCGCCGACAACTTCGCCGAGGCCCGCACCGTCTTCGAAGAAGTGGACGACGCGCTTGGCGAGAAGCTCTCCGACATCATCTGGAACGGTCCTGAAGAGACGCTGACGCTGACGGCGAACGCCCAGCCGGCGCTGATGGCCGTGTCGATCGCCGCCGTCCGGGCGATGCAGGCCAGGGGCCTCGATCTCAAGGAGAAGGTCGCCTACGTGGCCGGCCATTCGCTCGGCGAGTATTCGGCGCTCTGTGCTGCCGGCATGTTCTCGCTTGCCGATACGGCCCGCCTGCTGCGCATTCGCGGCAACGCGATGCAGGCCGCGGTTCCGGTCGGTGCCGGCGCGATGGCTGCGATCATCGGTCTCGAGCACGGCGATGTCGAGGCGACCTGCGTCGAGGCTTCCGCCGTCGGTCCCTGCCAGATCGCCAACGACAACGGCGGCGGCCAGATCGTCATTTCGGGCGCCAAGGCGGCTGTCGAGAAGGCGGCCGAAATTGCGACTGCCAAGGGCGCCAAGCGTGCAATCCTCCTGCCGGTTTCCGCGCCGTTCCATTCGGCGCTGATGGCGCCGGCTGCCGACGCCATGCGCGAGGCGCTTGCCGGCGTTGCCAAGCAGAACCCGGTGGTCCCGGTCATCGCCAATGTGCGCGCCGCCCCGGTCAGCGATGCCGACGAGATCGCTCGCCTGCTCGTGGAGCAGGTGACCGGCCAGGTCCGGTGGCGCGAAACCGTAGAATGGTTTGCTGCCAACAACGTCACGACCCTCTATGAAGTCGGCGCCGGAAAGGTGCTGAGCGGCCTTGCCCGCCGGATCGACAAGTCGGTGTCGAGCACCGCCGTCGGTACGCCTGCCGAGGTCGATGCGGCGCTTGCCGCCATCCTCGGCTGACCGGCGTCTTCGCGAGAGCGGAAAGCCGGCATATTCTCTGGTAGGTGACGCTGGCGTTTTGAATTTGCGCGTGATCTTATCGCGAGGCGGAAGATCGCGGGCCAGGAACAAGGAAGAGCGAACATGTTTGAACTGACCGGCCGCAAGGCACTGGTAACCGGCGCAACCGGTGGGATCGGTGAAGAGATCGCGCGGATGCTGCATGCGCAGGGCGCGATCGTCGGTCTGCACGGTACGCGTGCGGAGAAGCTCGAGGCGCTGGCGGCGGAACTTGGCGATCGAGCCATGATCTTCCCGGCCAACCTCGCGGATCGCGATCAGGTCAATGCTCTCGGCGAGCGTGCCGAAGAGGAACTTGGCGGCGTCGACATTCTCGTCAACAATGCGGGCATCACCAAGGACGGACTGTTCGTGCGCATGAGCGATCAGGATTGGGACTCGGTCCTGGAAGTCAACCTGACGGCGGTCTTCCGCCTGACGCGCACCCTTACCCATCCGATGATGCGTCGCCGCTTCGGCCGCATCATCAACATCACTTCGATCGTGGGCGTTACCGGCAATCCGGGGCAGGCCAACTACTGCGCCTCCAAGGCGGGCATGATCGGCTTCTCGAAGTCGCTGGCCCAGGAAATCGCCACGCGCAACGTGACCGTGAACTGCGTCGCGCCGGGCTTCATCGAATCGGCGATGACCGGCAAGCTCAACGACAAGCAGAAGGAAGCGATCATGGGCGCGATCCCGATGAAGCGCATGGGCACGGGTGCCGAAGTCGCTTCTGCCGTTACCTATCTCGCTTCGAACGAGGCAGCCTACATCACCGGCCAGACCATTCACGTCAACGGCGGCATGGCGATGATCTGATCGCGGTTGCTGCAATACGGTATTTTGCCGTTAATTGCATGTTGACCAAACGGAAAGCCGCTATTTTGTGGCTTTGCGCCGGACATAAAGCATGTTAAGCGGGCCATGACTGTGAACAGTCGTCCCGATACGTAGGCGACCGTTGTGCGTGTGCATGGCGTGGTTGTGTGTGATGTCCGGGTAAACGGTTTGCCGCGGTGCTTGCAATAGACGGGCGCTGTGGATTTGAAACAGGTACGAATGTCATAACGACATTCTGATGAGACAAAAGGTCGAGGATACCGACATGAGCGATATCGCAGAACGCGTAAAGAAAATTGTTGTTGATCATCTTGGCGTTGACGCCGACAAGGTTGTTGAAGGCGCAAGCTTCATCGACGATCTGGGCGCGGACTCGCTCGACACCGTTGAGCTGGTCATGGCTTTCGAAGAAGAATTCGGCGTTGAAATCCCGGATGACGCCGCGGATTCGATCCTGACCGTCGGCGACGCCGTCAAGTTCATCGAAAAGGCTCAGGCCTGATCGAATGTATCCGGGCGGGCCGATTACGGCTCGCTCACTTGCAGCCCGGGTCACCGGGCTGTTTTTGTCCTATAATGATATCGACTGAATTTTACGGGGTGGATTACGGACGATGAGACGTGTCGTTATCACCGGTACCGGCATGGTATCTCCTCTGGGATGTGGCACTGAAGTCACCTGGTCCAGGCTTCTCGCGGGTCAGAATGGCGCGCGCCTTATCACCGAATTTGAAGTCGAAGATCTTCCTGCGAAGATCGCCTGCCGCATTCCGGTCGGCGACGGCACCGACGGCACCTACAATGCCGACGACTGGATGGAGCCGAAGGAACAGCGCAAGGTCGATCCGTTTATCGTCTACGGCATGGCTGCCGCGGACATGGCGCTCGCCGATGCGAACTGGCATCCCGAGAGCGACGAGGACCAGATCGCCACGGGCGTTCTGATCGGTTCCGGCATCGGCGGCATCGAAGGCATTGTCGAGGCCGGCTATACGCTGCGCGACAAGGGTCCGCGCCGCATTTCACCATTCTTCATTCCGGGCCGTCTGATCAATCTCGTGTCCGGCCAGGTGTCGATCCGCCACAAGCTGCGCGGGCCGAACCACTCGGTAGTTACGGCCTGTTCGACCGGCGCCCACGCCATCGGCGACGCAGCGCGCCTGATCGCGCTCGGCGATGCCGATGTGATGGTGGCCGGCGGTACCGAATCTCCGATCAGCCGAATTTCGCTGGCCGGCTTTGCCGCCTGCAAGGCGCTCTCGACCCAGAACAACGACGATCCGCAGAAGGCTTCGCGCCCCTATGATCGCGACCGCGACGGTTTCGTCATGGGCGAAGGTGCGGGCATCGTGGTTCTCGAAGAGCTTGAGCACGCGAAGGCTCGCGGTGCCAAGATCTATGCCGAAGTGGTCGGTTACGGCCTTTCGGGCGACGCCTATCATATCACTGCGCCGTCGGAAGACGGCGAGGGCGCGTTCCGCTGCATGACCGCTGCCCTGAAGCGGGCCGGGCTCCAGGCAGCTGATGTCGACTACATCAATGCGCACGGCACCTCCACCATGGCCGACACGATCGAACTCGGCGCAGTCGAGCGTCTGGTCGGCGCTGCCGCCTCGAAGATCTCGATGTCGTCGACGAAGTCGGCAACCGGTCATCTTCTCGGCGCTGCCGGTGCGATCGAGGCGATCTTCGCGACGCTCGCGATTCGCGACAACATCGCGCCGCCGACGCTCAACCTCGACAATCCCGAGCGCGAAACGGCGATCGATCTGGTGCCGCACAAGGCGCGCCAGCGCGACATCAACGTGGCGCTGTCCAACTCCTTCGGGTTTGGCGGCACCAACGCGTCTCTCGTCCTGCGTCGCTACGAGGGCTAAACTGTCTGTGCAGCGTGACTGCACAGACAGAAATGTAACGGACATCTTGTCAGGTCGTGGATTTTCCTGAACCTGTTTTTGCCGTAT
>JAEWPB010000168.1 GCA_023399465.1 Pseudomonadota bacterium
CCACAAGCATTTGCCTTGCAAATGGCGTGAGTATGGAGAATGTTGCTAAGATGTTAGGTCATGCAGATACAAGCGTAACAAAACACTATGCAAGGGTATTGGATCAGAATATTTTCAAGGATATGCAGAAAGTAAATAGCTGTCTGTCGGAACTTACTATATAATTTAGAATAGTATATGCTATGGCAAAGAACAAGTTGCCATAGCATAATAATACAATAAATATTTCTTATGAAACAAAGTTGGTGTATCTTTATGAAAGAATTGAAACTATAAAATAGAATATATGGAACTTAATGAATCAGAGGATAGAAACATCAATGCTATATGCATAGAACTTAATGAATATTTAATGGGTCGTTTTAGATACAAAGTTCTTCCAGCATATAGAACGTTTAGCGGAGGCACTAATATTATGACTCGTAGAAGAATCAAGTTTGACATATACCTTAGATTTTATTATTCACAAACACCCCGTTGGCCTGCTAATACAATAGTTATAGCACGTTTAGGATTCCAGAAAACCCGAAAAGGAAATGGAACGCATTTTATAAGTTTTCTAAAAGGGATCGCTCTTAAATATGACTTTGAATATATTAGCCTTGAATGTACCAATGAAAATAGTAGTGCTTTTGCAAAACATTTTAATTTTAAAGAAAGTAAATATGGAAATGAAGATTATATTATAGCCATCAAAGACTTAAAACTTTGAATACAAAATACTTAATATAAAATCCAAAACTTAATATGAAGCATTGACAAAGGTAAGTTCCGTATTTAGCCTGTTCAAGTCCGAGCCTACGGTTTAGATGAAAATCTTCCTCTCACGGTGTGAAGTGAACCCAGAAAGTTGGACGGTTAATAAATAGGATTAGTGGATTGAGTTCTAAATTGTATGGGGCTCAATCCTCCTAATCCCGTTTTAATTCTATAATTATTGTAATAGTATATATACTCATTTAGTTCGTGAACAAATTGTTCCATATTCTCAAACTCCCGCAAATATAGTAATTCAGATTTTAATAGTCCGAAGAAGTTCTCTATTACTGCATTATCCAAACAGTTTCCCTTTCTTGACATACTCTGTACTATTCCTTTTTTTCTGAGCATCTGTTGATATGTTGGATGCTGATAATGCCAACCTTGATCAGAGTGAATAATTAAGTCTACGTCATCAGGCAAGAGAGTAAAAGCCTTTTTTAACATATCCGTAACCATAGATAAATTGGGACTTTCAGTTATTGTAAAACTGATAATCTCTCGATTATACAAATCCATGATGGGAGATAAATACCTTTTTGAACCAAAAAGAGAGAACTCGCTGACATCTGTTACCCATTTCTGATTAAGAGCGGTCGTAGAGAAGTCACGTTCCAATATATTAGGAGCCACTTTACCAACTGTTCCTCTATAAGTATTATATTTCTTTCTTCTGACCATACATTTTAAGTCGCATTGGTTCATTAGTTTTAGAACCGTTTTGTGATTCAGGTTATATCCTCTTTGGTTTAGTCCCAGAGTGATACGCCTATATCCATACCTACCATGATTCTCATGAAATATTTGACATATCATTTTTTTCTCTTCTTGATATTTATCTGGAAGGGAAAATTTCTGAATGTAATAATGATATGTACTTTTAGCCATCCCGGAAGCTTTCAATAAAACAGAAAACTTAAATTCATGCCTTAATTCTTGGATGGCGGCAACCCTTTCTTGCTTTCTCGGGCAATGCGTTCCTGAACTAAGGCTCTCAATTTTTTTAGGTATGCGTTTTCTGCTTTAAGGAGTTCTATTTCCTTAAGTAAATCCTTATTATCTTTTGGTTTAGGATCTACAAACTCTTCTGGTTCTTTAAAAAGATCATTTTCTTTTGTTATCATATCTTCAGACCATAGTCGGCTACCTCCATGAAGACCGGATAAGCCTACATTCTTATACTTACGTTGCCACATTAATACGGTACTTGGGCTGGGGATACCATATTTTAAGGCAGCTTCTTGCAAAGATAAATGATTTTCAAATACATCTTGGAGTACTTTATACTTAAAATCAACAGGATAGTATCTATGTTGCATACGCAATCCCTCTTCTCCATAACGGGAGTATAAAGAAACCCAATATTTGACTTGACGTGGATTTACATCAAACATTTTACCTGTTGTACGTAAAGGCAAATGCTCACACAAAACTTTGGCTACTACTTGTAACCGCACAGAATAAGGATGTTTCTCGTACTTCTTTCGTTTGTTAGACATAATGAAATTGATTTATATCCAACTTTCTGGGTTCACTTCATACCTCCCTGCATGATACCGAAGGAAGTTCGGGCAGTTATTCCATCTGCCGCAGGATATGGCGGCACAGCTCCGTGTTATGGGAGTAAGGTTCCAGCACAAGAAATTTTTTTGTACTTTTTGCCTTTAACAGCGCCTCCACATCCACACGGAGCGTATGGGTTATTTCTCTCAGTGATTCCGGTGCGGTTGTCACCAGTTGTTCGATAAATTTTGTTTCCATAATAATGTGTTTATTATAAATCCATGATGTATCCCATCTGAAATTTCACAAAGATAACCGCCATGATATGGTAACGACTTCCGCTTTTCGCCGGAAATATTTCCGTGTCTGGAAATAGAATTAAATTTTTACCTTATCCTTTATAAGGGAATAATATACCAGATAGTATGTGTTTTGAAGTATCTATTCATGGACGTCTACGGCTGTCTAATTTATTTTTATAGACTCTACAATTTTCAAAATTTCAGATTCAGAACTATCATCAGACGTTGTAGTAGCAATGATAAAACTTTCCAATGTTTTCTTATTCATATGAATAACAATATTCTGATTTATATAGATGTTTCCACCACCTGCTACTGCACATTCCATCTTCCCCGAAACCTTTTCAAATACTTTTCCATGAATATTTATATTTTCTACTCGAAATTCCTCCATAGACTTGGTCAACAGATCATGCATATGTTCCATCGCTTCTTCTGAAGGTGCTTTAAGGTAGCTGACGGTTAAACTATTGACACCATCTCCTTGAAGTTGAAGTATCTGCTTCGTATCAGACTTTTTTATTGTTTTCCAAGTTGATGGATATTGGCAACTGAAGCCACAACTGCTATTGACATATTCTTTCATTCCGTTGACTAAATCGGTTTCACTCCCGGTAAAAGTAGAAACATCCGTTGTATTTTGTGGAATCTGGAAGGAAGCATTGGATTCTGCCTCAATGGCATCTCTTTCGAAAAAAGCGTTTTGCGCATATTGTTCGAGTGTACCATTATCCCACATCTTTCTGATTTCCACAAAATCTGCTGGCAGGTTGGATGTCTGTCCCGCAAAAAGAAAAGCGAAGATTAACACAAAAGAAATTTCTGTGAGTGAGATACAAAGGGGTGAAGACTTTTTCACCGCATATCGGTCGGTCAGCAGATATAGGATACCTAATACGACTCCGGATATAAGTCCACCAATATGGGCGGCATTGTCTATGTTTTCCACCCTTATACCGGATGTAAGGTTATAGAAAACAAAGAAACCGATACTGTACAACAGGGATTTACGTTGTCCTTTTTCTATCTTGTGATGAAATATCAGATAGGAAAGAAATATGCCATAAAGTCCGAATATTGAACCGGAAGCCCCGGCACTTATGATTTCCGGATGTATGGTCAGGCTGGCAAGAGCCGAAAACAATCCTGTCAGAAGATAAGCACTTATAAGCCTTCTTCCACCGATAAGCTGTTCCAGAAATACCCCGATATACAGTAATGCGTACATATTCATAAGTATATGAATCACTCCTATATGGATGAAATTGCAAGTAACGGTTCTCCACCAATCACCGGTAAGTGTAAGAGGACCGAAATCTGCACCCCATTTTATGATGGATATTCCCGTAGGGGCTATCAGGCTTACTCCACATATTGCCATGATTACAAATAAGGCGACATTGATATAGGTAAGCAGAGGCGTTGCTATATTCCCTTTACGGATTGTCAAAAGCGATCGCAAGGATGCATTCGCTTTTTCGTCCATACTCATAGAAGCCTCCTTATTTTCTTCAAAAGCAGAGAAATCTCTACATGTGTTTTCTCTGTCTGTATCAACAATGTATGATACGTCTTTCATCTTATCCAAAAGAGGCATGATACCATTGACCTGTTTGAATAACACTTCTTCTGTATATACGGGAATCAGTTGATAAATGGCTACCGAATCTCCATTGGGTAGTTGGCAGTTTTCCGCCCCGCTATCCCGTTCTTTAGGAATGGTGAGCAGGAGGGATGTCATGGAGGTATCATCATGTAACGGTGTACCATCGGATAGTGAGTGTCCACACGTGATCCATGTATTTCCCTGCTGAAGCCATGATGCGCATCGCAGAAGCCAATCAGTTGGCCACGTATCTTCCGTATTCCATGTTGGAGGCATACACATACAAAACTCACACCTCGAAGGAATTTCCTTATCCGGCACTGGTATAACAGAAGCTCCTACTCCACAGGTGACCAGTGTATAGCAGTCGAATCTGCTTGTTGGTTCGATGATGAGAATTTCCACTCCAGACGGTGAGACAATGCTTTTGGTGATACCTTTAATACCACCATAGAAATGACGGATATGAGAAAGTACGGTATTCTGCTCTTCTAAGGTATATGCACATGCGGTGTTGTCTACGGCCTTGGATACATTTGAAGGCATATTGTGACTGTTTTGCACCTGTTGCATGGCTGCTATGAGTTTGTCAAAGTTCTGCTTGTTCTTTCCCCAGTCAAAGAGCTGCATGGATGTACATACACTTGTAGCGAGAAGCTGTCCGTCTTTCCCGTCTATTACAGAAAGAACTACCTTTTCTTGCCACGATCTCAAACTTGCAGATGTATAAAATTCAGCTTCTTCACTTTTTATATTACCCGCTTGCCAACCGAGATGTTTGGATGCTTCAATAGCAAGAAGCATCAGTTCTTCGGAAGAATATCCGGCTAACTCTATTATTCGTTCACTTTTAGGTCTAAATCCTGTTGCCATATTTACAATATTATTATGTATAAAATATTCTTTTAAAGCTACCAAGTTGGTTAGAAACTTATTCTTTTCCTTTTCAGTATATCCGCCAACCAATCAGGAATGAACTTTTCCGCCCGTGGATATTTACTGAAATCTTCGCTAAAATCACTATCGCGGAATACCTTTTTCAGTTCTTCATATCTCGTATCGTAACCAAATCTTATATCCATATTATTGCCTTTGTCTATTGTTATTTTACATAGATAGAAAGCCCCCTCTTGCGGGCATAAGGAATACATCAGGTCTTTGAGTTTTTCTATTTTTCCTGAAAGGTGTATTGTAACATTAATACCAAGACGAAATTGAACTGGCTCGTTTCCCCTGTAATAGTAAATCTTAGTATAAGATGTGTTTTCAACGGTATAACAGTAAAAATCACATTTACTCCACTGGGCATAAGCCACCATTTTAGCCAAAATTTCCTTGATGCTGTTTACATAAGCACAGCATTTTTCATCATCTTTCCAAAGATTTAGTTGTGTACGATAAGGAATGTATTTGGCAGACGGTGTTACTTTGCTTGTTGAAGCGGGATATGGCAGCCTGTCATCTGAACAAGCAGTTTTGATACAATCGGTAAGATACCAGCTCCAAAACTCTTTATTACGCTCGTCATTAATAAAATCTAAATCGACAATACCGCCATTATATACTAAACTTGCAAGGAAAGCCGTATCCCATTCATACGGGTCTTCTACTTCTTCATCGGAATCGTAATCACTGATAATACTGTTTGCATCTGAACCGGCATCATAGGCTGCATGAACAGCAACCTTGGCTGCAAACGAGGCTGTCATATCATCTTCGATGTAATCATCAGCAAACATGTCCAAATGGTCGGCATCGTTCAACAAATCCTTTTTACTCGTTTGTCCAAGCAGATATTTCTCCGTTTTTTCTATCAGTCCGATTATTTCCGTATCATTCCTGAAAAAGTCATTCCATATCGGATATACTTTCAATGCGCATAAGATACTTACTCTTCCAATGACAAGTGGTTCATTGATAGCTTGTAATATCGCACGTCTTGTGGGCAAAGATAAATGCCCTTTGTTTGAATGATTGACCTCATCCAAACCTTTGCTTATCAAAGAAGTTATTGTTTCTAATGATGTAATCCGTTGTTCCATATTTGATATATTATTTTTCCATCATGCGTTATTAAGTAACAGATAAAAAGTCGCCACTTGCATAACCGTAGAAACGACATAGATGCCGTAGTAGAGCAGATACCTTTTCTTTTTCTCAAACTCGGTGAAATATTTCCTGTATTTGTCCTTCTTGAATAAGAATATTTCATTGATATAATATCCGAGCACCCCGGTGACTATAAGAAATGAAATAAAAAGAACCTCGTTTCCAAAAATGATAGCCAAAATGTTTACCCTGAAAATCTTGGTGCAGGCAAAGCCGACAAGGCAGAGCATCCAAAGACTGATGATACATGGGGTATTAAGTGCCAACATGCTGATATAAACATCAGTACCTTTATCCATTCTGGCTGCCTCTTGTCTCTTATCAAACGAAACCAACCGTTTTATATAGCTGTTTTCCCATTTCGAGAGGCTTAGCCAATAGAGAGGATTTATCATCCTACGAAGAATGAAAAACAGCAACTTATAAGTGCAGTAATAATTTATATTGTAATATTTTGCCAATAATTTCCTCATAACTTTATTTATATTTTTCCTTGCCGATATAATGCCTCTATGAAAAAGACTATCAAGGTGATAATGATATACATGGCGAGTACCCATATTCCAACCTTACGTTGCATAGGATTCTCATCATCATACTTAGCTATAACCTTTTTATATCTATTCTTGATAAAGAACCGACCACTCAACCATGCGATTAAGCCACCCTCAATAATATAATATTGAACATCAAAAGGATATGCCACAATGTTGTATTGAGTTAATATTCCCCACACAATTAACACATTGGTACTTAGGATAACCGAGAATAGAAGCATAGCCATAAATGCGGCTCCCTCTGCTAAAGAGGAACAAAGCCACAATCTATAAAACCGATAAAATAAATAGTCTATCATGAAGCATCGCTATATTGTTGTTAATTAGAAAATTGTTCTCACTATCCATATCCCTGTCAGGAACAGGATTAAAGGAAGAAATAGTATCATCCATACCGGGATTAGCTTGTTCCAGCTGTTGCCCTTGTATTTCAAAAGTATGGCAGCAGTCCTTTTGCGGGTATATCGCAAATAGAATATGACAAAGCACAAGACAGAAACGCCTCCACCGATAACTGCTCCCTGAGAAGGGGTAAAGTTTTTCCTCGTAAAAATCCAATAGTCAGGTAGTACACTGGCAAAGAAGATACTGAAAAAGAACAATACAATTACAGAAACCATGCAAAGCACACCGCAAGCACTGAAACGTGCTGGTTCGTTATATTTTCGATATACCACATATAACCGATAATACAGATAATCAAAGAAATAATACCTATATTTTTTCCCCTCTCTTACCAAATGATTCCGTTCGAAGTGGCTTATTGTTTCTTTTCTATTTCTCATATTTACGAATGTTTTTATCGAGGCTAAATTATTGATACTTCATAACTTGCTCACTATCATTGAAACTGACTAAGAAAGAGCATTAAAAGAAGACCGACAGTAAGTACAATATACCTGATACTTAATACTGCCTTGTCTGAATATTTGGTATTATAAACATTGTCTTGAAATTTCTCTAATAAGATGCGAATCCGTTTCTTATTATAATATACGTACACAACAATCCAAGGAAGTATAAAACCGATTATCCATATAATAAGTATTGTTAGTTTAGACATATATGAAAAAAAGAAATCTCCAGTCAAAAAGAATGAAAATATGAAAGATGCGAACATATAAG
>JAEWPB010000093.1 GCA_023399465.1 Pseudomonadota bacterium
CCGGAACCTCAACCGTGCTCAATTGGGCAAGGACCCCGCAGATCGCTGATGTGGCAATCAACGAGTTTCGCGCCTACAACGCGGGACCGGACGGAACCATTACGTCAGCGACCGTCGGCACTCCCCGAAATCTCGGTGTCAGGCTTTCGACGGTCAGCCGATATCAGCTTGCTGCTCTCGAATACTATTTTGAAGACGACAAGGCAGGAACCAGCACCGCTGACGGCTTGCTGGCGGCGATCGTAACGGCAATGGCGGTGTGATCATGGCAGACTTGCAAATCAAGGTTTCCGATCTGCCGCTGGCCACTGTTGAGGAAATGCCGGCGGCGCGTGTGCCGGGAATCGCCGATGGGGATTCCAAGGCGATCCTCGGCGAAACGTTTGCCGAATATGCCGGCCGGGCACTGCCTGGGTTGCTCACGGCCGACGAGGAACTGGCTGCCGCCGTCCGTGATGGCCTCGACCTGACCTTTGGCGAGAGCGTCCATCCGACCTACCGGTCGCCTGCCGATGCCGCGGGCCGACAGATCTATGCCGACGTGAAGACGCTTCGCGTCGAGTTTCGCGCCCCTTCATATGCGCTGCCGGCGACGCTGGTGGGCGGTGCAATTTACGCCCGCATATCGAAGGCCGACATTGATGCGGCGGGTTACCCGGCCGCATCCTATTTCCGCTCGACCGACCGGTTCATGCCGGACGGTACGGTGAGCAGCACCAATGGCGGCTACTGGGTCATCGCGATCCAGCCCTACAACCTGTTCATGTTCGGGGCCAAGGGTGATGGCGTCACCGACGATACGGCAGCCATCAACGCGGCCAGCACGCTTGTCGGTCTCCGCAACGGTGGACAGATCGACTGCACCGGTGGCCGCTGGCTGATCGACAGTGGCAACGTCGTGGTGAAGAAGAACGTTCAGCTGATTGGGCCGCATCTGAATTTCGGCGAGGAGCTTGGGCAGGATTACACCGCGATCCCCTCGGCCTTCATCGTCAACCCGACCTACGGCGTCAACCTTGCTGAAGACCATTCCGGCGTCAAAGGCATGGCGTTCGTCAAGAAGGGCGTGACCAAGCCGACGAACATTCGCCAGGCACTGGACCTGATCGCATCGTTTGCGGGCAAGGCCGTCACCGTTGGCACCGACAGTACAACGTTGAATACTGCCAATGACACCTACGTCGGCTACTGCTCGTTCTTCGGATTTGAATACGGCTACTACAACAATTTCAACGAGCGTCCGGTCGTCGAATATGTCAAGGGTGACTGCACATATGGCATCTACATGAAGCGCATCTATGACGTGGAGCAAGTCAATAACTGCGAGTTCTGGCCATTCCTGACGACCCATCAATCCTGGACGTTCACGACCTATGCCGTTTCCGGTGCAGCCAATAACGGCTCTGGCCTCATCCGGCTGACGGTCGCGACGCACGCCCTGAAGACCGGCGACATCATTTCCGTCAAGGGCGTGCTAGGCACGACCGAGGCGAACGGACGCTGGACGGTCACGGTCATCGACAGCACGACGCTTGATCTCCAGGAGTCGACCTTTACCAATGCCTACACCTCCGGCGGCACGGTCGTCGTCAACGCCGCGGCGCGTCGCGGCAAGGCGTTCTGGTTTGATTTCGCCGTGGATTGGGCGCAGGCCGCGAACTGCTTTGCCTACGGCTATGACGAAGCCTTCTATGTCAACGGATCCGACCACTGCGAGTTCGTCAACTGCGGTTCTGACAACTACGGCCCGGCCCAGGATCCTGATCCTATCGGTTTCCATATCGTCAATTCCATCTCCACCAAGCTGATCGCACCAAAGGTGGCAGCACAGGGTAGAGGTATCGTTGCCGATGTCGGCTCGACCAATACCCTGATCATCACCGGCTGGGATGCCTGGGGTGGTGTCGACAGCTACATCCATGTCGTCAGCGGTGGGGCGATCATCACGTCCGGCACGATGAAGAATGGGGCCACCGCTGCTGCGCGTGGTATTGTCATTGAGCCGGGAGCCGATGCCTGCACCGTGGTCGGGAATTCGTCGAAGGGTATTTCGACGCCTATCTCTGTCACTGGGGCGGCGCTCCGCAAGCTGACTTGCTGGGGTAATAGTTGGCCCGATCCAACATCTGTCGGTAACCGCATCTCCGTCAGTAACTCTCAGCGTGTCGTTTCGCTTGTAGAAGTCAGCGACACAAACACTGGCTCTTCTATTTCCGGGCAGAAGGCAAGAGGAAGCCAGGATACGCCTGCCGTAGCCAATAACGGCGACGAACTGTTCACGGTTCGGGGGCAGGCATGGGAAGGGAGTGCATTCTCGACATCGGCGGCGATATCGTTTGGCACGAGAGCGGCAGCGTCCCCTGGATCGACCCCAGGGGCCATAACGTTCTGGACCACTCCCTCTGGATCGGCAGCGCCTGTCAGCAGGTTCATGCTGAACGAGGGTGGAAGTTTCTACCCACTCACGGACAACGCAGTGTCCATCGGGGTATCCGGCAACCGCCTGAGTGCTGTGTGGTCGGCCAACGGTACAATCCAGACGTCCGACGAACGTGAGAAGACCGATATCGAGACAGCCTCACTTGGTCTCGACTTCATCAACGCCCTGCGCCCTGTCTCCTACAAGTGGATCAGCGGCGGTAAGGAAGTTATCCGCCAGGTCTACCGTGATGCGGAAGGAAATGAATGCACCCCCGATGCGGACGGTGCCATCGCTTCCGAAATCATCACTGAAGACAAACCTGGTGCTCGAACGCACTGGGGTCTGATTGCTCAAGAAGTCAAGTCTGTCTGTGATGCTGCTGGTGTCGATTTCGGCGGTTGGGTACTCTCCGACTCTGAAGACCCGGACAGCCAGCAGGCGCTTCGCTATGACCAGTTCATATCGCCACTGATCAAGGCAGTGCAGGAGCTGGCGGCAAAGGTGGAGGCGATCGAGCAGCGGCCGGCTTAACCGGACGCTATGGATAGGTGGTCGGCGACGATTTGCGCGAGCGCAGCGTTGTCGACCACATCGGAAAAGTTAAGCGGTTGCTTGGCGGATCGAGAGTGGAACTCCGCAATGACATGGGATGGACCAACGTCGATCTCTGAATAGCGGGGGAGCACGTTCTTTTTGTGAACTCTCAGCGAGAGGCCGAGAAATGATGCTGCCGGGAAAATCGGGGAAATTGCACCCCACATGGCGTTGAGGTCTTCGGGCAAGGCATCGACGCCAAGAAACACGAATCGAGCGGCAGCCTGCTGGTCGCGGATCGACCTGAACCGGTCAACACACCTGCTCAGGTAGGAAAAACCATCATCGGACGACGTGTCGTGGTGGTTGAACATGTTCCGAATGCCGAAGTTCTCCCGGTAGTACGTGTGATCGACAGCGTGCCCCTCTCCGACGTGGTGAAAACTCCGGTCGAGGAGGTGTTCGAAGTCCGTCGTGATTGCGTGGGCAACCATCTTTGGTGAGCTGAATATCCAGTCAAATGGGTAAGCCTCCTGGCGACATCCCAGGCCTTTAAGAAGCTCCGCGGCATGGCAATCATGTCCAAGGCTGATGCACGGCACGGACGGAGGTGAGAAGTTGGTCGGGGTTCCTGTGTTGGAGCGTACCGTGATTTGCTGGAACTCTTTGGACCTGATCAACGTTCGGGCCGTCGCGGCGAGACCGTTAGCTCTCAGAATATCAACGCTGGAGACGAGGCCGCCTTTGTCTGGCTCGCGCCCTAGGATCCCTCGGTAGAGTTCCGCGACTACATCAGCCTCTTTAGTTGTGTCGGGTTGTTGGACATCCGCTCCTTCTTTTTTGTCCTCCTGAAGTGCCGCGTCGAGGGGAGGCTCTGAACTGACTTTGGCGCTATTCTTGTAAAAGGGGAAAATTCTTTCGACCGCCGCAACGTTGCGCACAAGCTGGGCTTGTGATTTCGCGATGGACGAATCGATATCTTCGTCTGTCGGCCAATCAAACGCATCAGGAATCGATGGGTAAAGCTGTGTGTTCTGGAAGCCGTGTTTTTCGAAATCGCCTTCCCTGAAGTGAACTCCGAGTTTCCCGATGTACTGTGCAAAGCAGCAAAATGTCATCAGACTGGTAGCCCCAGTCATCGCCTGAAAGGCGCCCTTAACGCTATCCTGCGAGGTGGCGAACGGCACGACTTTTTTGGAGATGAACCAATTAACAATCTCGTGGTGATTGCGGCACTGATAATCAGTGTTCGCGATTACGCCCAGGTACTCATCAACGAATGGCTTTTGCCGTAGCCACTGCCTGCGCGTCAGTGCGAAGCCCCATCTATGGTCCATGTCGATGATCGCGCGGCTGTTGCTGTGTTGCGCTTGAATAGGTGCCAGGTGATTGCCGTAAGCGGCAACGCATCCAATCCTTGGGTTGGATATGGCGGTCGGGATTAACATGCGATCCATGATCGCCATGTAGTGAGGGCCGAGCACCATATCATCTTCAAGGAAAATGGCTGCCTGGTGCTGGTGTTCATCGAAAAAGAACCGCTCCGCTGTGTCGAAGTTCCTTGCTATACCGATGTTAACTGGCTGGATGTGCACGGCCCCGTGTGGGAACAGTTTTTGGAAAATACGGATGTTCTCCAAAATATGACCTTCATCCGCATAGTTCCTGCCACTGAGGGGATTGAACCCGCCATCTTGAAACAGATGGACTTCACGATCATCCGTAATCTGTCCCCGTAAGGACTGAAGTGTTCTTTCGAGATATTGCGGGCGATTGAATGAAAGAATAGCGATGGGTGACTTTGTGGTCATCGGTTCTTGCGTTCCCCTCTTTTTGGCAACGATATCGCATGCGGATGAATTCCCAACAAGCATAAGTTGCCGCAGGAGGTCAAGGCCGTCTGCGATGCTGTCGGCGTCGACTTCGGCGGCTGGGTGATCGCCGATCCTGATGATCCGGACAGTGAACAGGCACTTCGTTATGACCAGTTCATATCGCCGCTGATCAAGGCAGTGCAGGAGCTGTCTGCGAAGGTGGAGGCGATGGAGCAGCGCTCAGCCTGACCCTTCCATCTCCACACAAGGAGATCACCGCAGCGCATTCTTTGCGGGTGCGCGCTTCTCTCTAATCCCAGGGACATCACTATGAATTTTGAACAGTGGCTGCAAAGCCGGCTGACAGCACACGGCTATCCGGTTGGCGCGATCGACGGCGTGATCGGCCCGGTGACCATCGAGGCCCTAAAAGACTTCCAGCGCTCGCGCGGCGCCGAGGTTACCGGCCGGGCGGCCCCCACCACCGTCAATTTCCTTCGCATGCCGGCAAGCGCGGTGCTCCCCGAAAAGCTGATTGGTGTTCCCGATCGCGACATACCGGCGGAACGCGAGAAGCATCAGCCGCCGCGGACGGTGTGGCCGCGTCAGGCGGATTGCATGTCCTTCTTCGGTCCTGTCGGTGGGCGCCAGACATCGATCGAGGTCCCCTTCGACATGGTCCTCGCATGGGACAAGGGGACGCGGGTGCGCAAGATCACCTTGCACGAAATGGTGGCCGAGTCCGCATCGCGGGCGTTGGAGAAGATCGTCCGGGCCTACTCCGAAGCCGAGCGCAACAGCCTCGGCATAAACCTGTTCGGCGGCTCGCTGAACGTGCGCCGGATGCGCGGCGGCTCCAGCTACTCGATGCACAGCTGGGGGATCGCAATCGACTTCGACCCGGAGCGCAATCAGCTCAACTGGGGGCGCGAGAGGGCAAGGCTTGCCCGGCCGGACGCTGTTCCGTTCTGGGCGGCATGGGAAAGCGAAGGCTGGGTTTCGCTCGGCCAGGAGCGCAACTTTGACTGGATGCACGTTCAGGCCGCGCGGCTCTGAGATCGGGGAAACAGACATGGCCATGAAATCAGGTGAACCGTCGTGGAAATGGCGGCGGCTCGTGATCTTTGCAGTAACCGCCTGGGCCTGCCTCATGCTCTACGGCCTCGTCGACGCGATCGACAGCGAGCTGAACCGCAGCATTGCCACGGGGCTGCTGATCCTCGTCGGCGTGCTGGTGGGCAGCTATACCGGTTTTGCCACGGTGCAGGATGTGATTGCGATCTGGCGCACGGGCCGGGGGCTTCCTTACCGCGAGGACGGGGAGCATCGGTCATGACCATCCTTGCCGCTGTCGTTCGTCAGATCGGGCTTGCCGGCTGTCTCATCGTCGGGCTTCTGGTCTATTACGAGGGGATACCGGGCGCTGCGCGCCTTCCCGGCCTTTCCAGCTTGCCCATCATAGGCAACCTGACGACGGGTCGCGTCAGCGCGCACGCGGCCGACGAGGTGAAGCGGGCGACGGCTGATCTGGTGTCGATCGCCGAGCGCGATGCGCTGGTGGCTCAGCTCGTGCTCGAACGCAAGCGAGCGATGGTTTCCGCTCAATCCTTCGATGAACTGACGAAACGCCTGGAGGCGCAACATGCGGCGAACGATGCCCTGTCCGAAAAGCTTGAGGCTGCGATTGCCGCCGATCGCGGCGATGATGGCTGCACTTGGAGTGCTGGCGATATCGAGTGGCTGCGGCAGCACTGAGATTGCGCGCCTGCACGAGGCGTCAAACGCGGCCGGAAAAGCGAGGGCGGCCTATACGCTCCCGCCCTGGCCGGCGGAATGCGCCGAACCGATGGCGCGGGTCATACCGAAGACTGGTGAAAAGGCCCGTTGGACGCAGAAGCGCTGGGAGATCATCGCCGAAGCCGCCGATCGGCGAACCGAAGACTGTGCCACGTTCTACCTGGATCTGCGGTCCCGCCTCGCCAACTGACAGCCACAGGATGCCGACATGTCGATGGAAATGAATGCCGCCGTGCATCAGCAGCTCGGCTCCCTCGAGGCGAAGGTCGACCGGATCCTGACGGATCAGGACCAGGCGCGGGCCGACCGAAAGCAGCAATACCGCAAGGCCGAAGAGATGGAACGGCGTTTCGACGAGCTGGGGCGCAATCTTGCCGATCTCGACAGTAGGCTGAAGAAGATGGAGCCGATCACCGCGGATATCGGTCGGTGGAAGGAGCGCTTCATCGGCATGCGGCTGTTGATCGTGGTGGTGGCGGCGACCTTTGGCGCCACGCTCGCGACCTTCGGCAAGTGGATTGCGATCAGGCTGGGGCTGGCGTGAGCGGAAAGCTGTGAGTTGGGGCTTCTACCAAATCGGAGATGCATACTTTTGGCCAGGATTGCGCGCCGATGTGTAGTACCAGCGACCTTCAACCAGCTTCCATTTGTCGGACTTTGTTGGATCAAGAAACATATCTTGCTTTTCGGTCTTCGATGTAAAGCCCATTCCCAGATACGGACCAACGGCCCTGGCATTGAGTGCCCAGAGCTTCAGGCACACCGGGAGGCCTTCCTTTTTCAGGTAATTGAGAGAGAACTCTATCAATGTTGCTCCGCCACCCTCTGCCCCGGGATGGGCCACAATGTCATTGACATAGGGCTCTGTCCGCTTTGGAGACAGGAACATCAGTGCAAGTGGTGCGCCACTGTACATATAGGCAAAGAAAACATCTTCTTTTTTGAAGTTGGTCCGGTCAACGGCTTCTAGAATCGTGTCGCACATATCGAGTGCGTCCGTCGTAGAATATGGCGGGGTTTCATCTCCCCATTCTCTGATATTTGACCTTAGGCGCCTCGCCAAAGCTCTACATTCGGTCCATTTATCTTTTTTGTATATTGTGATTGGTGGGTCAGTTATCCATCCCGGCATGTTCCCTCGACGTTTATCTATAATTGATCTGCAATCAACATATAGTGCCAGAGTGGCATAATGTCCGGCGGTGTCAACTAAGTCTGAAAAAAATCGTATGTAATCATACAGGCGCCAAATAAAACCCTTGATATATGCAATTATTACTTATCGGCGCATCCAGCCATTCTGTGTCGGCCGGGATCGGCGGAGCCCCCTGTGGAATACATCGGTGTTTGCGCGCCTTAATGTCCCCTCAGTTGGGGCGGGGAGCGAAAATGGACAATATTGGGATCATCCTGGACAGCCTCAGAGTTCTGCGGGAGATGGCAGGGCAGGAACGCGAGGATGTGCTTATCTACCTGATCGCGCTGGCTATCGTCGAGGCGGAGGAAGTCGCTGCCCGGCGCGCGGCCGAGAAGCCGCAGAGCTATCATTCATAATGATTGCAATTTCTGTCGGCAAAGTCCGGTTTGGGGCCGGAAGCGGACATTGAAGGATCAGGTGCCGTGTTCCGAGTTCGACCCAAAGCGGTCATTCTCCGAGGGAGAAATGGGCGTGAAAATCCTAAGTTTTGCGACAGATGGACCACTTCTGAAATTTAATGGAAATTTCTGTCGCAAAAGGAGAAGGTCGCGACCGATTTTTCGAATGGTCCAGATGACCGGAAGCGAGCACATCCCGGTCATCAAAGACGATTGAGCAAGTCCCCGAAAGCCGACATTTTTTGGTCACACGTCGGTAAGTGACCTCGCCAATTCGTCCAACAGCGTCGCCGCATTGGCGAGATGTGACTGAACCTCCTGCTGAAGCCGGTCAATCTCATCGCGCATCGCGACCAACGCGTTGTATTCAGCTTCCAGCGTAGCTTTTCGCTCCGACAACACCTGAAACCGCTGTTCGAGCTGCGCCTTCTCCTGGGCAAGGATCTGGCTGCGGTGGTTTAGGTCATTCCGGACATTGTTGAGGCGGCTGTTCTCGGAGCGAGCTGCTTCAGTACGACTGTTGTACTCGCGGATCAGACGATTCCGTTCGTCCGATGGTGGCATGGCCTCGATCCGGGCACGAAGTGCGCGCAGGGCTTGTACCTCGGCGTTGAAACGGTCCACGTCGGCGTTGAAGCGGTCGCGATCGGTGTTCCACTGCGCGGCGCGCTGGTTGTAGGTGCCCGCGTCCCGGTTGAAAACATCGGCGTCCTGCTGCCACTGTTGCCATTGCGGCTGCCAGGCCGCCAAGCGTGTGTTGTAGGCATCAACCTTTGAATTGCGACTGTTGTTCTTGGCGTTCGCAGATTCCCATTGCTCCTGCCAGCGACGGGCGAGGCTGCCTGACGCCTGCATGTCGGCGCGCCGCTGTCGAGCGACCGCATATTTCGGCGCGGCCGTTGCCTCCCAATGCCAAGGCTCGCGCGGCATGATCGTTTGAGTCCAGCCGTTCCGTGATAATGCGGTGACCACAGCGCTATCCCCGGCGCGCCGGATGTCGATGCCGAAGCCGTAATTGTGGACCGAGATCCCTGGAACGTCGGCGGGATTGTAACCTGGCAGGCCAAGACGCCAGCTAATGTAGAGTTCTGCCTGCTTATGCACTGATCGCCGGCCGCTTTCGACCTCCAGATAGGAGCGTGTTGTCGCGAAGTACGCTTTGTCCGCCTTGACGAACAGGGCCAAGGTCTCGGCATGGAGGCCATCTAAATTGGGGCTGCGAGGTCCTTGGTAGTCGGCAAGCACGTCAATCGTGGAGATAGCGTAGCGGCCGCCTCTCAGACTGTCGCTGTCGCGAAACGCCAGATGCTGGAAGTGTGCTGCTAACTCCAGCGGTTCATGGATGCTCAACGGCTCCAAGTGCTCGACCTCGAAGGTCGGGATTTCGTCTCTGAGGCTTACTGATTTCGGCATGCAGTCATCCCTCGTATAAGTTGAAGGGCGAGTTTTGCACAGCTACTAACGATTTACTATAGGCGCGAGGCCACGCCAGCAGACCACCTTGGGGTTGCTGAATATGCTCTAAGATCGTGCGAGGTTTTACGACGTGTCCAATCCTATGGAACAACGCGTCGTCGGATGTGTGCTGGATGTATCGGCAGTCTCTTTTATGTCGTCTCCTGGCCGACCGCAGTCGTGACCTTAGTAACTGACGCTGAATGGCCGAGATGGAGGTGCATAGGCGACATGACGCCGTAATGGAGGCATGTCCGCTTTCTTGCACCTTAAGGGGTGGCCTCTACGTCCGAAATTGGCGCGAAGCAGTCTTTCAATGATTGAGCCCTTCACATGGCAAGCGGCGCGTGTCATTCGCGAAGCAACACCAGCCGGTCATCGGGCAGGGGACGCTGCAGGGACTTGGCTTCCTCCCATGGCGCAGTCATCCAGGTTTCGATTTCGTCCGGAGCAGTGAGCAGTACGGGCATTGCCTTCGGGTGGACGGGTGCGACCACGCTATTCGGATCGGTCGTCAGGAAAGCGAAGAGGTCGGTTGTCACCATGCCTTCCTTGATCTTTCTCACGCCGGTCCATTGCGGCAGCCAGATACCGGCAAAGCACATCAGCGGCTGGTCCCGGTTCGCGGCAAACCAGGCATTCGGCGTTCGCCCGCCTTCTATCTTGTTGGCCGGATCCGGTTCGGCAAAGCGCGTGACCGGCACGACACATCGCTGCTCGACCCCGAGCCATCGGGTCCAGTGCCTGCTCGTCGTGTTGCGGATGTTCGTGGTGCCGCCGTCCGGTTCCGTCGTCAGCAGCTCGTCGAAGTTGACGTCCTTGCCTTTGGCGCGCAGCTTGTCGGCCCGCTTTGCCGCTGCCTGGAAGATCGCCTGGCTCGAGCTCGGCAGCCCCCTCCCGGCCTGCCGCCGTGTTTCGCACGATCGGCCCGAACTGGTCCGGATAGACATCGAGCGACGGTTCGAGATTGCCGACGCTGTCGATCATCGCCCGGGTAAACTGCCTGATCGCTTCCTGGTTGGTCGAGATGTTGTAGAGATTGCACATGGTCCAAGCCCCCGGAATATTATGGGTGCATGTTACCCGGCTTTCGCATTTTTGCGAGTTCCAGCAGGTCAGGAAAGCCGACACCGCAGGTCTCGAAGGACTTCCGCCCTGGCAGGACGTGATTGCAGTCATCGACGAACTGCTGGCGCAGGTCCAAGAACCGATAACGGGCGCCATGTTTCGTCATCAACCCCGCGAGCCTATAGCGCCCACGTCGCCCGCACTTTCTACATTCGACGCGCACATATGGCAGGTGGAAATCGGCAAGGGTCGGGGAGCCGTCGCTCATGAACTCACGAATTCTCCCTATCAAGCTTTGGGCTCCAGCCGCGAGTAAAGCCGACACTCATTGCGCCTCGGGCAATCGCCAGTTGGGCGCGAAGATGGCTGCAATCGGCCAGCAACGTCCGGATCGTGGCCCGGGCGTCTCCATTGTGCCAGGCGAGGGCGGCTTCTAACTCCTCAATCGGCTGATCAGTGAGCTCGTTTGTTTCGGTTTTAAGCGGGCGCATGGAAGCGTTCTCCTGTGGGTTGCGCAGAAGTTGTCGGAATTGTTGGAAAGGCTTTTGTTTAGGCGGCTTCGAGCTGCAGAACGGGGCCATGTGCGGCGACAATGCGCGGGCTCGACATGTCTCCGCTTTCATCATCGACCTGCACCGCGCAGGCGGCGACGGCGGCAAAGCGACTAGCCATGGAGCCGGCGATCTTTTCGGCGGAAACTGCGTTCGACGCCTGACGCATTTCACCTGGCGACATTTTCCCCCGCTTTAGTTGGTAGGGGATGATGATGAATTTCTCTGCGGTAGCCATGGCGATTGCCTCTCATTTGTTCCCTTAATGTTCTTAATTTGAAGTGGAGTCAAGCAAGCGTCTGGGGCGAGGACCAAATAGCTTCGCGACTTGCGAATTGCTCGAGCAGAATGGATAGTGCGTTCAAATTGGAGGACGGGATGGTGAGAAATCGTATTGCTATAGCTTTGTCGGTAGTTGCGGTAAGTTGTTTTTGTGCTGTCGCAGCATCGGGCCAGAACATCAATCAATACCTACAAAATATAGAGGGAACGCTTAGCGTTAATAGTGAGCCATATATGACCAATGGTGAACTCACGGGCTGCCAACTCACTTTTGACTCACTGCATCGAGATTACGCCTACCGACAGGGAAATTACATTAAAGTTTCAGGTGCAGTTGGTATAATGGTCGGGCAAGAAAACCGACTTGGCGCGATCGTTAAGGTGACGGTGCACGCGCTAAATGAAACGGAGAATGGCCCTGTATTCGAACCCTCCCCGCCGTCGCGAGGTTATCTGATCGGATCCGATCTAAAAACGAATGTAGATAGCTTAGTGGTCAGTGATCTTTCTGATACTCCTGGAGCGCTTTTTTCGGTTTATGCCCTGTCACCCACTATGGAAATTGTACTGGAGGGTTTGCAGACTGGGCGACTGACTTTTGCTTTTAATCAAAACGGTGGGCCGTCTGATATTCGGCTCCCGGTAGAATTGAACGTGTTCAAAACTGATGAGTTCGGCAACAAGATGCGAAGTGACGAGACCGTGCGCGCATTCGCCAAATGTGTTCTTGCTCTGACACAGTCTGCCGGCTCAAAAGGGTGAGGGCTATTGGCACCAAGGCTGGCGCTTGCCCTTCCAGGGCCGCGCCAGCCCGTCCGCGATGAGTTTTTCTCCAACATCGCTTCCGCGCACCGAGATCACCGCAAGTGTTCGGCCATAGCGATCTGTCATCCGGTTTCCGTCGCCGCGGCGAATGTCGATGCTGCCGCCGGCGAGCAATTCACTGAGCCGACGCTTGGCAATCAGTCCCAGCCGACGCTCGGCGTCGCACTTCGCGTCGCGGATTTCAGGTGTGTCGATATTGAGGATTCGGATCGTCTCGCGATCAATCACGACGGTATCGCCATCGACCACGCGGATAGCAGAGGCCAAGCCGGGACTGACCAGGCTTATCAATATCAATGTCGCGATAGTCCAGTGGCGCATTGCTGTCCTTTTCGTGGGGTGCTTAGGATGAGCGCTAGCGTCGCGGTCCTAGCAGCAGTTCCGCCGCGGGCTTGACGTCTTCCATGATCAAATTCGCCCAAATCTGCGCCAACTCAATGCGTCGCGTGAGGTGTTGCGCTCGGTTATAGGCCCCCTCGACCTTGTCTTTGGGGGTGTGGGCCAGCATCAAGTCGATGACGGGTTTGTCAGCGGGGTAGAGCTCATTCATCACCGTGGAGAACGTTGCTCGCCATCCGTGCGGAACATGCTTCTGATGATAGCCGGCCCGGTTCAGCAGGTAGCCGATCGCGTTTTCTGACATCGGTTTGTGAGCGTGGCGGGCGTTTGGAAAGGCGAGCGGCCCTTTGCCAGTAATGGTCCATAGTGCTTTTATCGCCTCGACCGTCTGCTCCGCGAGCGGAGCCAAGTGGTCGCGTGCGTCATCGCTCTTGTGTTTGAGCTTCAGCTTCATGCGTTCCGCGGAAATCTGCCAGACCCGTTGATCGGCGAGATCAGTCCATTCGCTCCATGGTGTCGTAATCAGCGTGCCCGGCCGCACGGCGGTTAGGGCCAAAATCCGAAGCGCCAGCTTGGTAACCGGATGGGCGATTTCATCCTCTGCTTTCCGCAGCATTTCCCTTGCCTTTGCGAGATCGGTGATCGCCGGCTGTCTTCCCTTTTTGAGCGGAGCCATAGCCCCCTTGATGATCGCTGCGGGGTCGTTCTCGGCCCGGCCCGAGGCGATCGCGTACACGAAAATCGCCGACATGCGCTGGCGTATCCTTCTCGCTGTGTCACTGGCGCCGCGACCCTCGACCAGCCGCAAAAGCCCAAGCACCTCCGGTACGCCGATCTCGCGAATCGGCGAAGAGCCGATGTGCGGAAAAACCTCTTTCTCGAGGCTTTCGCGCACATCGCTTGCGTGGCGCTCCACCCATTGCTTTTGTTGCAGCGTCCACCACTCATTCGCTATCGCCTCGAAGGTGTCGGCCGATTGTTGCAACGTAGATAGCTTCTTGAGCTTCTTGGTGACGGCCGGATCTTTACCCTCGCGCAGGAGCGACTTCGCATCGTCCCGCGCCTTTCTGGCTTCAGCCAGCGCGACCGCTGGGTAAGGGCCTATGGATAGAAGCTTCTCTTTCCCGCCGAACCTGTACTTAAGCCGCCACAGCTTTCCGCCGGCAGGCGTTACATAGAGAAAAAGCCCACCGCTATCGGCAAGCTTGAAAGGCTTGGTGTCGGGCTTCGTTTTTCGAATTTGCGTATCTGTGAGCATGCACCCTCCCGATACCCCCGGTAATCTTTGAAGGCACCCCCAAATATACCCCAAATAG
>JAEWPB010000119.1 GCA_023399465.1 Pseudomonadota bacterium
GTTTCGGCCGCGCCATCAGCGCGCGTGCGATCGCGAGCATCTGGCGTTCGCCGCCCGAGAGCGTCGCCGCCAGTTGCTGCCGGCGCTCCTGCAGGCGCGGGAAGAGTTCGAAGGCCTGCTGCAGGTCGCTTTCGCGGCTGCCATCGCGGATCTTGCGCCGGCTGTAGGCGCCGAGCAGCAGATTGTCCTCGACGCTCATTTCGCCGAAGAGTTCGCGTTTTTCCGAGACAAGGCAGAGACCGGCGGCAAGCCGCTCCTCGACCGGCAGCGCGAGGATGTCCCTGCCGCCGAAGCGTAGCTGCCCGCGCGCCGGAAGCAGCCCCATCAGGCCGTTGAGCAGCGTCGTCTTGCCCGCGCCGTTGGGGCCGATGACGGTGACGATCGATCCCTCGCGGACCTTCAGCGAAAGATCGCGGACGACCTCGATCTTGCCGTATCCGGTGGCGAAACCGTTGATTTCGAGCAGGTCCGTCATGCTGCGGCTCCGAGATAGGCTTCCTGTACCTGAAGGTTCGACTGCACTTCGGCGGCGGTACCTTCAGCGATCTTCTGGCCGAAATTCATCACCACCAGGCGATCGACGAGGTTCATCACGAACTCCATGTCGTGCTCCACCAGCAGGATGGTCACACCCTCGGCGCGCAACTGCGAAAGCACGTGCGCGAGCTTCTGCTTCTCGTGGTAGCGCAGGCCGGCGGCCGGCTCGTCGAGAAGCAGCAGCAGTGGATCGGCGGCAAGCGCACGCGCGATTTCGAGCAATCGCTGCTGGCCGAGCGAAAGGTTGCTGGCGGGCGTGAACAGTTCATCGCCAAGGCCGACGCGTTCCATCTGGCGACGGGCCTCGCCCATCAGTGCGCGCTCTTCGCCGCGATCGAGGCGGAGGATCGAGGGCAGCATGCCCTTGCTGCCGCGGAGATGGGCGCCGACCGCGACATTCTCGATCGCGCTCATCGTCGAGCGCAGCATCGGATGCTGGAAGCTGCGGGCGATGCCGCAGGCGGCGATGTATCGGGACGACTGGCGGCTGATGATCTCGGCGCCGAAGCGGATCTCGCCGTCGGACACCGGCAGCACGCCGGTCAGCAGGTTGAAGAGCGTCGACTTGCCGGCGCCGTTCGGTCCGATGACGCCGAGAATTTCGCCTGCGGAGAGTTCGAACGACACGCCGTTGACCGCGACCAGGCCGCCGAAGCGGCGCGTTGCCGATTTGACCGAAAGCAGGGGCGCGCCGGCTTCGGGCATCGTCCGGCGGGGCAGCGGGGTCGGCGCATCGGCCGGAACCGGGCGCTTTGTTTCGGGTACGAGCCGGAGGAGATAGGGCATGAGGCCGCCGCTCGCCTTCTGCAGGATCAGCACCATGATTACGCCGAACACGATGCTTTCGGCCGCGCCGCCGGAGCCGAGGAGGCCCGGGACGATGTCCTGCAGGCCGTCGCGAACGGTGATCAGGATCGCGGAGCCGAGGATCGCCCCCCAGAGGCTGGCGACGCCGCCGATCACCGCCATGAACAGATATTCGATGCTGCTGTTCATGCCGAAGGGCGTCGGGCTGATGAATTGCAGCAGGTGCGCATAGAGCCAGCCGGAGATGCTGGCGAGCAGCGCGGCATGGATGAAGATCGCGGTCTTCAGGCGGGCGGTATCGACGCCGAAGGCTTCGAGCATGATGCCGCGGCCGCGCAGGCAGCGCACGGCACGGCCGGTGCGGCTGTCGAGCAGGTTGGCGACGCTGACGAAACCGAGGCCGACGAAGGCCCAGATCAGCAGCGTATAGCCGGCGCCGTTCACGCGCGTGCCGAAAATGTAGAGGCCCGGTATGTCGGACATTCCGTTGTGGCCGCCGAGTGCGGCAAAGTTGCCGACCAGGAAGAACAGGCTGAGGCTCCAGGCAATGGTGGAGAGCGGCAGGTAGTGGCCGGAGAGCCTGAGCGTCAGCACGCCGATCAGTGCAGCGGCGGCGCCGGCAACCAGCAGGCTGGCGAAGATCGACAGCCAGGGCGACAGGCCGAGGGTCAGTGTCGCCCAGGCGGTGGTGTAGGCGCCCATGCCGACGAAGGCGGCCTGGCCGAAGGAGGTCAACCCGGCGACGCCGGTGATCAGCACCAGGCCGATGGCGACAAGGGCGGCAAGGCCGATGAAGTTCATCAGGGTGAGCTGGTAGGCCGGCAGGACCAGCGGCAGCAGCGCGATGACGATGGCCGCGACGATTGCGATGATCCGCCTCATTCTTCTTCCTCTTCACTGAAGACGGCATGGCCGAGATTGCGCCAGAGCAGTACCGGGATGATCAGGGCGAAGACGATCGAATCCTTGAAGGCGCTGGCCCAGAACGACGAGTAGCTTTCGATGAGGCCGATCAACACCGCGCCGGCTGCGGCCAGCGGATAGGAGGCGAGGCCGCCGACGATCGCAGCGATGAAGCCCTTGAGGCCGATCAGGAAGCCGGTGTCGTAGTAGATCGTGGTCACCGGTGCGATCAGCAGGCCCGATGCGGTGCCGATGACCCCGGCCAGAATGAAGGCGAGTGCGCCGGAGGCTTCCGTGCGAATGCCGACCAGCCTTGCGCCCGTCCGGTTGAAGGCAGTGGCGCGGAGCGCCTTTCCGGCCAGGGTGCGCCCGAAAAACCAGGCCATGATGGCGATCAGCACGATGGTGACGGCAATGACGAACAGTGCCTGGTTCTTGAGCACGAAGCTGCCGAGGCGCAGCGTGCCCGATACGACGGGTTCGGTGCGCACGCCTTCGGCGCCGAATACCATCAGGCCGAAACCGAGCATGACGAAGTGGATCGCCATTGCCACGATCAGCAGCACCAGAACCGAGGCGTTGGCGAGCGGGCGGAAGGCAATGCGATACATGAACAGCCCGAGCGGCGAAACGATGAGAATGGTCAGCAGGATCCGGACGAGAGCGCCGGGTGCCATGGGGACGATGATGTAAGTCGCGGCGGTGACCAGGATCGCGTAGAGAGCATATCCGACCGCGGATTTGAGCGCGGAGACTGCCCGTGTCCTGGCGAAGTTCAGCAGTTCGAGCGCGGCGCAAAGCGCTCCCCCGGCGCAAAGCAGGTAGATCGTTCCCGGAACGACGTGGGTTTCGATGGCGGCAAGCGTGAGCGCTGCCAGCGACACGATCTCGCCCTGGGGCAGAAGGATCACCCGGGTGACCGAAAACACCATCACCAGCGTCAGCGCCAGCAGCGCATATATGGCGCCGTTGATCAGGGCGTCCTGCGCGAGAAGAACCGCGACTGTTGCGTTCATGTAGGAAAGCTCTCGTGACTGGAAGAGAAGAGTTCAGCCGGCTGAAGCGCCGGCGTCAGGCCGTGCCTGTCCGGCATCGCCCGCCCTCGCGGGGCAGGCTGCTTGCCGGTTGAAGAGGGCGGCGGCTTACGCCGCCCTCGTCGGGCTCATTCCACCTTGAGAGGGACGTAGGTCCACTTGCCGCCTTCGATGCGGACAAGCGCTTCGGACCGCAGGTCGGTGCCGTTGTGGTTGGTCTTGGACATGTTGAACACGCCCTGCGAGCCGACCAGTTCCTTGGTTTCCTCGATGGCATTGCGCAGCGCCAGACGGAATTCCGGCGTGCCGGGCTGAGCCTTCTCGAGCGCTGCCGGGACGGCGTTGGAGGTGATCAGGTAGGCGTCCCAGATCGTTGCGCCAAACAGCGAACGGGTGCCGGCGCCGTACTTCTCCTCGTAGCTGGTGACGTACTTCATTGCCTCGGCCTTGACCGGGTTGTCGTCTTCCAGCTGCTCGGCGACGAGAGCGGGCGATACCGCCAGCATCACGCCTTCGAGCCCGTCCTTGCCGACGCGAAGGACGTCGGGATTGGCCATGCCCTGGTTGATGTAGATCGGGCCGGTATAGCCGACATTGCGCAGTTCCAGCACCGGGCCCACGCCCGGCGTGCCCGAGGAGCCGATGATGACGGCGTCGGGGTTCGCGCTGATGGCGGCAAGCGCCTGTGCGGTGACGCTGGTGTCCTTGGAATTGAAGCGTTCGTCGGCTACGACCTCCAGGCCCTTGCTCTCCGCGACCTTCTTGAAGGCGCCGATGAAGCTGTCGCCGAAGGCGTCGTTGAAACCGATGAAGGCGATCCGCTTGCCACCGTCATTCTCGATCTGCTTGAAGACATAGGCGGCCATGGTCGGCTCTTCCGGAGCGAGCTTGAACACCCATTCCTTGTTGCCCTCGACCGGGCTTGCGATCACGGCCGAACCGGCCGCTGAAATCATCGCCGTCTTGCCGGCGGCAGCCGCCTCGATGACGGCAAGCGATGTCGGGGTGATGGAAGGTCCGAAAATGATGTCGACCTTGTCCTCGTCCATCAGCTTCTTGGCGGCACGCACGGCGGCCGACGGATCGCTGGTATCATCGAGGATGATGTATTTGACATCCTGGTCGCCGATCTTGGTCGGCAGGATCTCGATCGTGTTCTTCACGGGAATTCCGAGCGAGGCCGCAGGCCCGGTCAACGAAAGCACCGCGCCGATCTTGATTTCAGCCGACGCCGCGGTGGCGCTCAGCAGACCAAACGCCAGCACGCCGGCACGGCGCGCAATACCCGAAAAACGCATGTAGATCCTCCCGTTTGCGTTTCTTCAAATTCCGGGGCACGTGCCCCGCTTGTCCTCCCGTGCGCAACGCAGCCGGGGCTGTTCAGCCGTCGGCCGCGCGTTTGCACTATTTACTTAACATGTTCAATTTATCGGTTCGTGTCAACCATTGAACCGTGGCCGGTCACACCTGATGTTCAGGGATCCGCATGACAATCGTGTGATCGCCGCCGTCCGCAACGATCTGACAGCTCAGCCGCGAGTGGCTCTGGCGTTCGCTGGCGGTGCAGTCGAGCATGTCGCTTTCCATGTCGGTAACGGCCGGCAGGCTATCCGCCCCCTGTTCGACATAGACATGACAGGTCGCGCACATGGCCGAGCCGCCGCATTCGCCGACGATCCCCGGCACGAGGTTGAGGACCGCGGCCTGCATGGCGTTTAGTCCCTCGGGCGCATCGACGCTGTGTTCCGTGCCGTCGGAGAGACGGTAGGTGAAAATGGTCATGGTAATGTCCTATTCGAGATTTCAGTTGTCCCAGGCGACCGGCAGGTGCACCGGTCCGCGGAAGACCCATCCGGCCCATTGCGGCGCGCCGTCGAGGCGAAGGTTTTTCAGGCGCGAGAACAGCGCCGGCAGCGCGACTTCGCCGACCTGGACGCGGGCGGCCCAGGTGCCAAGACAGAAGTGCGGTCCGCCGCCGAAGGCGATGTGCGGCTTCTTGGTGCGATTGATGTCGAACCGGTCGGCGTGATCAAAGACCGATTCGTCGCGGTTGCCGGAAGCGAGCACGACGCCGAGGCGGGCACCGGCCGGCACCGTGACGCCGCCGAGTTCGGTGTCGCGCGTCGCCTGGCGCGGATACATGCCGATCGGCGACACCCAGCGTACCGTCTCTTCGAACACGGTTCGCCACAGGGCCGGATCGGCCTCGACCTGGGCGCGTTGCCCGGGGTTTTCGAGAAGGCCGATGACGCCGGTGAGGATTGCATCGCGCGGTTCGTTGAGCCCGCCGCCGATGATGACCTTGACGTTCGGGGCGATTTCCTCGGGTGTCAGCGGATCGGCGGCGTGCAGCATCGCCGATATGATGCTGTTGTCGGGATTCTTCCGGAGATAGGGAATCATCTCGGCAAGTGCGGCATCGACGCCGGCGGCCGCCGCTTCCGACCGGCGCCAGATCTCCGGGTCGTCTCCGTAGTTGCCGGTACCGTCCATCATCGCCTGCGACCAGGTGGCGAGATCCTGCCAGGCGACGTTGGTGAGACCGAGCAGGGCGGCAAGCGAACGGGCCGCGCAAGGGGCAGCGAAGCTGTGGAACAGGTCGGTACGCCCTTCGGCGATGACGTCGTCGATGAGTTCGTCGACGATCTGGCGGAACACCGGCATCCAGTGGTTCTTGACAACGCCGGGACGGAGCGCCGGTTCGGCGGCCAAGCGCTCGCGCTTGTGGGCATCGCCGTCCTTGCGCAGCATGGTATGGCCCATGACCCGCTTCATGAGCGACTTGGCCTCGTCGGCACTGAAGATCTCCGGATTGCGCTCGAGATGCACGATGTCCTCGTAACGGGTCACCAGATAGCGGTTGGCCGCCGGCACGAAGCTGACCGGCTCGTTGGCGCGCAGGCGCTGGTAGATCGGGTAGGGATCTGCGTGCAGCTCGGCGAGCCGCACCTGCTGGCCAAGCGTTTCGCACGCGTGATCCGCGGAGGTGGGGTGGACTGTCATGTTTGCTCCTCGATCCGCACCGGTTTTGCTCCTCCCGGCGCGCTCCTCTCTCGATGGAGGCAGTGTCGCGGTTTGCGTATCATTTGTAAAACAGATATATCCGTTCAAAAATATCGGAATATCCGGTGAAGGTGACGCCATGGCCATTCCGCGTTTTACCCTCAAGCAGCTCGGCTACTTCCTGGCCGTGGCGGAGGAGAACACCATTTCCGCGGCGGCAAGCCGCCTGAATGTCTCCCAGGGCGCCCTGACCGAGGCTCTCGGCGAGCTCGAAAGCCAGCTTGCGGTCCAGCTGTTCGTCCGGCGCCGCGCGCATGGCGTGATGCTGACGGTCGAGGGGCGCGAACTGCTGGCCTATGCGCGTGCGACGCTGTCGGCTGCGGAGGACCTGCAGACCGCCGTCCATGACCGGCAGGTGCGTCTTGCCGGGCGCGTGGTGGTCGGCTGCTACATGACGCTGGCGCCCTTCGTGCTGCCCAAGCTCGTTGCTGCCTTCCAGCGCGAGCATCCGGCGGTCGCCCTCGAGATGTTCCAGGATTCTGGCGAGGTCATCGCCGAGCGGCTGCATCAGGGCCAGTGCGACATCGCGATCATCTACGACTACAGCGTCACGCCTTCCATGGTTTGCGACGAACTCTACTCGGTGCTGCCACGGGTGGTCCTGCCGGCCGGTCACCGCCTCGCCGACCGGGACGAGATCGATCTCAAGGAGCTCGAGGAGGAGACCAACGTGCTTTTCGATGTCGAGCCGGCGCTCAACAATACCCAGCAGATCCTTCGCCAGCTCGGCACCACCGCGAAGCACCAGTTGCGGGCGAAGAGCATCGAACTCGTGCGCTCGCTCGTCGGGCACGGTCTCGGCTATGCCATCCTGCTGCATCACCCGCCGACCGACGTCAGCTATGAGGGGAGGCCGCTGGTCGTGCGGCCGATCGCGCGTTTCGATGCACGCTACAAGGTGATGATGGCGCGGCCCGACAATTTGAGGCCCTCCCGCCGCGGCGAGAAGCTCCGTGATTTCTGCCTCGAGGTCCTGCAGGCGAATTAGCCGAAAGGTCAGAAGATCAGCCGCCGCAACAGGTCGATGCCGATGAGGACCAGCAGTGCCGCATAGGTGCGACGCAGCCACTTCTCGCTCATCATGTGACCGAGGCGAACGCCCAGTGGTCCGCCGAGCATCACCGTTGGTGTCATGATGATGAAGATCGCCACATCGACATAACCGAGCGAATAGGGCGGCAGGTTGGGAGCGTTCCAGCCGCTTATCATTGCGCCAATGGCCGCGGCGGTCCCGGTCACCAGTCCGGTTGCGGTCGAAGTTGCGATCGCCTTGGCAAATCGCACGTTATAGGCCTCGAGGATTGGCGTCGTCAGGGTGCCACCCCCGGTCCCGGTCAACGAGGCGACGAGGCCGACGACCGAGGCGATGCCGATCTTCCTGGCGCCTTTGGGCGGCTCCTGCCCAAAAGAGAAGAGGCCGCGTCCGAATGCCGTATAGAGGCCGACCAGGATGATGTAGACCGCGAATATGGCCTGCAGGGCTTCGGTGGAAGTGTAGGGCAGCAGAGCGGCTCCGATGACGACACCGATCAACAGGCCGATCGCCCAGGTCTTGTAGTATTCGACATCGAGATTGCCCAGCGCGTACTGCTTGCGGGTCGAGGTTATGGCGCTCGGCACGATCAGCGCCATCGAAGTCGACGTCGCTATATGCATCATCACCGAATGCGCGATGCCGAGCAAGGGAAACAGGTAGATGAAGATCGGGATGCGCACGGTGCCGCCGCCGATGCCGAACAGACCCGAGATAAAGCCCGTGAACAGGCCGACGACTGCAAAAATGATGATTCGAAGGACAAGGTCATCCATGACAGGGGCTCCTTTGCAGTCTCAAATCTCAAGCCGTGGGCTGAGATGACTTGGCGGCCATGCGGCTGAGCGTGCGTGCCCGAAGCGAATCGTAGATGGGCGGGCTTTGCAGCGCACTGGCCACCATCATGGCGGCGCAGCAGGCAGCCATCATCGGCAGTGCGAGCGTTACACTCGCGGTCATTTCAACGGTCAGCACGACGCCCGTCAGCGGCGCGCGCACAATGCCGGTGAACAGCGCCGCCATGCCGACAACGGCAAAACTCTCCGGATGGATGGGGAGACCGGGGAACATCGCTTCCGTCAGCAGGCCGAAGAACAAGCCGCTTTGTGCGCCGAGCACCAGCATCGGGGCAAACAGTCCGCCGGGGGTGCCGGCAGCATAGGAGACGGTACTGAGGAGCAGCCGGACCGCATAGAGCAGCGGCAGCATGGCCAGCGTTCCGGATCCGTTGAGAACACCCTGGGTGATCGTTTCGCCGCCGCCGACGATCGCTGGCGCGAACCAGGCGAGAATGCCGACCGCAGCCCCGACGAGTGCAGCGCGCAACTCAACCGGAAACCTGCCGAAGCGGTCGGCAATGCCGAGCATGCCAAGAAGCATGCTGTTGTAGAGCACTGCCAGAACCCCGGCCAGCAGGCCGAGTACGATGAACAACGGTTGAACCGCGACGGCGGGCTGGGGTGGCGGCGCGATCTGAAAGTCCGGCACATCGCCAAGCATCAGCCGCGAGACCGCGATGGCGATCATCGACGCCCCCAATGCGGCCATGGCTATGCGCGGTTCAAAGCGTTTGTACAGCTCTTCGAGCACGAAAATTGCCCCGGCAAGCGGAGCGTTGAATGCAGTGGCAAGGCCCGCACCGGCGCCGGCGGCGATCAAGGCCCGGCTATCCGGCCATGTGCGCTTGAAAGCCCTGGCGAGGATATGGGCCGCGTCGGCACCCATCTGCACGCTCGGCCCCTCGCGACCAAGAGCAAGGCCGGAACCGATCGCCAGCACTCCGCCAACGAACTTGATCGGGAGCAGGCGCCAGTATGACGGCGGCGGCAGCAGTTGGACCAGTACAGCCTCCACATCGGGAATGCCGCTGCCGGACGCGCGCGGGGCGAAACAGCGGACGATCCATGCGGATACGCCGACAAGGACGGCCGAGGCGACGACTATCAATGGGAATCCCACGGGTCCCAGTCCATGAGCCCATCCGATCAGCGTATTGCGCCATGCGTCTGCCTGGGTCAGGAACAGCCGAAACGATCCCGCCAGAACGCCCGCGAAAACGCCGACAATCAGGGACAGGATCGCAAGGGAGATAAAGTGGCCGTGCTCGGCGTCACCGTCGTTATCGATGGATTGCGATTGCCGACTTTCCATGAGCGTGCTCGGTCCAGGGGAAAGCAATACAACAACAGGGAAAAGAGAGCCCGCAACATCCATTCGGTGCGACCGGTCGTGGCGGTCTGGCTCGTTATTTAAAGGTAGCGCCGACCCCATGCAGGGTCAACGTCTGGGCTAGGCAAGCCAGTGCGGCGGCATCGGAGGCGGAACCACCTGCCGTGCGGTCGGCAGGGGCGGGGCGGCACGAAGAAGAGCGAGGGTCCGGTCTCGGGCCGGGCTCCGTTCCGGTCGGCGCCGCCGATGGCCTTGTGGCCGCCGCGCGAATGCTGGCGCTTTACAGCTTGACGACGGTCTTGCGCGCGAGAAGCCCCTGCGGCGCGAAGAGCAGAACGCCGATGACGAGGACGATGGTGAAGGCATCGCGGTAGCTGAGCAAGCTCTCCGGCAGGTAGGCCTGCAGGAAGACCTCGATAAAGCCGAGCAGGAAGCCGCCTGCGACCGCGCCCGAAAGGCTGCCGAGACCGCCGATGATCGCGGCGATGAAAGCCTTCAGCACCGGCAGGAAACCCATCAGCGGATCGACGCTGCCGCGCTGCGCCACCCACAGGATGCCGGCGACGCCTGCCAGCAGGCCGGAGATTGCGAAGGCGGTGGCGACAACCGCATTGGCGCGGATGCCCATCAGGCGGACGATCGCGAAATCCTCGGAGGCCGCGCGCATCGCCCGGCCGAGCACGGTCTTGCGCAGGAAGAGGTTGAGGCCGACGAGCATGATGACGGTGACCAGGATCGAGATCGCCTGGATGATGCCGATGTGCAGGCTGCCGATGTCGATGGTGCCGGAGAGGCTCATCGGCATCGGGACCGGCAGCGGCCGGGCGGAGATGAAATTCTGGTAAAGCACGCGCAGAATGGCGCTGACGGCGAAGCTCGTCAGCAGGAGGGTCGTGCCGCTTGCGCCGCGGACCGGCCGGAACGCCGTGCGCTCCATCAGCAGGACGAGCGTGATCGCGACCATCAGCGCGACAATGATCGCCAGCCCGAAGGGCAGACCGATGATAAGCGCGAAGCACAGACCGTAGCCGGCTGCCGTCATCAGTTCGCCATGGGCGAAGTTGATCAGCCCCATGATCGAGAAGACCACGGCAAGGCCGAGCGCGAGCAGGGCGTAGGTGCCGCCGAGGCTCAGGGCATTGACCAGCTGCTGCAGGAACAGGTCCATCGGTAAAAATCCTTATTCGCTGGTCACGCGCCCAGATAGGCGCCCTGGACATCCGGTGAGTTGCGAAGCTCTTCGGCCGAGCCGGACAGTACGATCCGGCCGTTGGCCATGACATAGCCGGTATCTGCGATCTCGAGCGAGAGCGAAACGTTCTGCTCGACGAGCAGGATCGTCAGGCCGCGATCGCGCAAGCCCGCGATCAGTTCGAAGATCTGGTCGACGATCTGCGGCGCGAGGCCGAGCGAGGGTTCGTCGAGCAGCAGCAGGTCGGGCGACGACATCATCGAGCGGGCGATCGCCAGCATCTGCTGTTCGCCGCCGGAGAGCGATCCGGCCTTCTGGTGCAGGCGCTCCTTCAGGATCGGGAAGCGCGACAGCATGTCCTCGCGCATGGCGTCGATGGATCCCCGGGCCTTGTGCATGGCGCCGCCGAGCAGAAGATGTTCATCGACGGTCAGGGTCGGGAAGATGCGGCGCCCCTCCGGCGTCAGCGTCATGCCCTTGCGGACGATGAGTTCCGGGGGAAGCGCCGAGATGTCGGTGCCGTTGAAGGTGACCCGTCCGGCCTTCTTGGCGGCAAGGCCGACGAGTGCATTGAGGGTCGAGCTCTTGCCCGCGCCATTGGCCCCGAGGAGCGTCACGATCTGGCCCTTGCGAACCACAAGATCGACGCCCTTCAGCGCCTCCACCGGGCCATACGCGACCTTGAGGCCGCTGACCTCGAGCAGGGGGGTCTCGTCGGGTAGCTTACTCGTCATCATCGGGTGAAATCCTGGGCGCGCTCCGCCTCAGCCTCAATACAGCTTGAAATCCGGCAGGCTGCTCTCCGGCAAAGTGCCGGAGAGCAGTTGTTCGTCTCGATTACGGTGCCGGGACGTCGGCCGCATCAGGAACGCCCTGGCTGACCAGCGAGCGGTTGCCGCCCGCGATCTGCACCAGCGAGACCGCGCGAAGCGGCATGCCCTGGGTGCCCGCGTAGGTGATGCTGCCGGTCACGCCCTGGACGCCTTCCAGCGAAGCGACGGCGTCGCGGATCGCGGTCGGTTCGATGCTGCCGGCCTTGGTGACGGCGGCCTCGATGACCTTGCCGAGGTCATAGCCGTTGGCGATGTAGACGGTATCCGGCTCCTGGCCGAACTTGTCCTTGTACTTGCCGTTGAACGCGGCAAGCGGGTTGCCGTCGGTGGCGAAGCCGGCTGTGGTGAACACCACGCCGTCGACGATCTCGCCAAGGCCGAAGGTGGTCGGCGAGTCGATGCCGTCGCTGCCGAGGACCGGCGTGGTAACGCCGGCGCCACGCAGCTGGCGGATGAAGGCCGGGAAGTCGGGCTCGTAAGCGGCAGTCATGATGACGTCGGGCGCCGGGTTCATCGCCTTGATCTTGGTGACTTCGGCGCTGAAGTCCTGCTGGCCCATGCTGAAGGTGCCTTCACCCAGAAGCTCGCCGCCCTTGCCCTTGAAGCTCTCGGCGAAATATTCCGGCAGCTTCAGCGTGTAGGCGGTGTCCGGCGACTTCAGGATGTAGGCGGTCTTGAAGCCCTTGTCCTTGGCATAGTTGGCGAGAACCGCGGCCTGGACGTTGTCGGCCGGATAGTTGCCGAACATGTAGTCGCCGACGGCGAGCGGCATGGTCGGGGTGGTGGCGCAGAAGGAGAAGGTCGGGATCTGTGCGGCCTGGGTGATCTGGCCGGCGGCGATCGACGGGTCGGCGTCGCACGGGGTGATGACGATCTTGACGCCCGCGTCGACGAGTTCCTGGGCGACGAGTGCGGTCTGCGCCGCGTCGGAGCGGGTATCCTTGGCGACGAGCTTGATCGGGAACTTGCCGGCGATGCCGCCGGCGGCATTGATTTCCTCGATGGCCATTTCGAGGCCGCGCAGCGACGGCTGGTCATAGGGGGCGAGGCCGCCGGTCTGGGCGGTCGCCAGGCCGATGACGAGATCCTCGGCAAGCGCGGGAAGCGCCGATGCGCAAAGTGCGGTGGACAGCAAAAGAACCTTCAGTTTCGATTTCATTATTATGCTCCTCTGGTGGTTATGCGGGCTTGCCGGTGACGATGGGGGCTAGCCCCGCCGCCGCGGCTTCGTTCTTCTGTTGCGCCTGCGGCGCGGTCGACCGGCGGCGGCCGATATAGGCCTCGATCACGGCAGGGTTGGCCTGGATCTCGGCAGGAGTGCCGATGGCGATCTGCTGGCCCTTGTTGAGGACCACGACGACATCGCAAAGCCGCATGATGAGCTTCAGGTCGTGCTCGACGATGAGCAGGCCGAGGCTGTACTTCGTGCGGATGCGGTCGAGCACATGCATGAGTTCTTGGGTTTCGGCAGGGTTCATGCCGGCGGCCGGCTCGTCGAGCAGGAGGTAGCGCGGCTTCAGCGCCAGGGCGCGGGCGATCTCGAGGCGGCGCTGGGCGCCATAGGAGAGCGTGCCGGCCAACTGATCGGCGAAATCGGCGAGCCCCACTTCGGAAAGCGCCTGGCGGGCGAGATCGACCGGATCTTCTCCATCCTTCGCCTGCGCGCTTGCGGCGACGGTGACGTTTTCCAGCACCGTCAGGTTCTTGAAAAGGCGGATGTTTTGGAAGGTGCGCGCCAGCCCGGCGACGGGGACGCGGTAGACCGGCAGCGTGGCGACGTCGGTGCCGTCGATCATCACACGGCCGGTCGAGGGCGGCACGACGCCCGAAACGCTGTTGATCAGGGTCGACTTGCCGGCGCCGTTGGGGCCGATCAGGCCGGTGACGATACCGGGGCGGATGTCGAAACTGGCATTCTCGAGCGCAACCAGCCCGGCAAAGCGCTTGCCGATGTTCTCGACGCTGAGCGTCCCGGCGTTGGTTGCGGGGACCTGTTCGGTGGCCGGTGCAGCGGGCTTGGTGTTTCCGCCGGCAAGGCGGCGCAGGAAGGGTACCTGTTCGTCGAGTTCGCGAACGCCGAGAAGACCGTCGTGCATGCGATACATCACGAAGAGGATCGCCAGGCCGATGCCGATGTCGGTCAGGCCGAAGACGGTCGGCATGGTGAAGATGCCGAGGTCGACGCCACCTTCGAGCTTTCTCAGGATCTCGATGATCACCATGATCACGCCGGCACCGAGGACAGCGCCGGACACGGTACTGATGCCGCCGAGGATCAGCATCGCCAGCAGGGTGAAGGTGAGGGTGAAATAGAAGTCCTTGGGCGAGAATGCGCCGATGAAATGAGCGAGAAGCGCGCCGGCGGCGCCGGAGATGACAGCGCCGAGAACCCAGGCGCCGAACCGGTGCAGGCGCACGTTTACGCCGACCGCGGTGGAGGCAATCTCGTCTTCGCGCGAGGCCCTCAGCTTCAGGCCGACGCTGGAGTCCCTGTATATGCGGGCAATCGCGACCGCGGCGATCGCAAACGGCAGGGCGACCCACAGGTTGACGGCGCGCGGGATGCCGAAGAAGGTCTGGCTACCGCGGGTAAAGTCGCTCGATGCGACCAGCACGACATGCACGATGACGAGGAAGCCGAGGGTGCAGATGGAGGCCGACGAGCCGGCAAGCCGCGCCACCGGGATGCCGATGACGATGGCGACGAGCGCCACCACGACAAGGGCAACGAACAGTGCCGGCAGAAACGACATGCCCCAACCGGCCAGCCAATCGGGCAGGTTGGGAAGGGCGGTCTTCTGGATCACAGGATTGATGGTCAGCAGGCCGGCGGCATAGGCGCCGATGGCCATGAAGCCGACATTGCCGAACGAGATGATGCCGGAATTGCCGCTGTAGACGCCGATGCCGATCGCGGCGATCGCATTGATCAGGAACAGCGTCATCAGCCGTTCACCGCTCCCCGGAAAGAAGGCCGTCGCAATGAGCGCGGCTGCCACCAGGGGGAGGGCCGTCGCAACGATCCCGACGACGGTCCCGCGCCTTATGCGCACCATCAGCATACTCCCAATATTCAGGCCATTTGTCTGTTCGGCCGTTCCCGCAACAAAAGTTAGTCGAGAATTCACGTATGTCAATCTTGTTTCATTTTTTATTGTCTGATAGCAAGAATGTAACAAAACGAAAATAAATGCACCGATGCCGATCACGAGGGGGGAGGCAGGAGCAATGGCCATTCGAGACCGTCTCACCGATGGAGAGATCGCCTTCACGCGCTCGGAACTGAAGATCGTCCGGCAACTGCTTTCGAACTATCCCGCGGCGGGTCTGAACACCGTCGCCCATCTGGCCGCGGCTGCCGGAGTCAGCAATCCGACCGTCGTGCGTTTCGCCAACAAGCTGGGATACGAAGGCTATCCGGAGTTCCAGGCAGCCTTGCTCGGCGAGGTCCAGGAGCGCATGAGTTCCCCGCTGTCGATGCTCGACGCCCGCAAGCCGTCAATGGAGCAGGAAAACGTCTACCAGCACTTTCTCGGCGCCAGCATCCATGCGCTGGAATCGTCGATCCAGATGGTGCCGAAGAACGATTTCGATGCCGCCGTTGAGGCCGCGGCAGACCTCAGCGTCAGGGTGCATTGCCTCGGCGGCCGCTTCAGCGGTTTCCTCGCCGGCCTTCTCTGGGCGCACATGAAGCAGTTGCGCGCCGAGACCCGCTGGATCAACGGCGCCCAGGCCGATCAGGTCGACCAGCTGGTCGATCTCGGCAAGCGCGACGTGCTGTTCGTCTACGACTACCGCCGCTATCAGATCGACACCATCCGATTTGCCCGCCAGGCGGTGAGCCAGGGCACGCGCATCGTGCTGTTCACCGACCGCTGGCTGTCGCCGATCGCCGAGTTCGCTTCGGTGACGTTGGTGGCGCCGGTCGAGACGATCTCGCCTTACGACACCATGGTGCCCGCCGTCGCCCAGACCGAGGCGTTGATTGCGGCGCTCACTGCAAGGCTCGCAAACCAGTCCCGCAACCGTATCGAGCGCATCGAGGAGCTGCGCCGCAGCTACGGCATCACCGAGGACGCATTCAATCCGCCGCTCGACGGCAGACGCTGACATCCGCCAACAGGCGCAACGACATCCATGTGGAGAACAGACATGACTGCCATTGAAGTGCAATACGGCAAGGACCTGCTGCGGCGCGACAGCGCTTTCGAGCCCGGCATGACCTCGCTGCTCTACGTCGACATGCAGCGCATCTGGTGCGAGCCCAACCTCGACCCGACCCATCCGCAGGACGCCGACAGCTACTACCACCGCCGCCTGCGCGAGATGGTTGTGCCGAACCAGGTCCGTATCCTCGAGGCGGCTCGCCAGGCCGGCTGCAACGTGCTGCACACCATCATCGAGAGCCTGACGCTCGACGGCCGCGATCGCTCGCTCGACCACAAGCTGTCCGACATGCATGTGCCGAAGGGATCGCCGGAAGGCCAGGTGATCGATGCGCTGGCGCCGATCGACAACGAGATCGTGCTGCCGAAGACCTCTTCCGGCGTCTTCAACTCGACCAACATCGACTACGTCCTGCGCAACCTCAACACCCGCTACCTGATCATCGCAGGCGTCATCACCGACCAGTGCGTCGACATGGCCGTGCGTGATGCCGCCGACCGCGGCTACCTGGTGACGGTCGTCGACGACGCCTGCGCCACCTACAGCCAGGAGCGCCACGACGCCGCTCTTCGCGCCTATTCCGGCTACTGCTGGATCACCAATACCGAAACCGTCGTCAGCCGCCTGAAGGCTCTCGGCCCGGCCTGATCCGCCCGCCCGCACGACGAGACCAATCAATAGGGGAAGTCATGAGCGAGAACAGCAACGGCAAGGCGGCTTCCGACCTGATGGAGCTTGCCACCGTCGTCACCACCGACATCGCCGGCATAACCCGCGGCCGCAGCTTTGCCGCATCCGAGATCGAGGACTACATGCGCAAGGGCGTCGGCTGGGTGCCGGCAAATCTGGCGCTGACGCCGTTCGACCTGATCGCCGATCCCAATCCCTGGGGTTCGGCCGGTGACCTCAGGCTGATGGCCGATCCTGCCAGCAAGGCGCGGGTGACCTGCCTGCCCGAGGTGACGCCGCTGCATTTCTACCACTCGGACATCACCAATCTGAAGGGCGAGCCGTGGGAATGCTGCGTGCGCAGCTTCCTGAAGGCGACGCTTGCCGAATTCGAGAAGGAAGCAGGCCTCAGGGTGGTCGCCGCCGTCGAGCAGGAATTCCAGATCCTCGGCGTCGACTGGCCGGCAGCACCGTCCTTCGGCCTGCGTGCCCAGCGCCGCGCCGAACCTTTCGGTCCGCTGCTGATGACCGCGCTCAAGGAGGCCGGCGCAGAGCCGGAAATGTTCCTGCCGGAATACGGCAAGGACCAGTTCGAGATCACCTGCCGTCCGGCCCCGGCGCTGGTTGCCGCCGACCGTGGCGCGACGATCCGCGCGGTGACCAAGGAAGTGGCCGCCCTCTTCGGCTGGAACGCCAGCTTTGCGCCGAAGACAGACCCGAACGGTGTCGGCAACGGCGTGCACTTGCATGTCAGCTTCACGGATCTCGAGGGCAATCCGGTCACCTTCGACGCATCGCGCCCGGGCCGCCTTTCCAAGGTCGCCGGTTCCTTCGCCGCCGGCGTCATCAAGCACCTGCCGGCGCTGACCGCCTTCACCGCACCGTCGGTGCTCTCCTACATGCGCCTCGTGCCGCATCACTGGAGCGCGGCCTACACCTGCCTCGGCGAGAAGAACCGCGAGGCGACGCTGCGCATCTGCCCGACGCTCGACCTGCCCGGCAGCAATCCGGCCAGGCAGTTCAACATGGAGTATCGCGCCGCCGACGCCTGCGCCAGCCCGCACCTGTCGCTGGCCGTCGTCCTCAAGGCCGGTCTCGAGGGGATCCGCGCCGGCCTCGAACAGCCGCCGCTGATCAACTCCGACCCGTCGGACTTTTCGGCGGAAGAGCAGGAAAAGCTTGGCATCCGCCGTCTCCCGGCAAGCCTCGGCGAGGCGCTCGACACGCTTGCCGAGGACAAGGTCGTCACCGGCTGGTTCGCCAAGGATTTCCTCGACTGCTACTTCGCCATGAAGCGCAAGGAGATCGAGATCGTCGACGGGCTTTCGCCCGAGGATCTCTGCGCCCGCTATGCGTCCGTTTACTGATTGCTGGATGAAACATGACCTCGACAACGGCCACTAAGCGCCCGGAAAACCGATGGCGGCACGATCCTGCCCAGCCCTTGCTGGCGATCGACGAGCCGCCGCCCTATCAGGTGATCAATCCCGACGGCACCTCGCCCTATCTCCTGCTCTGCGAGCACGCCTCCAACCGCATTCCCCGCGCGCTCGGCGATCTCGGTCTGCCGGAATCGGAGCGGCAACGCCATATCGCCTGGGATATCGGCGTCGCCGCCCTCTCTCAGTATTTGAGCCGCACGCTCGACGCACCGCTGTTCATGGCGAATTATTCGCGTCTGGTGATCGACTGCAACCGTCCGCTCGGTGCCCCGTCGGCGATTCCCGAAGTCAGCGAGACGACGGAAATCCCCGGCAATCTCGACCTCAGCGAAGCCGAGAAGGCGCAGCGCATCGAGACCCTGTTCCAGCCCTTCGCAGACGCCGTTTCGCGGCGTCTGGATCTGCTGCAGGCGCAGGGCAGGCGCACGTTCGTCGTCGGCATCCACAGCTTCACGCCGGTCTATTTCGGCAAGCAGCGCCCGTGGCACGCCGGCATCCTCTACGACCGGGCGACCGGTTTCGCGCAGTCGCTGATGCACGGCCTGCGCAGCGATCCGGGCCTGACCATCGGCGACAACGAACCCTACAACATCCATCCGGACGAGGACTACACGGTGCCGGTTCATGCCGATGCCCGTGGTCTCCCCGGTGTTCTGGTCGAGGTTCGCCACGATCTGATCGATACCCTTGATGGGGTCGCCGAATGGGGCGCTCGCCTTACGCAGTGTCTTGAAACCGCGCTCGAGGAGTGCCCCTGATGACGAATGCCCTCTATGAGCGCGACGGCGCCGCCGTCGGCAGCCTGCAGAAGCTGCGTTTCTTTCCGCTGGCGGTAACCGGCGGAAAGGGCGCGCGCCTCATGGAGGAGGATGGCCGCGAACTGATCGACCTGTCCGGGGCGTGGGGGGCGGCAAGCCTCGGCTACGGCCATCCGGCACTCGTCGAGGCAGTCTCCCGCGCCGTCGCCAATCCGGCCGGTGCCAGCATCCTGTCGGCAACCAACGAACCGGCGGTGGCGCTTGCCGAAGCGCTGCTGGCGAGTTTTCCAGCGCCGGGAACCCACAAGGTCTGGTTCGGCCATTCCGGCTCCGATGCCAACGAGGCGGTGTTCCGGGCAGTCACCAGGGCGACCGGCCGCACCGGCGTCATTTCCTTCGTCGGGGCCTATCACGGCTGCACCACGGGCTCGATGGCGTTCTCCGGACACAGCGTTCAGGCAGGAGCCGACAAGGCGGAGGGCCTCATCCTTCTGCCGTATCCTGATGCCTATCGCCCCTATCGCCACGATCCGACCGGGGATGCCGTTCTCGAACTGCTTGAGGAGCGGCTCGCCGCTGTCCCGCCCGGATCGATCGCGGCTGCCTTCATCGAACTGATCCAGTCTGATGGCGGCCTGATCGTGCCGCCCGAGGGTTTCTTCCGGAAATTTGCGGCCATCTGCCGCGCGCACGGGATCCTCGTCGTCAGCGACGAGGTGAAGGTCGGGCTCGGCCGCAGCGGCCGGCTGCACTGCTTCGAGCATGAAGGCTTCGTTCCCGATATCCTGGTGCTCGGCAAGGGGCTCGGTGGCGGCCTGCCGCTTTCCGCGGTGATCGCGCCGGCGGAAATTCTCGACTGCGCCAGCGCCTTTGCCATGCAGACGCTGCACGGCAACCCGATTTGCGCCGCCGCCGGCCTTGCCGTGCTGGAGACGATGAAAGCGGAAGCGCTTGCTGAAGGCGCTGAGCGCAAGGGCGCGCGGCTGCGCCGCGGGCTGTCCGAACTCGCCGGGCGCCATGCGCTGATCGGCGATGTCCGCGGCCGGGGACTGGCCTGTGGCGTGGAACTGGTCCGCGGCCGGGAAGGGCGCGAGCCCGCTCGTGCGGAGACGGCGAAGCTGATCTACCGTGCCTATGAACTGGGCCTGGTGCTCTATTATGTCGGTATGAACGGCAACGTTCTGGAAATGACTCCGCCGCTGACGATTACCGATGACGAAATCGATCAGGCAATTGCGATCCTCGACAGGGCGCTGACCGACGTCGCCGAGGGGCGGGTGCCCGATGCTGCAGTGCAGCAGTTCGCGGGATGGTAGCGTAAGCGAATGCTTACGATGTCAGGAGCGGTATTTTGGCGCGCCGCTCCAGGCGTCCGTGCCTTGAGGGCAGGGGCGCCATGCCCTGTCACGTATATCACTATATGATGATATTGCGTTGAGTCGGCCGACTGACGTAAAATACGATCACTTGAGGCGTGCATGAATGCGGATGCCTGAGTGAGGGGAACTGACATGGCCTGACACCTCCGGACGAGTCTCCGGCGGTTCCTTTTTTGCTTGAGCCTTGCTTCTGCGTGTTTCTCCGGGACGCCGATCCCGGTGGCGAGGCCGTATGCGGCCGCAACCAGGATCGATTTCATGAACTTCGCGCTGGCGCCGATCCGGCGTGAAACAGGAAAAAGGACGTTCGGCATGCCGGGATGAACCCGGAAAAGTGACTGGTTGTAGCGTAGTGGAGGGCTCGACCGTGTTCCTGGATTACTTTGCTCTCGGAGTTCTGGTTTTTGTCGCGCTGACGCTGTTTTACGGCATCATCGCTATTCATGACATTCCCCACAAGATCGCCAAATCGCGCAACCATCCCCATCAGGATGCGATCCATGTCGCGGGATGGGTCAGCCTGTTCACGCTGCACGCGATCTGGCCGTTCCTGTTCATCTGGGCGACGATCTACCGCGAGGACCGCGGCTGGGGGATCCGTTCCGACGGCAAGCTCCAGACCGAAAAAGAGGCGAATGCCGAGGTTGCCGTTCTCCAGGCCCGCATAGGCGAACTGGAGAAGGAACTGAAGTCGTCGAGGGAGTCCGCCTGATGGATATTCTGCTCATCCTCACCTACACCGCCATCTGCATTGCGATCTTCAAGATCTTCCGTATTCCGATCAATCAATGGACGGTATCGACCGCGGTGCTGGGCGGCATATTCCTCATCGCGGGCCTGATCCTGCTGATGAGCTACAACCATCCCTATTCCAGCGACGGACGCATCTATTTCACCTCGGCACCGGTCATCCCCGCGGTTGGCGGCATCGTCGTCGACGTTCCGGTGAAGTCGGATACGCCGCTGAAAAAGGGCGAGGTGCTGTTCCAGATCGACCCGCGTCCCTATCAGTATGCCGTGGATCAGAAGAAGGCTTCGCTGGCTGAGGCCGAGCAATCGGTCCGGCAGCTGAAGGCGGCGATGGATGCGGCGGATTCCGCCGTCGTGGCCGCCGAAGCCGACCGCGACCGCGCGCAGGAGAACTTCGAGAGCTACCGGCAGATCCTCGAGAACTCGACCCGCAAGACCGGGACGGGGGCGGTTTCCGAGCTCGAAGTTGAAAACCGCAGGGGTTTGTATCTGGCGCGCGTTGCCGATGTCGCCACTGCGACGGCCCAGGCCCAGCAGGCGCGTCTCGCTTACGAGGCGCAGATCAATGGCGTCAACCCGACAGTGGCGCGTCTGAAGGCGGAGCTTGCCAACGCCGAATTCGAGCTCGACCAGACCACGGTTCGCGCACCGTCCGACGGCTATGTCACGCAGGTCTTCCTGCGTCCCGGAATGATGGCGAATCCCCTGCCGCTGCGGCCGGTGATGGTGTTCATCAACAGCGAAGACCGCATGCTGGCGGCGGCATTCGTGCAGAATTCGCTGCAGCGGGTACGCGTCGGCGATGACGCCGAGGTATCGTTCAAGGCGGTTCCCGGCAAAATCTTCAAGGCCAAGGTGAGAGCCATCATCGATGTCATGGCGCAAGGACAATTGCAGCCCTCCGGCGCCATCCTCGATCCGCTGGCGCCGGAGCGGCTGCAACCCGGCCAGACGCTGGCCCGGATCGACATCCTCGAGGATACCAGCGCCTATCAGTTGCCGGGCGGCGTGGTTGCCGACGTGGCGGTCTATACCGACCACTGGCATCATATCGCGATCCTGCGCAAGGTGCTGCTGCGTATGAGTTCCTGGATGAATTTCGTATTCCTGGAGCACTGAGATGATCCCCGGGGCGTCGCCGGCTCGGTATCACCGCGCAACTGCCCGCGGCACGCCGGTCGCGAGCCCCGCCGGCGGCAGACCGCCAGGCCGATGGCTGCGCCGATGATGAAAAGCCTCGCCATTCCGCTGTTTCAGGGCTTGGCGGGCTATCGCTGGCGCAACGATATTTCCGCCGGCTTGTCGATCGCCGCTGTCGGCCTTCCGAGCGCGATCGCCTATCCGGCCATTGCCGGCCTGCCGCCGCAGACGGGCATCTATGCCAGTATCGTTCCGCCGATCGCCTATGCGGTTTTCGGGGTGTCGCGCCGGCTGATCGTCGGCCCCGACGCCGGAACGATGACGGTGCTTGCAGCCGCCATGGCTGCGGTTGCCGCGGGCATGCCGGCCGTCGCGGCTGCCGACAGGATCGCCATCGCCTCTGCCCTCGCCATTGGCGTTGGAATTGCCTGCTTTGCCGCGCGTGCGCTGAGGCTCGGCGTTCTCGCCACCTTCCTGTCGCGACCGATACTGGTCGGCTTCTTCGCCGGAATTTCCGTCTCGATCCTCGTCGGCCAGATCGGGCGGATCACCGGCCTGAAGATCGAATCGGACGGGCTGATCCCGCCTCTGGTCGAACTGGTGGACAAGGCGGCGTTGATCCACTGGCCGACCGTCTTTCTCGCCGTCGCCATGTTCGCGGTGCTGCAGCTTGCGCGGATCACGAAATCCGTCGTTCCCGGGCCAGTGCTGGTCGTCGTGCTTGCCGTCATCCTCTCCGTGCTCTTCGACCTCAAGGGGCACGGCATTGCCGTCGTCGGCGATATCCCGACCGGCTTTCCGTCATTTTCGCTGCCGTCGATCCTCGGCATGCCGGTCAACGCACTGGTGCTCGGATCGGCAGCGATATTCCTCGTCAGCTTCGGGTCGGGCATCGTCGCGGCGCGAAGTTTTGGCGCCCGTTCCGGTGAAACGGTCAATGCCAACGGGGAACTGGTCGGGATCGGCAGCGGGCAACTGGCGGCGGGCCTGTTCGGCGCCTTTCCGGTGAGCATTTCCGACTCGCGGACGGCGATCAACGTCTCCGTCGGTGGTTGCTCCCAACTCGCCGGCCTCGTTTCGGCGGCCGTGCTGATCGCGACCCTGCTTTTCCTCAACGATGCGCTGAGGATCCTGCCCGTGGCGGCCCTTGCGGCCATTCTCGTGTCCGCGGCGCTGAGCCTGATCGACGTCGCCGAATTGAAGGAGATCTGGCGCATCAGCCGCATGGAATTCGCCTTCGCGCTGATTGCCATGGCGGGTGCGATCAGCTTCGGCGTGCTGAACGGGGTCATCATCGCAATCGCGGCGACGCTGGTCTACCTGCTGCGCAAGATGATGTTCCCGCGTGATGCCTTTCTCGGCCGCATCCCCGGGCGAGAGGGCTACTTCAAGCTGCACCGCTTTCCCGACGCGAGGGCGGCGCCCGGCTTGACCGTGTGGATGCTGCAGGGGAGCCTGCTGTTTTTCAATACCGACTATGTCCGCGCACGGTTGCGCTCGATTGTGGAGGAGCTTCCCGCCGGTTCCCGGTGGTTCGTGCTGGATTGCCGGGCGATCACCCAGATGGACAGCACTGCCGCAGCGATGCTGGAGGACGTCCGGGCGGATCTGTTGGCCCGCGGCGTCACCCTCTGCCTGGCCGAACTGCATGCCGATGCGCGGGCGATGCTGGAGCGGGCCGGCCTGATCGATCGCATCGGCGCGCAGTTTGTCTTCGAGGATCTGGAGGATGCGCAGCTCGGCTTTTTCCACGCAGAGGCTCGGGGCGGTGCGGTCGCAGGCCAGTGACGGGGTTTCACAACGGGAGATGTGGAGATGAACAAGAAGCACGATGCGAATGCGAACGCGCCGTCCTCCGATGAAAAGAAGAACGGCAAGGTAAAGGACTATGACAAGCAGCTGGAGCGGCTGCAGATCGAGCTTGCCCACCTTCAGGCCTGGGTGAAGAAGACGGGCGCGCGCATCGTCATCATCTTCGAGGGTCGCGATGCCGCCGGCAAGGGCGGGATGATCAAGCGCATCACCGAAAGGGTCAGTCCGCGCGTCTTCCGCGTTGCCGCGTTGCCCGCGCCGAGCGATCGCGAAAAGACGCAGATGTACATGCAGCGCTACATCGCCCATCTGCCGGCCGGCGGCGAGGTCGTGATCTTCGACCGCAGCTGGTACAACCGGGCCGGCGTCGATCGTGTCATGGGCTTTTGCAGCGAGAAGAAGGCGCGGCGCTTCCTCGAGCTCGCGCCGCGTTTCGAGGCGGCGATCGTCGAGAGCGGCACGATCCTGCTGAAGTACTTCCTGACGGTGAACGAGGAGGAGCAGGAAAAGCGCTTCCGGCGTCGCATCCAGGATCCCGTGCGCCAGTGGAAGCTCAGCCCGATGGACGTCGAATCCTACCGCAAGTGGTGGGACTATACGCGTGCCTATGACGAGATGCTGCGGATGACGGATACCAATCACGCGCCCTGGTGGATCGTGCCGTCGGACGACAAGAAGCGCGCAAGGATCAACTGCATCTCGCACATCCTGCACTCGATCCCCTACGAGCGCGTCAAGTTCGAAGCGCCGGAATTCGGCAAGCGGCAGAAGCGCCCCGACGACTACGAGGAAGATTCGACTCCGCGCAAGATCGTGCCCGAGGTGATGTGACGCGGTGCGGTCCCTTACGACTGCGACCGACCGGGGGCAGGGAACGGCTAGCCGGCGTCTTGCCTGTCGCCGGGCTGTTGCAGATAGGCGATGACCGCGTCGGAGATCATCCGCTTGTGGCGGTCGTAGAGGACCGGTTCCGACAGGTCGCGATGGAAGATGGTGCCGAAGGTGTAGCGGTTCGACACCCGGAAGAAGCAGAAGGCGCTGATCAGCATGTGCAGGTCGATGGCATCGACGTTGCGGCGGAAAACCCCGTCGCGGCGACCGCGGTCGAGGATCTCCTGGATGGTGCGGATGACGGAGATGTTGAGTTCGCCGATCTCGGTCGAGCGCTTCATGTGCATGGCATGATGGATGTTCTCGATGCTGACCAGGCGGACGAAATCCGGGTTGTGCTCGTCGTGGTCGAAGGTGGAGGAGATCAGCTGCCGCAGCGCCTCTTCCGGCGGCTTGTCGGCAAGCTCCAGATCTGCTTCGAGCGAGCGGATCTTGCGATAGGCCTTTTCCAGTACCGCCAGATAGAGGCCTTCCTTGCTGCCGTAATAGTAATAGATCATCCGCTTCGAGGTGCGGGTCTTTTCGGCAATGGCGTCGACCCGCCCGCCCGACAGGCCGAGTTCGGCAAACTCGGACGTTGCGACGTCGAGAATGTTCTCCCTGGTCTTCTCCGGGTCGTTCTTGCGCGCTTCGCTGGCGGTCCTGGCCATCCTCATCCCCACTCCCGATGCCCGATCGGCGACTACCGGCGGACATGAGCCCTGAGCCGGCTCTTGCTCCCATCGCTTCATATTCAGGTTGGCGATGGGTTTCAACCATCGCATATTTGACACGAACTAGTTCGTACAATAATCCGGTAAGACGATCGATGCGGCGCTGGTGGACGGAGAACCGGCGGCACCGGGTCAAGGAGGAGGGCGCCCCGCGGGAGTGACAGCGGCTGACGGTGGCGTGGAACGAGGACTATGGACATCACTGCCGAAACTTTGCGCGCGGGCCTGATCGGCTCGGGAATCCAGCGCTCGCTGACGCCTGCCATGCACATGGCCGAAGGCAAGGCGCTGGGCTTCGACTATGCTTACGAACTGTTTGACCTCGACCGTCTTGGCGGAGGGGCAGAACTCCTGCCCGAACTTCTGGTGCAGGCCGAGCAACGCGGCCTTGCGGGGCTCAACATTACCCATCCCTGCAAGCAGACGGTGATACCGCTGCTCGACGAGCTTTCCGAGGAGGCGGCCAAGCTCGGTGCCGTCAACACCGTCGTGCTGCGCGCCGGACGCCGGATCGGCCACAATACCGACTGGTGGGGATTTGCCGAAGGCCTGCGCCGCCAGTTGCCGCAGGCTGATCTGCGGAATGTGGTGCAGCTTGGCGCTGGCGGCGCCGGGGCTGCTACCGCCTTCGCAATTCTGACGCTCGGTGCCGCCTCGCTGACGATCTTCGACGTCGATCACGAACGTGCCCGGCAACTGGCCTTGACGATGGCCGGACATTTTCCGAACGCTGCGGTATCTGCCGGCGCTGATCTCCAAGAGGCGATGGCACAGGCAACCGGACTGGTGCATGCGACCCCGACCGGGATGGACAAACATCCGGGGCTGCCGCTGCCGGCGGAACTCTTGCGGCCCGAGCTGTTCGTGGCCGAGATCGTCTATTTTCCGCTGGAGACCGCGCTCCTCGCCGAGGCGCGCCGGCGCGGTTGCCGCATCGCCGATGGTGGCGGCATGGCGGTATTCCAGGCCGTGGGCGCCTTCGCGCTGTTCACCGAGCGGACGCCGGATGCCGGGCGCATGCAGGCGCATTTCCGGGCGCTGACCACTGCGTCCTGACGAACCGTCGGATTGCGTTCCGACGGGCCGGGAAACCGAGGATAATGGAAAACACCTTCAGGCGGCCGGGAAACGGCCGGTTTCCAGCACATGGGTGATGCCGTTCCAGACATGCTGCTTCAGCATTTCGGTGGCAGCCGGGGTGTCGCGCTCCATCGCAAATTCGAAGAGCTTGCGATGGTCATCGGCGACGGCCGTGCCGCGAAAGCTGCGGGCGAGAAGGTGATAGCGCAGGAACCGGTCGAAGACCGATGACAGCAAGTCCATCAGGGTCAGTGAATCGCAGGCCGAAACCAGCGCCTGATGGAACTCCCGGTCGTAGCGCACCCACTCGGCGGTGCGTTCCACCTCGCCGGCCAAGAGCCGCCGCTCGAGTGCCACCAGCTTATGGTGGGCGGCGACCACGCGCGCTTCCCAGTCGAGGTCGCCGCGGGCGAAGGAGAGCTGGATCGCATGGCTTTCGAGAAGCGTGCGGATCTCGCCGAGTTCGATCAGTTCGCGCCGCGTCGCCGGGCTGACGTGAAAACCGCGCTGGCCCTCGGCCACCACCAGATTTTCGGCCGTAAGCCGGTTCAGCGCTTCCCGCAAAGTCGGAACGCTGACGCCATAGCTCGCCTTCAGCTGCTCGAGCCTGAGTTTCGCTCCCGGCTCGAGGGTGCCGCGGATAATGTCGTGGCGGATCAGGCGGAATGCGGTCTCGCCGGCGGTTTCCTGGAGGAGGTCTGGATCCAAGGCTCTCAATCCCTGCACGCGGATTTCATAAGGCGAAAGACAAAATGCCTGATATAAAACAACATAATTTGCAGATCGGGAAAGACAACCACTTGCCAATGGTCATTTTTTCACGACTATTGACCTAAACGAACTGTTTAGTACAAAAATGCAGGGAACAGCCGGCCAACTGGTCCGGAGAGAGGGAATTCCCGTCCGTGGAGGCGGTCCGGGGTATTGAAGAGGAGGAAATCCAATGACTAACGTATTCACGCGCCGCCAGATACTGGGCGCTTCGCTTGCGGCGTCCGTCGCCGCCGCCACCTTGTCTGTGTCGCTGCCGGCACTCGCACAGGAACCGCAGGCACTGAAATTCTCCGCGGTGTTTTCCGAGCAGGACATCCGCGCCGAGATGGTGAAGATGTTTGCCGAGGAGCTCAAGGACAGCTTCAAGGTCGAGCCCTTCTACGGCGGTACGCTGTTCAAGCAGGGCACCGAACTCGTCGCCCTTCAGCGCGGCAACCTGCAGATGGGCAATATCGCGCCGCAGGACATTTCCAAGCAGATCCCGGAATGGTCCGTCCTGACATCGGCCTACCTGTTCCGCGACGCCGCCCATGTGCGCGCCTTCTTCGCCAGCGACGTCGGCGCCGAGTTCAAGAAGATGGCCGAAGAGAAGGCTGGCGTACACATTCTCGGCCCGACCTATTTCGGCGCCCGTCACGTCGGCCTGAAGTCCGACAAGAAGATCGCGACGCCGGCCGATCTGTCGGGCGTCAAGCTGCGCATGCCTGGCGGTGACGCCTGGCAGTTCCTCGGCTCGGCGATCGGTGCCAATCCGATGCCGATGGCCTACGCCGAAGTCTATACCGGCCTGCAGACCGGCGCGATCGACGGCCAGGACAACCCGCTTCCGAACGTCAAGAACATGAAGTTCTATGAAGTGATGTCGCAGGTGGTGCTGACGTCGCACCTGATCGGCTACGATCTGCTGACGATTTCCGCCGAAGTCTGGAATGGTCTCTCGGACGAGCAGCGGGCGAAGATCCAGGCCGCCGCCGACAAGGCGATGAAGTGGAGCGAAGACCAGCACCTCGCCCAGGAAGCCTCGCTGGTCGAAGAGTTCAAGGCCGCCGGCCTCCAGGTCTACGAGCCCGATATCGACGCCTTCCGCAAGTTTGCCCAGGAAAAGTACCTTGGTTCGGATCTGGCCAAGTCGTGGCCGGAAGGGATCCTCGAAAAGGTTGCAGCCCTTTGATCCTGACTGCCTTGCGGGGCTGACAAGCCCCGCAAGCGACAAGGCGGACCGGCTGCCCTTCCGGGGGCCGGCCTGCCGACAGCTTTCGAGGAGACATCATGAATTTACCTGCGACCGGTGCGTGGCTCAGGCGCCGCGCCGAAAATGTCCTGGCGCTGCTCCTGGCCCTGATGTTCGTGGCCTTCATCCTGCAGATCGTGTCCCGCTATGTGCTCAACCTGTCGATCGGGTGGACGCACGAGATCAGCGTGGCGCTGTGGATGTGGCTCGTGCTTTTCGGCGCGGCCTTCGTGGTGCGCGAAAGCGAGGAGATCCGCTTCGATCTGATCTGGGGCACCGCCAGCGCGGGCAGCCGGCGAGTAATGCAGATCGTCACCTCCGCCAGCCTGATCGTGCTGTTCGGCGTCTCGCTGCCCGGGGTGATCGACTACGTCACGTTCATGAAGGTCGAGAGCACGGCCTATCTGAAGATCCGCTTCGACTACCTCTATTCGATCTACGTGGTCTTCGCGATCGCGATGATCATCCGCTACATCTGGCTCGCAGTACAGGCCATTCGCGGCCAGGCGCCTGAGGCTTTCGACCCAACCAAGGCGAGTTCGGGCGTATGAACCTTACCAGTCCCTTTTCGATTTCCATCGTCATCATGACGATTCTCGCCTTGCTTGGCATGCCGATCGGCCTGTCGATGATGACCGGGTCGATCGTCTATCTCTGGATTGTCGGTGCCGACATGGGAACTGTCGCCGAACAGTTCATGAACGGCATGTATTCGAACTACATCATCCTCGCGGTGCCGCTCTTCATCCTGGCGGCCGAGTTCATGAACATCGGTTCGATGACCGAGCGCCTGCTGGTCTTCTGCAATGTTCTGGTCGGCCGCTTCCGCGGTGGCCTGGCGCAGGTCAACATCGTGCAGAGCATCATCTTTGCCGGCATGTCCGGCTCGGCGATTGCGGATGCGGCCGGCAGCGGTCGCATGATGCAGAACATGATGACCCGGGAAGGCCGCTACACGCCGAGCTATGCGGCATCGCTGACGGCGGTGACGGCAGTCATCGGCCCGATCATTCCGCCGTCCATCCCAATGGTGATCTATGCGCTCGTTTCCGACGCCTCGATCGGCTATCTCTTCCTCGCGGGCATGGTGCCGGGCCTGCTGATGGCGGGCATGCAGATGGTGCAGGTCGCAATCACGGCACGCCGCCATAACTTCCCCGTCGAACCGCCGGTGGCGTTGAAGGACGTGCCGCTCATCACCTGGCGTGCCTTTCCCGCACTGATGATGCCGGTGGTGCTTCTCGGCTGCATCTACAGCGGCATCACCACGCCGACCGAGGCGGCTGCGCTCGCCGCCGCCTATGCGCTGGTGATTTCCGCGTTGATCTACCGCAGCCTGTCGGCATCGGCCGTCTATGACGCGCTGATCTCGAGTGCAAAGACCTCGGCCTCGATCGGTATGCTGATCGCCGGCGCCCTGGTGTTCAACTATATCGTCACTATCGAGAACATCCCGGAGAGCATCCGAAATATCATGGTCGGCTGGGAGATGTCGCCGATCACCTTCCTGATCTTCGTCAACGTGGTGCTGCTGCTGCTCGGCTGCGTTCTCGAAGGCACGGCGATCCTGCTGATCATTGTCCCGGTGTTCATTCCGACGGCGCAGGCGCTCGGCATCGACATGGTGCACTTCGGCGTCGTCGTCGTGGTCAACATCATGCTGGGACTGGTGACGCCGCCTTACGGCCTGCTGCTGTTCATCATGACCAACATTTCAGGCGCGCCGGTGCGCGACATCATCCGCGATACGCTGCCGTTCCTTTTCTGGATGGTGTTGTGCCTGGCGCTGATCACCTTCGTGCCGGAAACCGTGCTGTGGCTGCCGCGCCTGCTTGGCTATCAGGGCTGATTGGACACCGACATGACCGAGCTGAAACCGATCTACATCCTCAACGGGCCGAACCTCAACCGGCTCGGCAAGCGCGAACCCGAGATCTACGGGCACGACACACTGGCCGACGTCGAGGCCTGGTGCCGGGAGGCGGCTGGCGAACGTCCGGTCGTCTTTCGCCAGACCAACAGCGAGGAAACGCTGATCGACCTGGTTCACGAAGCGATAGACGAGGGCGCCGGGATCCTCATCAATCCCGCCGCCTTTACCTTCACCTCGCTGGCGCTGCTCGATGCCCTGAAGATGTTCAAGGGGCCGATCATCGAGTTCCACATCAGCAATGTGCACCGGCGCGAGGCGATCTACCACAAGTCCTATGTCTCGATGACCGCGACCACGGTCATGGCCGGCCTCGGCGCCAGGGGCTACCCCATCGCCGTAAGAGCGCTGGAACTGCTGATCTCGGAAGGCAAGCGGTAGCCGCCGCGCCGCCGCACAAAGCCAGGGGAATTCGGATGAAGACATCGATTGCGACGTTATCGATCAGCGGGGAATTCGAGCAGAAGCTGGCGGCGATCGCACGCACCGGCTTCGACGGGATCGAGATCTTCGAGAACGACTTCCTCGCCTTCGACCGCTCCCCGGCGGAAGTCGGCCGCATGGTCCGCGACCATGGGCTGGAGGTGACGCTGTTCCAGCCGTTCCGCGATTTCGAGGGCATGCCGGAGCCGTTCCGCAGCTGCAACTTCGACCGCGCCGAGCGCAAGTTCGACCTGATGGCCGAGCTTGGGACGGACCTGATGCTGATCTGCTCGAACGTCTCGCCGGTGGCGCTCGGCGGCATCGACCGGGCGGCGGCGGATTTCCGGGAACTGGGCGAACGGGCGGCCAGGCGGGGCCTGCGTGTCGGCTACGAGGCGCTCGCCTGGGGGCGCCATATCCACGACCATCGCGATGCCTGGGAGATCGTCCGTCGCGCCGATCACAACAACATCGGGCTGATCCTCGACAGTTTTCACACGCTGGCGCGCAAGATCGACGTCAATTCGATCCGCGCCATTCCCGAAGATCGCATCTTCATCGTGCAGCTGGCGGATGCGCCGCAGATCGAGATGGACCTGCTCTACTGGTCGCGCCATTTCCGCAACATGCCGGGAGAGGGTGATCTGCCGGTAACCGATTTCATGCGCGCGGTGGCTGCCACAGGCTACGACGGCTACCTTTCGCTGGAGATCTTCAACGATCAGTTTCGCGGTGGCTCGCCGACGGCAATCTCCGCCGATGGCCGCCGCTCGCTCATCTACCTGATGGACCAGGTCAAGCGTGCGGAACCGGAGATCGCCATGAGCGTTCCCGCGATGCCCGAGCGGGCCGACGTCGAGGAGGTCGCGTTCGTGGAGTTCGCGGTCGATGACAATGATGGCGCTCAACTGGAAGGCTTGCTGGCGACCCTCGGTTTCCGCAAGGCGGCGCAGCACCGGTCGAAAGCGGTGACGGTCTTCCGGCAGGGCGGCGCCAACCTCATCCTCAACCGCGACGAAAAGGGCTTCGCCAACGCCTCCTATCTCGTGCACGGGGCCAATGCCTATGCGATCGCGCTGATGGTGGACGATGCGAAGGCGGCACTGGCACGCGCGCTGGCGCTCGGCGCCGAGCCCTTCGAGCAGCCGGTCGGCCCCGGTGAGGTCATGATCCCGGCCATCCGCGGCGTCGGCGGCGGGCTGGTCTATTTCCTCGACCGCAGGGGAGATCTCGGCCGGATCTGGGATATCGATTTCGTGCCGCTGCCGGACGACGGCGATGCGGCCGGCGATGTCGGGCTGACGCGCATCGACCACGTCGCCCAGACGGTCAAGTATGACGAGATGCTGACCTGGCTTCTGTTCTATACGTCGCAGTTGCAGACGCGGAAGACGCCGATGGTCGACATCATCGATCCGGCCGGGATCGTCCGTTCCCAGGTGGTGGAAAACGAAAAGGGCAGCCTGCGCATCACGCTCAACGGTGCCGAGAACCGTAACACGCTCGCCGGGCGTTTCATCGCCGAGACCTTCGGTTCGGGAATCCAGCACATCGCCTTCGAGACCGACGACATCTTTGCCACGGCGAATGCGCTTGCGCGCAACGGATTTGTGGCGCTGTCGATTTCCCCCAACTACTACGACGATGTCGAGGCCCGTTTCGGTCTTGATCCTGAGCTCGTCGAGCGGCTGAAGGCCGGCAACATCCTCTATGATCGCGACGAGCGCGGAGAGTATTTCCAGCTCTATTCCCCGACCTATGGCGAAGGCTTTTTCTTCGAGATCGTCGAGCGGCGCGGCTATGAGGGGTATGGGGCGGCGAACGCGATCTTCCGTATCGCCGCCTTGCGCCGGCACCTTCGTCCGGTCGGCATGCCGTCGCAATAGCCGAGCGGCCAGCCGCCACGCATCGGTGCCGGCGTCTCCGAAGGGATGACGGCGCGACCGCCACAATTGCCATTGCCGCCGATGCGCAAACGAGCGAGGGTGTAGTCGACTCGGCTCTCGGTGAAGAGGAAGGCGGATGGGCGATTTCGTCGAGATCGTTGAAATGGCCGCGCGCGACGGCCTGCAGAACGAGAAGCGGATCATTCCGGCAGAGGAAAAGATCGCGCTCATCGACCGCCTCTCGGCCTGCGGCTTCCGGCGGATCGAGGCGACGAGCTTCGTCAGCCCGAAATGGGTCCCGCAACTGGCCGATGGCGCGGAGGTGCTGGCCGGCATCGTCCGCCTGCCCGGTGTTCGCATGTCCGCGCTGGTACCGAACATGAAGGGCTACGAGGCGGCCCGCGCCGCCGGGGTGGACGAGATCGCGATCTTCGTTTCGGCGTCCGAGGGCTTTTCGCGTGCCAACGTCAACTGTTCGATTGCCGAGAGCCTGCACCGCCTCGCCCCCGTTGCCGATGCGGCGCTATCCGACGGCATTGCCGTGCGCGGCTATGTCAGTTGCGCCATCGCCTGCCCCTATGACGGTCCGACGCCGCCGAAGGATGTCGCGGAGGTGGCGGACCGCCTCTTCGGCCTCGGCTGTCACGAAGTCAGTCTCGGCGATACCATCGGGCGGGGAACGCCCGGGGAAGTCGCGGCGATGCTTGACGCGGTGCTGGCGCGCGCGCCGGCGCAGCGGCTGGCAGGGCATTTTCACGATACCGGCGGCAGGGCGCTCGACAACATCCGCGTCAGTCTCGACATGGGACTGCGGGTGTTCGACGCCTCGGTCGGCGGGCTTGGCGGTTGCCCCTATGCGCCCGGCGCCAAGGGCAATGTCGACACGGTCGCGGTGGCGGTCATGCTGGAGGAAATGGGCTACAGCACCGGGCTGGAGATCGCCTTGCTGGTGGAGGCAGCGGCCTTTGCCCGTGCGCTGGTGGGAACGCCGCAACAGGATGCCTGGCCATGACCCATGCGACGATCAGGATTGAACTGGATCAGCGAGGCGTCGCGACACTGACGCTGGCGCGGCCGGAACAGCACAATGCGCTTTCCGCGCAGATGATCGCCGACCTGACGGAGGCGGCCGAGTGCCTTGGTGCCGATCCCGAGGTGAGGGTGGTCGTGCTGACCGGCGAGGGGTCAAGCTTTTGCGCCGGCGGCGATCTCAAATGGATGCAGCAGCAGGTCAATGCGACGCGTGAGAGGCGGATCGAGGAAGCCCGCAGGCTGGCTCTCATGCTTTCCGCACTCGCCACCCTGCCGAAGCCGCTTGTTGCGCGGGTCAACGGCCAGGCCTATGGCGGCGGCGTCGGGCTGATCAGCGTCTGCGATGCGGCAGTCGCCGTCGCCGGAGCTCGCTTCGGCCTGACGGAAACCCGTCTCGGGCTCATTCCGGCAACGATTAGCCCCTATGTGATCGCCAGGATCGGCAGTCCCGCAGCGCTGCGCTACTTCACGTCCGCGCGCATTTTTGGCGCCGAGGAGGCGCGCGGCACCGGCCTCCTGACCGCGGTGGTCGAGCCGGAAGGGCTGGATGACGCCGTAGAGAGCGAAATCGCGTCCTACTTCGCAGCGGCTCCGGGTGCTGTAGCAGCGGCGAAGGCGCTGGTACGGGCAGTCAGCCCTGTTGTCGACGAGAAGATGATCGAGATGACGCTGACGCGGCTCGCCGACGCCTGGGAAACGGCGGAAGCGAAGGAAGGCATTGCCGCCTTCCTCGAGAGACGCCCGCCTTTCTGGAAGACCCAGCCAGAGTAGCGGCTTGGAGTTTCATTTCGTCCCCAGCAGCAACCGACCCCTATTGGTAGCGCGAGAATACGGGTCAGCCTGACCTGGGCACTCTGCTCTTCCCCGCTATTGATCACGCAAAGAGGGCTTTTCGCTCAAGTGTGAGAACCTTCTCTGCAGCGTAGCGACTGTCAGAGCAGAAATTGCCCCCAGGGCACTCACTGCGGCGAGGTCCAGAAATGCACCGACGCCGGGCGAGATATGGGCAGCAAAAAATGCGATCAGACCCAAAAAGTAGGCTGGGATATTGTTAAGAGGCGGGGCGGCGCGAAGAGAAACGACAGCGATCGCGACGACAAAGACAACCGCGCCAAATGCAAAATAGTCAATGACAGGGAGCAAGCTCCCGACTGCCAGCCCGGCGGCGTTGCCCAGCGCAATCCCGATAGCAACACAGATATAGCTTAAAAGTGCGCCTTTGAAACTATGCTCGCCGGTGAAGAATGCAACCCAGCCGATGAACATCGCCCAGACGGGCCAGCCCAAGCCAGCTGAAGCCGTGGCGGCGAGGGACGCCACGATTGCGGCGATGAGCGTGAGAGCGTTGAATTTGGTATTCAGGATGGACATGGGGTTCTCCTGTGGAGTTATTTTGACGAGCGCCGACACTCGCATCAGAGGGCTGTCGGCTTGAGCAAGTCTTCCAGACCGATGCGACGAAACATTTCTGCTCTCACACGATCCGCAACGCCGTTGACGATTTCCGCGCCGTCCTGGGACGGGTCGATGTGGACGCGGAAAGGGCGCTTTCCGAACGGCGTGTCGACAACATCGGCGATGGCGATCGCGACGTCGGCGGCATTCGCATCGGAGGGCTCGAGCGACGCCAGCCCCTGGAGCGCTTGCTCGGAAACGCTCTTGTAAGGGCCCTCCACATACTCACGGGCTCGGGTCTCGTCGGCGGGCTTGCCAGAATGGACAAAGTGGTTGGTTCCCTTGGTGAAGGCGCCGGGAACGATGATTGAAGTCTCGATGCCCCAACGCGTCAGCTCGGAAGCATACGACACGGCAAGTGAGTCCATGGCGGCCTTGGCAGCAAAGTAGGGCGACAGGAACGGCGGCGTACCACCACGGCTGCTCGACGAGGAAACCCAGACAACCAGCCCCTTCTTCGCAGCGCGCATGTACGGAAGCGCAGCGCGGTTCAACCGCTGCGTTGAGAGTACGTTGATGTCGTAAAGCTGGGCAAACTGCTCAGGCGTGAAGGCTTCCGCCGGGCCAAAAGACATATGGCCTGCATTGTGAACGAGAACATCGATGCGTCCAACGTCTGCGACAATCGAGTCGATGGCAGCCTCAACCGAACCGTCATTTTGAACGTCGAGTTCGACGGTCCGGAGATCAACCTCGTGCTGGCCGGCGTATTCTTCGGCATCGGTGACTGCCTTGACGTTACGTCCCTTCGTATCACGAACCCCGGCGTAGACGGTGTGTCCATTCTTCGCCAGGGCACGAGCGGTCAGAGCGCCGAAGCCGCTCGAAGCACCTGAGATGAGGATGACTTGTTTGGTTGACATGATTCAAATCCTTCGGATTTCGGTTTGAATGGAATAGGCGCCCGTTGGAGCGTGGGCGTTCCTGGACCTTGTGTGGCTTAAATCACGCCGCCGTTCGCGCGCAGAACTTGCCCGTTGACCCAGGCTCCGTCAGGGCCGGCGAGGACGGCGACGACGTTGGCAATGTCTTCAGGCGTACCGAGGCGTTCGAGCGGGTTCATCCTGGCCATCCGCTCGATCAGTTCGTCCGACTTTCCGGTGAGGAAGAGGTCCGTTGCGGTCGGTCCAGGTGCGACAGCGTTGACGGTGATGCTTCGGCCCCGCATTTCCTTCGCCATGATTGCCGTAAGTGTTTCCACCGCAGCCTTTGTAGCTGCGTAGACGCCGTAAGTTTCAAGCTTCAGGCCGACAACGGTCGTCGAGAGATTGATGATCCTGCCGCCGTTGCGAAGTCGGTTGGCCGCCTCGCGCAATGTGTTGAAGGTTCCCTTGAGATTGATGTCGATCTGCTTGCTGAAACTGTCATCGTCGGTCTTCGCGAGCGGTGCCAACATCATCACGCCTGCATTGTTGACGAGGACGTCGACACCGCCGTATGCCGCTTCGGCGGTGTCGAACATGCGCTTGACAGCAGCTGTATCAGACACGTCGGCTTGTGCCGTTACGGCCTTGCCGCCAGCCTGTTCGATGTTGCGGACGACAGCGGCTGCAGCATCCGAACTTCCGGCATAGTTGACGATGACAGTGAAGCCATCGTGGCCAAGCCGCTGCGCTATTGCAGCCCCAATTCCGCGAGAGGCACCGGTAACCAGGGCAACTTTGTCTGTAGTGGACATTTTCGATCTCCGTTGGGTTTGCGCTGAGCGCTTCCTGACGGCTCCGGTTTGCCACTTTCACGTTGTCGGATAATCGGGCATTATTCCGCAATAGAAACCGGGAATCACGAACAATCCTATGGACCGGATCGATGCGATGCGTGTGTTTACACGCGTAGTGGATAGACGCAGTTTCACCCTTGCAGCCCAGGACACCGGACTGCCTCGCTCCACCGTGACGGACGCGGTGAGAGGTCTTGAAAGCCGGCTAGGCGTCAAGCTGCTGGAGAGAACCACGCGCAGGGTCAGCCCGACATTGGACGGCGAGGCGTATTATGAACGGTGCCTCTCCATACTCGCGGACCTTGAATACGCCGAAGAGGCATTCGCTGGCGCCAAACCTAAAGGGATATTGCGGGTTGACGTCCACGGTACCCTGGCTCGACATTTCGTCCTGCCGAGCCTTCCGACCTTCCTTGAGGCGTTTCCGGATATCGAATTATACCTGAGTGAAGGTGATCGACTGGTTGATCTGGTTAGGGAAGGAATCGACTGTGTTTTGCGAGTAGGCGTTCCGCAAGACAGCGATATGGTTGCGCGGCGCGTTGCGCTCCTGGAGGAAGTCACGGTGGCTTCGCCCATATATTTGAAGCGCTTCGGTATGCCATCCACCTTGGGTGAATTACAGGGTCACCGAATGATCGGCTTCAGGACAACCGGAAGTTCGGCGCCTATTCCGCTGGAGTTTCGGGTTGGCAATGAGGCGGTCACGAAAATGCTTCCCACAACGATCGCGGTGAATGCGGCCGAGTCATACGTGTCGGCCGCACGGCTCGGACTTGGTATCATTCAGGTTCCCCGCTACCACGTGGAGAAGGAAATGGCTGCCGGTGAGCTTGTCGAGCTGCTTCCTGAAAGTCCTCCATCGCCTACGCCTGTTTCCCTGCTCTACCCCAGAAATAGACAGTTAAGCCCCCGCGTCCGTGTCTTCCTGGATTGGGTACAGAAACAATTCTGAAGTTCAGAAAGACAGGGAATTCGGAAGGCGCGACGATTCGTGGAAATGCGCTGAGGTTGCCGTGCGTTTCGGGCAGCGTGATCTCGTGTTCGGCCAGCGGGTTTGAATGCCGGCCGCCGGGACCCGGGATGCGCCGGAACAGTGTCCGCCGCATCCGGGGTCTCAGGTCAATCGATGGAAGGTGCGGGTCAGCCGCCCGCACCTTCAGGCCGGAAGGATCAGCTCCGCGGCTTCAGGTTCTCGGGGTCGTAGATCGGCTTGTAGCCGACGCCGACGACTTCGACCGGATAGGTCTCGGCGAAGTACTCGACGTTCAGCTTGCGGCCGACCTGGCAGTATTCCTTCGGCAGGTAGGCAAGCGCGATGTTCTTGCCGACCGTCGGGCCGTAGGCGACCGAGGTGGTGTAGGAGATGCGGCCGAGTTCGTCGACCAGCGTCTTGCCGGTTTCCGGATCGATGACCGGCATCGAACCTACAGGATAGCGCTTGACGCCCTTGGCATCGGTGTTCTCGGTCATGACCAGCGTGCAGAGCATTGCCGGCTGCTGTTCGCGGGCCTTGTATTCGAGATGCTTGGCCTTGCCGCGGAAGTCGGCTTCCTTGACCTTCGGACGCGCCAGATCGGCCTCGATCAGGTTGTACTGGGTCAGAAGGTCGGCGTTCTGCAGGCGCAGGCTCTTTTCCATGCGGCGCGAGTTCGCATAGGTTTCGACCCCGAAGGCCATGACGCCGGTGGCGCGCAGCGCATCCCAGACGGCGAGGCCGTCCTCGTACTTCATGTGCAGCTCCCAGCCCTGTTCGCCGACATAGGAAATGCGGAAGGCGGAAACCGTCTTGCCCGCGATTTCGATCGGCTTGATCGCCGCGAAGGGGAAGTTCTCGACATCCAGGCCGGCCGGATCCGCGACGGCCTTCTTCAGCATATCGCGGGCGTTCGGGCCCCAGATGCCGATGGTGACGAATTTTTCCGACACGTCGGTGATGGTGACGTCGAGGCCGCGATCCTCGGCGACGCGCTTCATGTAGTGGAAGTCGCGCGGGCCGGCATCGGCGCCGTTTACCAGGCGGCAGCGGTCGGCCATGCGGAAGACGGTAAAGTCGGCGCGGACATTGCCTTCGTCATCGAGGAAGTGGGTGTAGATGCCCTTGCCGATATTGGCGTCACCGCCGATCTTTGCGGCGCAGAGCCATTCGAGCAGCTCGACGTGGTCCGGCCCCTCGATATCGACCATGTGGAAATGCGAGAGGTTGACGATGCCGCAATCCTCGCTCATCGCCAGATGCTCGGCATTGGAAACGCGCCAGAAATGGCGGCTGTCCCACTCGTTTTCGCGAACGGGTACGCGATCGCCGTATTTTTCCAGGAGGTGCTCGTTGGCGGCATAGCCGTGCGCGCGTTCCCAGCCGCCGAGTTCCATGAAGTAGCCGCCGAGCTCGACTTCGCGCTCGTAGAAGGGCGAACGCTTGACGTTGCGGCCGGTGGCATAGGGCTCGCGGGTATGAACAGCCGGGAAGTAGATCTTCTGGGCAGCCTCGAACGTTCGGCCCTCGATGAACTTCTCCTCGAGCTGGTGCGGGTAGAAGCGCGAGTAGTCGATCGAGTTGTGGTCGATCTCGGTACGGCCGTCGGTCATCCAGTCGGCAATCAGCTTGCCGTAGCCCGGGCCGTCCTTGACCCAGATGGCGACGCAGTACCACAGGCCGCGGACCTTCTGGCTCTCGCCGCAGGACGGGCCGCCGGCGGCGGAAACCTGGAGCAGGCCGTTGAAGGAATGGCTTTCGTTATAGCCGAGTTCGCCGAGGATCGGCGTCAGTTCCATGGCCTTTTCGAGCGGCTCGAGGATCTGCTCCATGTCGAGATCGCGCTGCGACGGCGACAGGCGGGCTTCGTGCTTTTCGAGGATATCGCGCGGATGGCAGAGGCGCGGATTGGTGGTTTCGTAGTAGCCCCACTCGATCTGGCCGCCCTCGGTCGTCTTCGGATCGCCGGTGTCGCGCATGTAGGCGGAGTTGCCCTGGTCGCGCAGCAGCGGGAAGCCGATTTCCTTGCCGGTGCCTTCGAACTCGTTGTACGGGCCGAAGAAGGTCAGCGGGTGGTCGACCGGCATGACCGGCAGGTCCTCGCCGACCATTTCGGCGATCAGGCGGCCCCAGATGCCGGCGCAGACGACGACGTGGTCGGCCATGATCGTGCCGCGATGGGTAACGACGCCCTTGATGCGGCCGTTCTCGACGATCAGCGACTGAGCCGGAGTATTGCCGAACATCTTCAGCTTGCCCGACTTTTCCGCAGCGTCGACCAGCTTGCCGGCAACCGTCTGCGAGCGCGGAATAACGAGACCGGCGTCGGGGTCGAACATGCCGCCCATCACCTGATCTTCCTCGATCAGCGGGAACATGGCCTTGATCTCGGCCGGGGATACGGCATGGGCGCGGGTGCCGAAGGCCTTGGCGGAGGTCAGCTTGCGCTTGATCTCTTCCATCCAGGCATCGTCGCCGGTGCGTGCTACCTCGAGGCCGCCGATGCGGGCATAGTGGCCCATCTTCTCGTAGAAATCGATCGAGTACTGCGTGGTCCAGACCGAAAGGTAGTCGTGGCTGGTCGTGTAGCAGAAGTCGGAGGCATGCGCCGTCGAACCGATATCGGTCGGGATGCCTGACTTGTCGATGCCGACGATATCGTCCCATCCCCTCTCGATCAGGTGATGCGCGATCGACGCACCGACGATGCCGCCCAACCCGATGATTACGACTTTCGCTTTTTCCGGAAATTCTGCCATTGCAAATGAGTCCTTGAACTGTGTTGCGCCAAATCTATTACACGCCGCCGTGCCGCTACCATTCGATCCACGACATTAAAGAGCACCGATCCGCCAAAGGCGTCATCATTCGAGGGCGTTGATAGCCTCTGCGGAGCCGTCTCGCCAGCGTGATCGCGGGTTGTCGCGGGGTTGGAAAATTCCTCAGCGAAGACAGGCTTTTCCCGGCTTTCGGCACAGGCGGCGGCGGATCATTGAGGCGGGTACTCCGGAATTCGGGCAGACGCCGCGTCGCGGTGCGGCCGCTCGCGCCTTCGATGGCGCAATTGCGCCACCGGATCCGATGTGAAAACGTCACAGCCAGGGGCATGAGACGACGCAGGTCGATGTCGGCGCGCTTTCGCCCTGCTGAGGCACGGGCTGCGATGCCCGCAAAGTCGTGGACGTCCCCCGTTACGGTGAGCAGCCCGCCCGCCGTATCATATTTTCCCGCATTGATTTTCGCGCTACTTCTCCGGGAATTCCTTGGAAACTATTGATTCGACTTAATTGAAACAGTATTCCTTTTGTCGACAAGAGGATTTGCGATGACCGACACCAACACCATTCCCGAACGCAAGCGCGGTTCCGGCGTTAAAATGGTCTACGACCTGCTGCGCGACGAGATCCTCGACCTGGTGCTGCCGCCCGGTAGTCCGATCGACGAAGTGCAACTGGCCGAACGCTTCAAGATGTCGCGAACGCCGATCCGCGAAGCGCTGGTGCGGCTGGCGGGGGAGGGGCTGATCGACACGCTCCCCAATCGTTCGACCATGGTCGCCAATATCGACTTCCTCAACCTGCACACGTTTTTCGATGCGCTGGTACTGATGTACCGGGTGACGACCCGCCTGGCAGCCCAGTATCACCGGCCGGAGGACCTCGAGGTCATCCGCCGCCATCACGAGGAATATGCGGCGGCGGTAAAGGCGGGGGATGCCCTGGCGATGATCGCGGCGAACGCGGCCTTCCACTCGGCGATCGCCGATGCCGGGCGCAATCCCTATTTCTCGTCGCTGTTCAACCGGCTGCTCGATGAGGGCCGGCGTATTCTTCGGCTCTACTATCGTTCCTACGAGGACCAGTATCCCGAGCGTTTCGTCGACGAGCATGCGGCGATGATCGACGTGATCGCTGCCCGCGACGTCGAGGGTGCGGACCGTCTCGCCAAGGCCCATGCCGACCAGATCGTCGAACAGATCCAGAAGCTTTTCACCCGCGATACGCGGTTGGACATTGCCTTGTGATCAGTTGTCGATTTGTTGTCGACAAATAAAATACAAGTGATATTATCCCGGTCAGCGCTTGGGTAGAAAGACGGTGTTCGCCGTCCGCCGCCCCGGCAATTCCGAAAGCAAAGAGGAGATTTAGATGAAGTCCAAGATTTTTTCCGGCGTGATCCCGGCGCTGATGACCCCGTGCAAGGAAGACCGCACGCCTGATTTCGACCAGCTCGTCCGCAAGGGCAAGGAACTCATCGAAAAGGGCATGTCGGCGGTCGTCTACTGCGGTTCGATGGGCGACTGGCCGCTGCTTTCCGATGAGCAGCGCATGGAAGGCGTCGAGCGCCTCGTCAAGGCTGGCATCCCCGTCATCGTCGGCACCGGTGCCGTCAACACCGCCTCGGCCGTTGCCCACGCAGCACACGCCCAGAAGGTCGGCGCCCAGGGCCTGATGGTCATCCCGCGCGTTCTGTCGCGCGGCTCGGTCATCGCTGCCCAGAAGAACCACTTCAAGGCGATCCTCTCGGCTGCCCCGGATCTTCCGGCCGTCATCTACAACAGCCCGTACTACGGCTTCGCGACCCGCGCCGACCTGTTCTTCGCGCTGCGCGCCGAGCATCCGAACCTCATCGGCTTCAAGGAATTCGGCGGCGCTGCCGACATGCGTTATGCGGCCGAGCACATCACCAGCCGCGATGACGACGTCACCCTGATGATCGGCGTCGACACCTGCGTCTTCACCGGCTTTGTCGATTGCGGCGCGGTCGGCGCGATCACCGGCATCGGCTGCGTGCTGCCGAAGGAAGTCCTGCACATGTGCAATCTCGCCCGGGCGGCAGCTGCCGGCGACGCGGATGCTCGCCAGCGCGCGCTGGAACTGGAGCAGGCGCTTGCCGTTCTCTCGTCCTTCGACGAAGGTCCGGACCTTGTTCTGTACTTCAAGCACATGATGGTGCTGAAGGGCGACAAGGAGTACACGCTCCACTTCAACGAGACCGATGTGCTTTCCGACAGCCAGCGCGGTTACGTCGAAACCCAGCTCAAGCTGTTCGACACCTGGTATGCCGAGTGGAGCAAGCTGCCGGGCGCGGTACAGAAGTACAAGGCTGCCTGATAGCGCCAAGCGTTCATCTCAAGGAAGCCCTCCCTCGCGGGAGGGCTTTTTTTGTTGCCTGAATGAAATCTGGCGACGCGACGTTCAAGGCAAGCAAAAAAGCCCCCGGTCGTCGATCTCTGTGGATCGAAGACCGGGGGCCGATCAGGATGCGGCGCGGGTGATTCGCCCCGCCGGCGGATGCGTCAGGCGATAGCGTCGAGGCCGAGCGCCAGCAGGCGGTCCAGCTGCTGGATTTCACTCTCGTTCAGGACGATGCCATCGGCCGCGGACTTTGCGCGCGCGGCATAGCGGCGCTGCGAGGGCAGGCGGGCGCCCTGGCCGACGATCGATTCGAACAGCACTTCCGCCCGGGCGAACGGGTTGCCGGGCCGGCCGGCCGAGAAGGCCTCGGGCGAGAAGGCGAGGATGAGCTCGCCATGGAACGGCGCCAGCGTCGTGGTCCCGAGATAGTCGAGGACTTCGGGGCTGGTGAGATCGCCGATCATGATACCGGCGAGCAGCTCGATCATCGTGCCGATGGCAGAACCCTTGTGGCCGCCGAACGGCAGCATGGCGCCGGCGAGCGCGGCTTCCGGATCGGTTGTCGGGTTGCCGTCGGCATCGATCGCCCAGCCTTCCGGCAGTTGCTTGCCGGCGCGGCGATGAAGCTCGATCTCGCCGCGGGCGGCAACCGAGGTGGCGAAGTCGAAGACATAGGGCGAGGTGCCGGGGCGCGGCCAGCCGAAGGCAAAGGGGTTGGTGCCGAGGAGCGGCTTGTTGCCACCGGTCGGCGCAACGGTCGCGTAGCTCGGGCACATCACCAGCGTCGCCAGCCCCTGTTCGGTCACAGCTTCGGCTTCCGGCCAGAGGGCAGAGAAATGGGTGCAGTCGTTGATGGCCATGGCAGCCAGACCGAAGGAGCGGGCGCGTTCGGCAAGCGCCGGCAGACCGAGTTCGAAGGCCGGGTTGGCGAAGCCGCCCTTGGCGTCGACCTTGACGATGGCCGATCCGTCCTGGAGCAGGAGCTCGGGCACGGCGTCGGCCTTCACCTTGCCGGCCTTGACGGTCCGCAGCGCGCCCTCGATCCGGTAGATGCCATGCGATTTGCAGGCATCCCGCTCGCCGGCGACGATCACCCGCGCGAGTGCGCCCGCCTGGATGGCGTTCAGGCCGGCCTTGCGAAAGATCGCTTCAACGCGCTCTTCCAGTGCGGTGATCGATAGCGTGGTGGTCTCAGTCATCTTGCTCTCTCATGGCTGTCCTGACCGCGGCGGCCAGGGAGGTTGATGTTTTGCATACATAGAGTATACAAAGATCCGACAAGGGCAACGCTTGAGACAAATTCTCCCGTGCTGCGCCCCAGGTTTTATAGAAAGGAACGTCAGATGGCCTTCATCCCCAAAGGAAAACACCTCGTCAAGGGCGAATGGCTCGAGGGTGCCGGCACCTTCGCCTCCGCCCCGGCGCACGGCCCGGTGCACCAGTTCTCCGCTGGCACTGTGGAGCTTGTGAGCAAGGCCTGTGAAGCTGCCGAGGAAGCATCCTGGAGCTACGGCGACTCTTCCCGCGCCGAACGCGCGGCATTCCTGCGGGCGATCGCCGACGAGATCGAGGCGCGTGCCGAGGCGATCACCGAGATCGGAAGCCAGGAAACCGGCCTTCCGGAAGCGCGTCTTCAGGGCGAGCGCGGCCGCACCACCGGGCAGCTCCGTCTCTTCGCCGATCATATCGAGAAGGGCGACTATCTCGACAACCGATTCGACGCGGCACTTCCGGACCGCCAGCCGGCACCGCGCCCGGAACTCCGCCTGATCCAGCGGCCGATCGGCCCGGTCGCGGTCTTCGGCGCCTCCAACTTCCCGCTCGCATTCTCCACCGCCGGTGGCGATACTGCAGCCGCGCTGGCTGCCGGTTGCCCTGTCGTGGTCAAGGGCCATTCGGCCCATCCGGGCACCGGCGAGATCATCGCTGACGCCATCGATGCGGCGATCCGCAAGACCGGCGTGCATCCGGGCGTCTTCGCGCTGATCCAGGGCGGCAGCCGCGAGGTCGGCCATGCGCTGGTGCAGCATCCCAGGATCAAGGCGGTCGGCTTCACCGGTTCGCTTGCCGGCGGTCGCGCGCTGTTCGACCTCTGCGCCGCACGGCCGGAGCCGATTCCCTTCTTCGGCGAACTTGGTTCGGTCAACCCGATGTTCCTGCTGCCGGAAGCAATGAAGGCGCGCGCCGAGTCGCTCGGTCAGGGCTGGGCCGGTTCGCTGGTGATGGGCGCAGGGCAGTTCTGCACCAATCCGGGTATCGCCGTGGTCATCAATGGTGCCGATGCCGACAAGTTCACGGCGGCGGCGCTCGAGGCGCTGGCCAAGGTCGGACCGCAAACGATGTTGACAGACGGGATCGCAAAGGCCTATCAGGACGGCCAGACGCGTTTTGCCACCCGCAATACCGTCAAGCCGCTGCTGCTGACCGAATCGTCCGGCCGCTCGGCATTGCCCAACCTGTTCGAGACGACGGGTGCGCAGTTCCTCTCCGATCATGCGCTGGGTGAAGAGGTCTTCGGACCGCTCGGTCTCGTGGTCCGGGTCGATTCTGTGGAAGAGATGGAGCGGCTCGCCCGCGGTTTCGAGGGACAGCTGACCGCGACGATCCACATGGATGCGGGTGATATCGAAGCTGCCAAGCAGCTTCGCCCTGTGCTGGAGCGCAAGGCAGGCCGCGTGCTGGTCAACGGCTTCCCGACGGGTGTCGAGGTTGTCGATTCCATGGTCCATGGCGGACCCTATCCGGCCTCGACAAATTTCGGGGCAACCAGCGTCGGCACGATGTCGATCCGCCGGTTCCTGCGTCCGGTTTCTTATCAGAACATGCCGGAAGAGCTGCTGCCGGAGGATTTCCGCGGCTAAGCCAAGCTGTTGAGCGGAAAGGGGGTTTTCCAGAGTGGACGACCCCCTGCCGGATCCCCCTGAATATCTTGTGATTATACTATTTGTATATTGCTTGTATTTTGCGGTTGCTTTACGTGCAAAGTCGCGAAATAGTGACCTCGCTATTGATCGACTGACCAAAAATTGGGAGTGAATTTATGAAGACCTCTGCCCTCGTCATCGGCCTCATGGCTGCCACCGTGCTCGCTTCCGCGGCAAAGGCGGACAAGCTGGACGATATCGTTGCTTCCGGTACGCTGCGTTGCGCCGTCGTTCTCGACTTCCCGCCGATGGGTTCGCGTGACGAAAACAACAACCCGATCGGCTTTGACGTCGACTACTGCAACGACCTCGCCAAGGCTCTCGGCGTCACCGCCGAAATCGTCGAGACCCCGTTCCCTGAGCGTATCCCCGCTCTGATGTCGGGCCGCGTTGACGTTGGTGTTGCTTCGACTTCCGATACGTTGGAGCGCGCCAAGACCGTCGGTATGACGATCCCTTACTTCGCCTTCGAAATGGCCGTTACCGCCAATGACAAGACGGGCATCAAGACCTTCGAAGACATGAAGGGCAAGGTTGTTGGCGCCACCGCCGGTACCTTCGAAGCCATTGCGCTCGAAAAGCAGGTCAAGGAATGGGGCGTCGGTGAGTTCCGTCCCTACCAGACCCAGGCTGACGTGTTTCTCGCTCTGAGCCAGGGGCAGATCGACGCCACCGTCTCCACCTCCACCGTGGCGCAGGCCAATGTGAAGACCGGCAATTTTGCGGGCATCTCGGTCGTTGGCAAGGCGCCGTTCGACGTTGACTACGTCGCTCTCTTCACCAATCGCGAAGAATATGGCCTGATCAACTTCCTCAACCTGTTCATCAATCAGCAGGTCCGTACCGGCCGTTATGCTGAACTTTACGAGAAGTGGGTTGGCGGCGAAGTACCGGCTCTGTCGGTAAACGGCGTCTATCGCTGATCTGACCGTTTCGTTGACGGCGCGGGGAACTCCCCGCGCCGTTACTGTTTTCCAAAGGTGAGACGATAATGTTCAACTACACCTTCCATTGGAACCAGGCGCTGAGGGCACTGCCGCAAATGCTGGACGGTGCGCTCGTCACGCTGCAGATTGCGCTCCTCTCCATGGCCGTCGGCCTGGCGATCGCCATCGCGCTGACGCTGTTCCGGCTGTCTGGAAGTCGAATTCTTGGTGGCATAGCGACTGCGTGGGTCGAAATCGCGCGTAACACGCCGGCGCTTTTCCAGATTTACATGGCCCATTTCGGTCTTGGCAATTTCGGGATCCATCTTTCTCCCTACACGGCGCTGCTCGTCGGTATCGCATTCAACAATGCCGGATATCTCGCCGAGAACTTCCGCGGCGCGCTCAAGGCGATCCCGGATACGCAGACCCGTGCCGGTCGCTCGCTCGGTATGGGCTCGATGCAGGCGTTCCGCTTTATCGTCATGCCGCAAATGCTGCGCATCGCATTCCTGCCGATCACCAACCAGATGGTCTGGGCGATCCTGATGACGTCGCTCGGTGTCACCGTCGGCATGAACACGGATCTCGCCGGTATCACCCAGGATCTCAATGCGCGCTCCTTCCGTACCTTCGAATTCTTTGCCCTGGCCGCAGTGATCTACTACGTCCTCGCCAAGGTCATCACCATTGCCGCCCGGCTGGTCGCCTGGCGCATGTTCCGCTACTAGAGAGAGGTGAGAGATGTTCAATACCGCCCTCACCTGGAATGATCTTGCCTTCCTTGCGCAAGGCGCAGGGATGACCCTGTTGGTCACTGCCGTCTCGGTGACCGCCGGTACGTTGCTGGGCGTGATCTTCGGCGTGATCCGGTTCCAGGCCGGCCCATACTGGGGCGCACCGCTTACTTTCGTGCTCGACATCTTCCGTTCGGTGCCGCTGCTGATCCAGCTGGTCCTCGGCAATGCGCTCCAGTCCATCATGAAGCTGGGCTGGCCGCCGTTCACGACCTCCTGCGTCGTGCTGTCGCTCTATACCGCGGCGTACTGCACCGAGATCGTTCGCGGGGGCATGGATGCCGTGCCGGCGACGACCCGTCGTGCCGCACGTTCGCTCGGCATGACCTGGTGGCAGGACATGCGCTATATCGTGGCGCCGCTTGCTACCCGCGTCTCCCTCCCGTCGTGGATTGGTCTTACCCTCGGCGTCATGAAGGACTCCGCCCTCGTGCTCTGGCTCGGCCTGATCGAGTTGCTGCGCGCGTCGCAGATCCTTGTCACCCGTCTGCAGGAACCGCTGTTCATCCTCCTGATCTGCGGCGCCATCTACTTCATCATCAGCTTCCCCATCGCCCGGTTTGGCGGGTATCTCGAAAAACGGTGGTCCCCCAATGATTGAGATTGAAAACGTTCGCAAATCCTTCGGTCCGCTGGAGGTCCTGAAGGGCATCAACCTCACCGTGAACAAGGGCGAGGTGGTCACGATCATCGGTGGTTCCGGTTCCGGCAAATCGACGCTCCTGACCTGCATCAACGGCCTCGAGCCGATCGATTCCGGTCGCATCGTCGTCGATGGCATCGACGTCCATGCAAAGACCACTGACATCAACAAGCTGCGCCAGAAGGTCGGCATCGTGTTCCAGCAGTGGAATGCCTTCCCGCACCTGACCGTGCTCGAAAACGTCATGCTGGCACCGCGCAAGGTGCTCGGCATGTCGAAGGCCGAGGCCGAGGAAGTCGCCGTCAAGCAGCTGACGCATGTCGGTCTTGCCGAGAAGCTCTCCGTCTATCCGGCCCGCATGTCGGGCGGTCAGCAGCAGCGTATGGCGATTGCCCGGGCGCTGGCGATGTCGCCGGAATACATGCTTTTCGACGAAGTCACCTCGGCGCTCGACCCGATGCTGGTCGGCGAAGTGCTTGACACGCTTCGGATGCTGGCTTCTGAAGGCATGACGATGATCTGCGTGACGCATGAAATGAAGTTCGCCCGCGAAGTCTCGGACCGTGTCGCCTTCTTCCATCAGGGCGTCATGGCCGAAATCGCGCCGCCGGAACAGCTGTTCGATGCGCCGCAGAACCCCGAAACCCAGAAGTTCCTGGCCGCGACACACTGAGGGTAACATGAACGAGCAGACAAAGGCTGATGTCATTGTCATCGGCGCAGGTGTCGTCGGGCTTTCTGCGGCAATCGCCGCGCAGGCCCGGGGACTGGCGGTTCTGGTTCTGGACCGCGAAGGTCCTGCGGCAGGGGCATCGGCCGGTAATGCCGGCGCTTTCGCCTTCACCGATATCCTGCCGCTTGCGTCGCCGGGTATCCTGAAGAAGGCGCCGAAATGGCTGCTCGATCCGCTCGGCCCGTTGACGGTTCCGCCCGCCTACGCGCTGCAGATTGCGCCATGGATGTTCCGCTTCTGGCGCGCCTGCGCGCCGGGGCGGGTGGCGCACTCGACCACGGCGCAGACCGCGCTGATGGATCTGTCGAAGGCCGAGCTCGAACCCTTCCTGCAGCGGAGCGGGACTTTGTCCATGCTGCGCAAGGACGGCAACCTCCAGGTTTACGAAGGCGAGGCCGAACTCAAGGCCTCGCTTCCCGGCTGGACGGCCCGCGAAAAGCACGGCATCGAGTTTCATCATCTCGATGCGGCCGGCATGGCTGAAATCCAGCCCGGCCTGTCGCCGCGCTTCACCCACGGCACGTTCACGCCCGGCTGGTATTCGATTGCCGATCCGAAGCTCTACACGCTCGCGCTCGCGGATCACTTCCGAGCGATGGGCGGGACGATCGAGCGTGCGGAAGTCACGGCTCTGCGTCCGCTCGACAGCGGCGTCGAGATCCTGACCGCGACCGGTAATGCCCGCCGCGCGGCCAAGGTGGTGGTATCGGCAGGAGCCTTCTCCCACCGCATCGCCCGCACCATCGGCGAGAACATTCCGCTGGAAACCGAGCGCGGCTACAACACCACGCTTCCATCCGAGGCCTTCGATCTCCGCACCCAGGTGACCTTCGGCGGACACGGTTTCGTCGTCAGCCGCCTGTCGACCGGCATCCGCGTCGGCGGCGCCGTCGAGCTTGGCGGCCTGAAACTGCCGCCGAACTACCGCCGCTCCGAGGCCATGCTCAAGAAGGCGCAGACCTTCCTGCCGTGCCTGAAGCCGCAGGGCGGGGTGCAGTGGATGGGATTCCGGCCGTCGCTGCCTGACAGCCTGCCGGCCGTCGGCCACGCCCGCGCCACGTCGCGCGTCATCTATGCTTTCGGGCACGGCCACCTCGGCCTGACCCAGTCGGCGGGCACCGCCCGGATCGTTGCAGATCTCTTGACGGACCAGCCGACCGCCATTGACATTGCTTCTTTCTCGCCTCAACGATTCTGACAAAGGTCTCAACCATGGCCAACTATACATTTTCGTGCATCGACGGGCATACCTGCGGTAATCCTGTCCGCCTCGTTTCAGGCGGCGGCCCCCGCCTCGAGGGCGCCAATATGCTCGAGAAGCGCGCCCATTTTCTCCGTGAATACGACTGGATCCGCACCGGCCTGATGTTCGAGCCGCGCGGCCACGACATGATGTCGGGATCGATCCTCTATCCGCCGACCCGTCCGGACTGCGACGTGGCGGTGCTGTTCATCGAAACGTCTGGCTGCCTGCCGATGTGCGGTCACGGCACCATCGGCACGATTACCATGGCCATCGAGAACGGCCTCATCACTCCGCGTGAGCCGGGCAAGCTGTCGATCGATGCCCCTGCCGGCAAGGTCGACATCACCTATCGCCAGGAGGGGCGTTTCGTCGAGGAAGTGCGCCTGACGAATGTCCCGGGCTTCCTCTATGCCGAGGGCCTGACCGCCGAGGTCGAGGGTCTCGGCGAGATCGTCGTGGATGTCGCCTATGGCGGCAACTTCTACGCCATCGTCGAGCCGCAGAAGAACTTTGCCGACATGGCCGACTACACCGCCGGCGAGCTGGTGGGCTGGAGCCCGCAGCTGCGCGCTGCGCTGAACGAGAAGTACGAGTTCGTGCATCCGGAGCATCCCGAGATTCGCGGTCTCAGCCACATCCAGTGGACCGGCAAGCCGACGGTCGAGGGCGCCCATGCCCGCAACGCGGTGTTCTATGGCGAAAAGGCCATCGACCGTTCGCCCTGCGGCACCGGCACTTCGGCGCGCATGGCGCAGCTCGCCGCCAAGGGCAAGCTGAAGGTCGGCGACGAATTCTGGCATGAATCGATCATCGGCTCGATCTTCAAGGGCCGGGTCGAAGCGGCGACGAAGGTCGCCGATCGCGACGCGATCATCCCGTCCATCGCAGGCTGGGCGCGGCAGACCGGGATCAACACCATCTTCATCGATGACCGTGATCCCTTCGCACACGGTTTCGTCGTGAAATGAGCCAGGCGGTATTGGCCCAGAGCATTCTCGGTGGCGTGGCCGACGGCCCCATCATCGCCACGCAGGAAGCGCTGAGTTTCTGGGGCGGGGTCGATCCCGCCACCGGCTCCGTGATCGACGTGCATCACCCGCTGCACGGTACCTGCCTGACCGGCGGCATCCTGATGATGCCGTCGAGCCGCGGCTCCTGTACCGGCTCCGGCGTTCTGCTGGACCTGGTGCTGACGGGGCGCGCACCCGCCGCACTTGTTTTTGCCGAAGCCGAGGACGTGCTGACGCTCGGGGCGCTGATCGCGACCGAGATGTTCGGCAAGCCGCTGCCGGTTCTCAGGCTTGCGCCTGACGCCTTCGCCGCGCTCGCCCGCGCGAAGACGGCGCGGATATCCGACACCATGATCGAGGCCGACGGCGTTTCGCTGCCGGTCGCACCTCCGGCCACCGCCGCGCTCGACCTGACCGAGAGCGATCGGGCGATGCTCGATGGGGCCGAGGGTGTGGCGGTGCAGCAGGCCATGCGCATCATCTGCGCGATGGCTGCGCAGCAGGGCGCGACGTGCCTCGTCGACGTGACGCAGGGACATATCGACGGCTGCATCTATGCGAGCCCGGCGAACGTCACCTTTGCCGAAAAAATGGCCGACATGGGCGCGCGCGTCCGCATCCCGTCGACGATGAACGCGATTTCCGTCGATCGGGCGAACTGGCAGGCGCAGGGCGTGCCGCATGCATTCGGCGATCCGGCGGCGCGGCTTGCCGATGCCTATGTCCGCATGGGCTGCCGTCCGACCTTCACCTGTTCGCCCTATCTGCTCGACAGCGCACCCGGCATGGGTGAATCGATCGCCTGGGCGGAATCGAATGCGGTCATCTTTGCCAATACGGTTCTCGGCGCGCGTACGGCCAAGCATCCCGATTTTCTCGATCTCTGCATCGCGCTCACCGGCCGCGCGCCGCTCTCCGGCGTCTATCTCGACGCGCACCGCAAGGCGCGCCGCATCATCGACGTGGAATTGCCGGAAACCGTGGACGATGCGTTCTGGCCGCTGATCGGCTATCTCGCCGGGAAGGCGGCTCCCGACAGGATCCCGCTCTTGCGCGGTCTTGCCGCCGGCAAGCCGTCGCGTGACGATCTCAAGGCGCTCTGCGCTGCCTTTGGCACCACATCCGCCGCGCCGATGCTGCATATCGAAGGCGTGACACCGGAGGCAGACGGCGCCGCCGCTGAGGACGCCAGCCACGCAACCATTACCCGGGCAGATATGGTCGCGGCCTGGACCGTGCTCAACGACGGGCCGGAACAGGTCGAACTGGTCGCGATCGGCAGCCCGCACGCTTCCTTGAGCGAATGTCAGGCACTGGCCGAGGCGCTTGGCGATCACAAGCGGCATCCGGAAGTGGCGGTCATCGTGACAGCCGGCCATCAGGTAATCAGCGAGACCCGCTTGGACGGAACGCTCGCCCGCCTGGAGGCTTCAGGCGTCCAGGTGCTGCCGGATCTGTGTTGGTGCTCGATTTCCGAGCCGGTGTTCCCGTCGCGCACACGCGCACTGATGACCAACTCGGGAAAATACGCACACTATGGTCCCGGCCTGTCCGGCCGTGCGGTGCGTTTCGGTAATCTTGCCGATTGCGTCGAGGCTGCACTTTCCGGCCGCGTTCCAGTCCGCTTACCCCCGTGGCTCGGCTGACGAACTGTCTGACGTTGCAACGCTCGTGATCTGCTAGCGCCGTTCTGTCCTCAGGACGGCGACTAGCGAGCGGCCGGCGTCGAGCACATGATCCCGTGTCAGTTGTGATGCGCGCTCGGCATTGCCCTCGGCGCAGGCTGCCAGAATTTCCTCATGCTCGCGGCTGGCCCGCAGCACGCCGTCGGTCAGCGTGAGCTGTGCCCTGAGATAGCGGTCGATGCGATCGAGGGAACTGCGCACGTTCTGCAGGTAGTAGGGTCGGCGCGCCGCCTCATAGAGAGTGTAGTGGAAGCTGCGGTTGACATCTCCCCATCGGGCAGGATCCGGCTCGCGGGCGAACGCCTCGCAATGCCGCTGTGCGGTCTCCAGCGTCTGCCGGTCGAGATTGGGGACGGCGATGCGGATGACCTCGGCTTCGAGCATCGCCCGGAATTCGAAGATTTCCTCGATCTCCTCGATCGACAGCCCGGCGACCACAGCCCCCTTGTAGCGCTGGGTGGTGATGAGCCCATGCTGCTCGAGCCGTGACAGCGCCTCGCGCACCGGAATGCGGCTGGTATTGAACATCTGGGCGATCTGGTCCTGCCGCAGGTTCTGCCCTTCGGCAAGATCTCCCGCGATGATCGCCCGGCGCAGGGCTTCATAGACGATATCGGCGGCGGATGCGGCTTGCCGGATATCGACGGCAGTAAGTTTCATGATGCTCAGACCCTGGTTTTCCTGTTGTCGGCGATAGCGGCACGTCCCTGCCGTCTTAGGTTCATTCGGGCGGCCGGGCAACAGGCGGGGGATTTCCCGGGCGACCGCAGGAAAGATGATTGTATATTGGATCCAATCTTTCTATCAACAGCCAGCACCTGCTTTCACGTTTGCATGGCGGCGGAAGCGACCACCTCGGTCGCGCCATCCGCGGACGCAAAACAGGGGCCTGCAGCAAAGGAGGTCGTTATGCGCAGCAGCAAGGTAATCCACATCGTATCGTGCCACGCGGAAGGCGAGGTCGGCGACGTCATCGTCGGCGGCGTGGCCCCGCCGCCGGGCGAAACGCTGTGGGATCAGCGCCGGTTCATCGCCGAGGATCAGGGGCTGCGCAATTTCGTCCTGAACGAGCCGCGCGGCGGCGTGTTCCGCCACATCAACCTGCTGGTGCCGCCGAAGGATCCGCGCGCGACGATGGGCTTCATCATCATGGAGCCCGAGGATACGCCGCCGATGTCCGGCTCCAACTCCATCTGCGTCTCGACCGTGCTGCTCGACAGCGGCATCGTGCCGATGGTCGAGCCGGAAACCCGCATGGTGCTGGAGGCCCCGGGCGGCCTCGTGGACGTGGTGGCGAGCTGCCGCAACGGCAAGGCCGAGCGCATCACCGTCACCAACGTGCCGTCCTTTGCCGACAAGCTGGACGCCAAGCTGGAGGTCGAAGGGCTCGGCACGCTGACGGTCGACACCGCCTATGGCGGCGACAGCTTCGTCATCGCCGATGCCCGCGCGCTCGGCTTTTCCGTGACGCCGGACGAGGCGCGCGAACTTGCCGAGACCGGGATCAGGATTACCCGCGCCGCCAACGAACAGCTGGGCTTCACCCATCCGGAAAATCCGGAATGGGACCACATCTCTTTCTGTCAGCTGGCGATGCCGATCGAGGAACGGGACGATATCCTGCATGGTCGCAACACCGTTGTGATCCAGCCGGCCAAGCTCGATCGTTCGCCGACCGGCACCGGCTGCTCGGCGCGCATGGCGGTGCTGCACGCCCGCGGCCTGATGAAGGTGGGGCAGCGCTTCATCGGCCATTCGATCATCGATTCGACCTTCGACTGCCGGATCGTCAGCGAGACCGTCGTCGGCGGCCGCCCGGCGATCATCCCGGAAATTTCCGGGCGCGGCTGGATTACCGGAACCCATCAGGTCATGCTCGATCCGGATGATCCGTGGCCGGCAGGCTACCGTCTGGCCGATACCTGGCCGCGCAAGCTGTAAGGTCAGCGACGGACAGGGCGGCCGCGTTCGCGTGGCCGCCCTTTTGCCTTCGCGCAACGAATTCGCTCGAAGTCGTCGCACGCAACGGCTAAGAGTGCCTGAACATACCACCCATGCGATCAGTTTCCGTCCGGCCAGGAGTTTGACGACACCATGACGACCTCGACACCCACGCTCGCCCAACTCTCGGCCGATCTCGCCGCCGGCCGCTGCACCAGCCGCAGCCTGGTGGAGGCATGTCTTGCGCGAATCGAGGAATCATCCGAGGGCGGCGCGACTTTCACCCACGTTGCACGCGATGCTGCGCTCAAGGCGGCGGATGCGATGGACCTTTTGCGCGCAGCGGGGGCCGCACCGTCTCCCTGGGCAGGGATCCCGATTTCGGTCAAGGACCTGTTCGATATTGCCGGCGAGGTGACGCTGGCGGGCTCGAAGGCGCTCGTCGGATCGGCGCCGGCAGCTGCCGACTGCGAGGCGGTTGCGCGGTTGCGCCGTGCCGGTTTCGTGGTGATCGGGCGCACAAACATGACGGAGTTTGCCTATTCCGGCCTCGGCATCAATCCCCACTACGGTACGCCGAAAAGTGTCTGGGACCGCGAAAGCGGCCGGGTACCGGGCGGATCCTCCTCGGGGGCGGCGATTTCGGTCGCCGAAGGCATGGCGCATGCGGCGCTAGGGACCGATACCGGCGGCTCCTGCCGCATTCCCGCGGCGTTCAACGGCCTGGTCGGCTACAAGCCGACCGCGCGGCGCGTGCCGCGCTCCGGCGCCGTGCCGCTGTCGACAACGCTTGATTCGGTCGGGCCTATAGCGCGGTCGGTCGGCTGCTGCGCCACGCTGGACGCGATCCTTGCCGGAGAAACGCCAGGCCAGCCTTTGGCCATGCCGGTTTCCGGCCTGCGCCTTGCCGTGCCGACGACGATGGTGCTCGACGGTATGGACCAGACGGTCGCCGACGCCTTCGAGGAGGCCCTGTCGCGGCTTTCGGCTGCCGGAGCGGTGATTGTCCGGATGGCCGTTCCGGAACTGGGCGAAATCCCCGGCATAAACGCCAAGGGCGGTTTCAGCGCTGCCGAGAGCTATGCCTGGCATCGCGGCCTGCTGGAGGCGAAGAGGGAGCTCTACGATCGCCGCGTGGCCTCGCGCATCGACGCCGGAGCCGCGCAGAGCGGCGCCGACTATGTCGCCCTGACCGCGGCGCGCAAGGATCTGATCGAGCGGATCGAGGCGCGGCTGGCGCCTTTTGACGCCATCGTCATGCCGACGGTCGGGATCGTGCCGCCGAAGATCGCCGACCTGGAACGGGACGAGGATTTCGCCCGGGTGAACATGTACGTGCTGCGCAATCCCGCGACCATCAACATGATTGACGGCTGTGCCATCTCCTTGCCGATCGGCCGCCCCGGTGCGGCACCTGTCGGCCTGATGCTTGCCGGGCTGGCGGGAGCGGATCGCCGCCTGTTCGCCGTGGCCGCGGCGGTCGAGAAGGCACTCGGCAACTGACCGCCCGCCGGCCGGGTTTCGCGCTCGGCCGAAATGCAGGTGGTCGGCCCGGACCATGCCCATCAATTACCACAGATCGGGATGATACTTCCTCCAAGATGTCAGCAACGGTGGAGGAAGGCCATGCAAGTTTCCGAAGCAATGCACAACGGCGTGGAATGGGTGGCTCCGGATGTTCCGATTGCCCAGCTCGCCAGGACCATGAAGGAAAAGGATATCGGGGCGATACCGGTCGGCGAGAACGACCGGTTGATCGGCATGGTCACCGATCGCGACATTGCCATCCGCGCCTTTGCCAACGGCCGTGACCCGACGTCACTGACCGCCCGCGACGTGATGAGTGCCGGGATCGTCTACTGCCGCACCGACGAAGCGGTCGAGGACGCCGTCCGTATCATGGAGATGAAGAAGATCCGCCGGCTTCCCGTGATCAATAACGACAAGCGGATGGTCGGAATGCTGTCGATCGGCGATATCTCGCATGCCAGCAGCCAGGACATTGCCGGCGAGCTCATGCATTCGGTCGCCAGTCATCACGCCTGATCCGTGCGACACGCTTAGCCTGGAGCCCGCGAACGTCTCGCGGGCTTCGGTTTTTTACAGCTTGTGGATCAGGGCGCGGACATTGAACAGGTCGCCGAGGAAGTAGGGGCCGAGGCACCAGACGGTAGTCCACAGTGCCGCGCCGACGATGTTCGCCAGCAGGAACCGGCCCCAGGGCATCGCCATCGATCCGGCGATCACGCCGTTCAACTGGCGGAACACCACCACGAAGCGGGCGACGACGACAATCAGCGGGCCCCAGCGTCGGAACAGGTCTTCGAATTCCGCCAGTCGTTCAGGGGTCAACTTGACGACCCAGCCGTAGCGCAGCAGCAGTTTTCGCCCGCCGAACTTCCCGATCAGATAGCCGGTGTTGTCGCCGAGCACCGCTGCGATCCAGACGGCCAGGAAGACGTGTGAAATCTTGAGTTGGCCGTCGACCGCCATGATCGAGGAGGCGATCAGCGCGCTCTCGCCGGGAACAGGAGCACCGAGGGATTCCAGGAAAACCGTGACGAACAGGGCGATGACGCCGTAGTCGCGGAGATAGTGTTCGATCAGCGCGGCACCTTCGTGAAAATACTCCATCACATCCTCCGGCTCGAGGTTTCGTGGATCCGGTAACTCTATTGGCGGCAGGCGGATTGGTCAGACGGGATGCGGAGGCGATCGCTGGGTCGAAGTATAGGGTTCTATAAATATCAGCCTTTTCTGATTCATGGTAATCGTTGGTCCATGCTTGCCCCATTGTCAGGAGTATTCCACGTGACAGTGATCTCACGGGTAGACACAGCGGATGACAATGCTACCGGCGTACCGCATCTGCTTTCCCTCGATGAAAGCCTCGATCTCGACAATTCCGCCGCCAATGCGCTCTATTCCCGGCACCTGAACAAGTACATGCTGCAGGTATTCGATATCCTCGGCTTCAAGGACATGGATATCAAGGGTGCGCAAGGGGTCGAGATCTGGCTGAACGACGGGCGCACGCTGCTCGACTTTTCAGCGGGCCTCGGCGTCCTCGGGCTCGGTCACAATCATCCGCGGATCATCGAGGCCGAGCGCAAGTGCCATGAGCGCAGGATCATCGATTGCATCAAGATCGCGCCGCACAAGCTGCAGGGAGCGCTTGCCTACAACATCGCCCAGTTCCTGCCCGATCCGTTGAAGGTGTCGTTCCTCGCGGTCTCCGGGGCGGAAGCCAACGAAGCGGCGATGAAGCTCGCCGAACGGGTGCAGACACCCAAGGGCAAGAAAAAGTTCCTGTGCATGCAGGGGGCTTTCCACGGCAAGACCCACGGTGCGCTGTCGCTGACCACCGCTACCGACGTGCAGTCGGGATTTCTGCTCGGGGTGCCGAAAGAGAACGTCATTTACGCCACTTACGCCGACCTCGATTCCATGGCGCGGGCGATCGGCATGGCGACTGACGCCGACGGCCGTAATGACATCATCGCCGCCGTGATCGAGACGGTGCGCGGTACCTCCTGCGAAATTCCGCCGCCGGGCTATCTCGCCGAATTCGTTCGCCTGTGCCGGGACAACGACATCCTGTCGATCTTCGACGAGGTGAAGGTCGGAATGGGTCGTAGCGGCAGGTTCTGCGCCTTCCAGCACGAGGACGTCGTCCCTGATATCGTAACCCTTGCCAAGACGCTCGGCGGCGGCAAGCGCGAGGTGGCGGCGATGGTCACCTCGCAGGCCCTGTTCGATCGGGCCTACGGCAACAAGCAGGATTGCAACCTGCACAGTTCGAGCTTCAGCGGGCTCGGCGAAAGCTGTGCGGCGGCCATCGAGACCCTCAACGTCCTCAAGGACGAGCAACTGATAGAGAACGCCGCGCGGATGGGTGAGTATCTCACGGATGGCCTGCGTGGCCTGCAGGCGAAATATCCCGGACAGGTGCTCGATGTGCGCGGGCGTGGCATGTTCCAGGCGATACGGCTGAACTTCCATCAGGATCTGGCGGCCAGGCTTGTCGATATCAGCAGGAACCCGTTGTTCCAGACCTATCAGACGGTGCTGATCGGCGCGCTCGTCCGCGAGCTCTACGAGCGCCACGACATCCTCGTGCACTTTCAGCCAGGCGCGCGCGACATCCTCCACTTCATGCCGCCCTTCGTGGTGCGCGAGAACCAGATAGACAAGCTGATTGACGCACTCGATGCGACGCTGTCGCGCGGCATCACGGATGCGACGGTGCGGTTCGTGGCGAAGAACATCCGGCGCGTTTTTCATGACAGGACCTGACGAACACACGGGCGGGCGGGGGCATGGACGAAAATATGTATCTCGGCCGGATCGCCGGTCTTTCCGCTAACGAGGCAGAGCGCGAGCGCAGCAGCCGGCTTCATGTCATTGGTGCATCCGCCTGTGTGCTCATTTCGGTGATGGTCTTCCTGATCAACACGCGCCATGGCATCGGCATCTTCGTCGACAGCACCCGCTATATGGGCATCAGCGAACGCCCTTATGACGCGCCCGTCTATCCTTGGTTGCTGCAGTTCGTGACGCTGACCGGAACAGGCCTCGACACGGCGGCCAAGCTGATCGGCCTTTTCTTCGTCGCCGCCAATACCGCGCTGGTCTGGCATCTGCTGATGCGGGCAACCGGAAAGTTCTCCTACACGCTCGCCGGCACGCTGCTCGTCATCGTCGCCCCGCAATTCGTGACCCTGCATTCGCTCGCCATGTCGGAGCCGCCGTTCCTGTTCTTCCTGCTGGCCACGCTCCTGCTGTTCATGCGCTACCTCTCCACCGACAACCGGTTCTGGCTGGTGGCGAGCGCCGTCGCCCTCGGGCTCGCGGCACTGACGCGCTTCACCGCACCGCCGCTTGGTGCCGCGATCGCCATTTGCCTGCTGATCGATCCGCGGCGCCCCTTCGGCCAGCGCCTCGGTGACGCAGTGCTGCTTGCGGTGGTGAGCGCAGCGATTTTCTTCAGCTGGACCGTCGCCAGCCAGATGACCTCAGGCCATTCGATTGGCCGCGATCTCTGGTTCTACGGCAACATGGGGCCGAGGGAGTGGCTGACCAGCCTGGAGGCGCTGACCGCGTGGCTGCTTCCCGACCATGTCCCGTTCTCGCTCCGGGTGGCGGTGTTTGCGCTGTTCTTCCTTGCCGCCGCTGTCCTGACGATCCTGCAGGTCCGCGATACCCTTCGGCGCGCCCGGGACACGCGGGTGGTGGAGGGCTGGCTGCCGTTGATCCTGGCGCTCTTCTTCGTTTTCTATATGGAATTCATGGTGCTTTCGACCTCGATCGAGGCCAATCTGTCGCTGAATGGGCGCTATGCTTTCCCTGCCTATGTGATGACCGTGTTGCTGGTGACGATCCTGGTCGCGCGCGTCGGCGATGCCCACGGCGTAGCCCGGGTGCTGCGTCACGGGTTGGTCGCTCTCGCGGTCTTCGTGATCGGATCGCATGCGGCGCGCGCTGCGGTCCGTTCCCATACGGCATTCGACACGGGGATCGGCTATGCCAGCCTCGCCTGGCGGACGTCGCCGACGATAGCGGCGGTGCGCAAACTGCCGCCAGAGGCGGTAATCTACAGCAATGGCGCCGATGCCATCGCCTATCTCCTCGGGCGGCCGGCTCATTTCATCCCGGAGCGGGTGCAACTGAGGACCGGCGTGGACAATCCCGACAAGCCCTATGAGGCGCAACTGGCCGACCTGCATGCCCGGCTTTCCGCGGGTCCGGCCTATCTCGTCCTCATCGACAGGGTCGACTGGCGCTTCTATCTGGCCGGTGAAAAGGAACTGAAGTCGAGGCTTCCGCTTGTCCTTGTCGCCGACGAGGCTGACGGCCGCATCTATGAAATCGCCAAACCGGCGCCATCGGAGTAATCGCATGGCACGTCTCGAGCTCGATCAGGATCGAAATGCCATCGCCGCTACAAGCGGAATGCTTCCGGATTTCGAGAAATGCGTCGGCGCTATTGCCGATGCATTGGTGAAGCAGGAGCGGCAGCTGGGCGAACAGGGTGGAGATCCCCGACAGGTCGCGTCCTATCTTCTGGCTACACACGCTCAAATGCCCGATTACCTGCGCATCGTCTTTCGCGTCCTGACGATCGCTTTCGACGCGTGGTCCTACCCGCGCAACGGCGTGCCGTTTCACCGCCTCGGCATCGAAGGGCGTCTGGCGCAACTGGAGCGCTGGGACTGTTCGCGGCTGCAATCCCGACGGGCCCTGGTCAACTTCTACCGGACCTTCACGGTGTTCGGTCTCTATTCCGAACTCGACGAGCGGGACCACGACAGTGACCAGCGGCGCGAACCGCACTGAGCCGGTCGCCGACGCCATGGAGGCCGAGATCGTCGTGATCGGTTCAGGGCCGGGCGGCGCGGTTACCGCCGCCCTGTGTGCGGAGGCCGGGCGCGCGGTTCTGCTGGTGGAGGAGGGGCAGAACTATTCGCTGCGCTCGGCCCCGCATTTCTCCCGGGAGGAGATGCAGCAGAAATATCGCAACGGCGGCATCAGCATCGCCATCGGCCAGAACAAGATCGCTTATGTCGAGGGACGCTGTGTCGGTGGCGGCAGCGAAATCAACCGCGGGCTCTATCACCGGACGCCTGATTACGTCCTGCAGCAATGGCAGGCCGAATACGAGGTCGAGGATCTGTCCCTCGACCGGCTGATGCCGCATTTTCTCGCCTGCGAGCAGACGGCGCGGGTCGAATACCTGCCTGGACCGGCGCCGCCGATCTCGATGAAGCTGTATGAAGGTGCAAGCACTCTCGGCTGGCTGGCGGTCGAGGCGCCGCGGCTCTACCGCTACGACGCACGCAGCGGCCGCGGTTCCAAGCAATCGATGTCGGAGACCTTCGTTCCGCGTTTCCTCGCTGCTGGCGGGCGCCTGATTGCCGATACCTCGGTCAGCCGCATTGTCCGCTCCGGCGGGAAATGGCGGCTGCAGGCAATCCATACGGCACAAGCCTCGTCGCCGCGGCAGATAGAGATCTCTGCGGAGAAGGTATTCGTCGCCTGTGGCGCGGTGCAGACGCCGGTCCTGCTTCGCCGCTCGGGCATGACCCGCAATGTCGGCAATACGCTGCGCTTCCATCCCATGCTCAAGGTGGTCGCCCAGTTCGGAGAGGACATCAACGATCCCGGCGATCCCGACCCGGTCCACCAGATCAAGGAGTTCGAGCCCCGCTTCAGCATGGGGTGCTCGATAAGCAAACGCTCGATGCTCGGGCTCGCCATGGCGCATCATCCCGATCATTTCGACCAGGTCGAGAAGTTCGGCCGGCGCATGGGGATCTACTACGTGCAGACCGCCGGCGGCCGGGCCACGGTCCGAAGCCTGCCTTTCTTCCGCGATCCGCTGGTTGCGGTGCGTCACAGTACCGAAGACCTCGCGACGATGGCCGAGGGGCTGAAACGCCTGGCCGAGGCGCTGCTTGCCGCCGGCGCCTTGGCGATCTATCCCAGCATGTCAGGATATCCGGTGCTGCGGTCGATGGCGGATGTGCACGCGCTTCCCGATCTTTTCGGCAATGGCGGCGACAGCGCCATCACTTCCGTCCATGTATTTTCCTCCTGCCCGATGGGCGAGAATTCAGCACTTTGCGCCACCGACTCCTTTGGCAGGGTGCGCGGAGCGGATGGCCTCTACATCGCCGACGCATCGCTGTTGTGCGGGCCGACGATGGTCAACCCGCAGGGAACGGTGATGGCAATCGCTCACCGCAATGCGGTCCATGCCATCGATGCCGGGTTTCGCTGAGTCTTGCCGCGTGACGCTTCGCCGGTCAGGCAGTGTTGACGACCTTGCCCGGCGCGCCGAGCAACAGGAAGCCGATCCCGAACAGCGCCGTCGGCGCCCAGAGGATAAGATGGGCCAGCAGCAGCACGGCGGCGGCGGTCGATGCGTCGACCCCGACCAGCGTGAACGCCTGCATGCCGAAGAATTCGAACGAGCCGAAATGGCCGGGAAGGCTCGGCACCAGCGTTCCGAGCGTGCTGAACACGAAGGCGATGAACGGCTTCAGCAGGTCGCCGACGGAGCCACCGAGGCTGATCCAGGCGCCGATGACGACGAGGCTTTCGAGCAGCCAGAGGGCGAGCGACATCAGTGTCAGCATCAGGAGCCGGCGCCACGAGCCGACCTGCACCACGGCGTTGGCGGTTGCCCGGAGGGCCGAGATCAGCGCGGTTGCAGCTCCGAAATTGACGCCTGCAAACAGCTTCTCGAGCAGGCGGCACAGCAGCGCCGGGGCAAACAGCAGTGCCAGGCCAAGGGCGAAGGCCACTCCAAGCACGACCTGGAAGTTCCAGACGAGGGCGGGGGGAACGGATACGCCCACCAGTGTCAGCGATAACGCACCGAGCATGACGATCGTCACCAGGTCGAGGATGCGCTCGACGATCATCGTGCCGATGATCGTGCCCGGCGGGATGTGGAAACGGCGATAGAACCACAGCACGCGGAAACCGTCGCCGACACGCAGCGGCAGCACGTCGCTGATGCCGAAGCTGGCGATGAACGGCGCGATCGTCGGCCGCACCGGCAGCGTCCGGTTGGCGGTCGACAGCAGCATGATCCAGAACCGCACCGCCCGCAGCACGAAATCCGCGACATAGGCCAGAAACGCCAGGACAAGCGGCGCGAACGTCGCTTCGGCGAGCAGGGTGGCGAGGTCGCCGAGATGGACGTTCCGCATTACCAGAACGAGGAACACGGCTCCGACAACCAGCCCGAACCCGGCCTGGAGGATGCTGCCCCACCGGGCGCGGGAGGCGCGGGTCGCCTCGGTCATTCATGTCGTCCCGTATTGCACGTGCAGCGCCGCGAGCATCGTCCGGTTGGTGATGTCGAGCTTGCCGTAGATATTGTGGAGATGCATGCCGATCGTGCCTTCGGATGTGCCTAGCCGCTTCGCGATCGCCCGGTTCGACAGGCCGCTGCAGATCAGCACCGCAACCTCGCGCTCTCGGGCCGTAAGCAGGTTCAGTTTCTCCGGGGTGTCGTCGCGCGTGGCGCGCGCGGCCCGCGCCAACAATTCCGCTGGCAGCCATTTCTCGCCACCTGCGACCTGCCGCATGCAATCGAGCAGTGCGTCCGGTGCGTACTCCTTCAAAAGGATGCCCCATGCATCCAGCGCCAGGGCATCGGCAATCTGTCGGTCCTTCAATGTGGCGGAGAGAACGATCACCCGGACCGGCCAGCGATTGGCGAACACCGCCTCGAGGATCTGCAGCCCGTCGGTATCGGGCATGGCGATGTCGACCAGCGCAAGATCGGGTTGGCGTTCGCGGATGACCGACAGCGCATTCGCCCCGCTGGTGGTGGCGGCGACGATCTCGAAATCCGGCGCCGTGCCCAGAAGGCTTTGCAGGCCTCTGAGCAGCAGCGGATGATCGTCCACGAGGATCACGGAATGGGTCATGGCGTCGCCGTCCTCAACGGCAGGGCAATGCGCAGGCGGAAGCCGGGCGTCTCGCGGGAGATCGTCAGGATGCCGCCGAGATCGGCGACCCGGGCCGACAGCGAGAGAGGACGATTGGGCTCGAGGTCCCTCGGCACGCCCGAGCCGTTGTCGCAGAAGTCGAGGTCGAGGTGGTGGTCATCGATTTCGCGCAGCGCAATGTGGAGACGGCTCGCCTTTCCGTGGCGCACGGCGTTTGCCGTCGCTTCGGAAACGAGCTGGGAAATCTCGTGGAGTGTCCATTTCGGAACTTCGATGTCCGGCGGGTCGAGGACAATTTCTATTTCGCAGTCCCACTGCTCGCGCAGGATCTTCACCAGGCCCGGCAGCGCCTGGCTCAGCGCGGCATCCCGACCCCGGTCCGTAGATCGCTGCTCCTCGACATATTGGCGGATGCGCTGCTGCTGCGAGAACATCAGTGCGTGCACGTCGTCGAGTTGGGTGCCCACGTCCTCGGGGACCGACCTCGCCAGAACCTTGAGCCTGAGGCTGGCGGCGGTGAGGTCCTGCAAGATGCTGTCATGCAGGTCGCGGGCAAGGCGGGCGCGTTCCTCGGTCCTCGCGGCATCCGTGGTCTGCTGCATCAGCGCCAGGCGCTCCAATTCGGAGCCGAAGCGGGTGGCGATGATTTCGGTCAGTAGCCGGCACTCGTCGGGGCGGCAGGCTGGGTTGATGACGAAGACCCGTCCGCGATAGCGAACGCTGGAGAAAGGTGCGGAGCAGGCAAAGCCCGTTGCCGTTATCGGTATGGCTTCGATTTCCGGGAGTTCGGCAAGGATCGCTGCGATGTCCCGATAACAGGCATCAGCGTTGCCGAATTGCCGCGTTTCGCGCGAGGCGTCGGGATCGTGGCGATCCCAGAAGGCACCGTCCCGGGTGTCGACGAGCGTCAGTTTGCCGTTGCGCCAATAGGCGACGCTGCCGGCGTCTTCCTCGTGATCGCGCCAGATCACCAGCAGTTCCGGCTCGCCGAGCACCTTGGCGGCGTGACGGAACAGTTCGCGCAGCCAGGATTTGCTGTCGCCGGTAATAGCCTCCAGCGGCCAGTCCGCGAGCTCGGTCAGGCGCTGGCGGTTGCGTTCGCGGTACGCACCGAGATAGCCGAGCATGACCGCCGCCACCATGAAGTAGGCGGAACGCATGATGAAGATGTTGAGATCGGAATCGCCGTCGCCAAAGTCGGGAAGGCCGACGATGACCTGCATGATCTCGAGGATGACCGCCCCGGCGATGGCGCCCCACAACCCCCAGCGCATCGTCATCACGAGAAGGATGAACGGCAGGAAGGAGAAGAACGGGCTTGTGAGTTCGCTGGTCAGCAGCGACAGCCAGCCGAGCACCGCGAGGTCGACCAGGTGGGTAACGAGATGAACCGGGCTGTCGAGCGGAGCGCGCAGCGGAAACACCAGCAGCAGCATGGAGAAGATGACATAAAGCGCGAGCGTCACCTGCGACTCGCCGACAAAGTCCGTCGGCTGGGTCGGATCGAGATAGATCGCCAGCACCGCGAATATCGCGGTGACGAGCCGTGCGATGCCGATCAGCCATTCCGGGTCGGCCGCCAGGAGACCGTTGCGAATGGCGCTGCCGATCGCCGACATTGCGGCACCTGGCGCAAATGGTCCCCCCGGTCGCCCGTGCCGGTCGGTATCAACACTCGCCATGCGCCGCTCCCCGTATCGCCTGGGGTTGATGCCAGGGACAGATGAAGTGTCCGGGTGATGAAAATTAGCTGACGCGAATATTCGCCGCTGCGCAGACGGATGTCAACGCGGTGCAAGCCGTCAACACGACGGCGGGTGTCAGATCTCGTTTTTGCGGATGTTGTGCAGCAGCTTGTGCAGGGTCGTAAGGAAGGCGCGGTACTCGGCCTCGTCGACGCCGTCGAACAGCTGCAGGAACTGGTCGTACATCGTCGGCCACATCTGATTGAAGGCGGCGCGCCCGTCCTCGGTGATCGAGACGTCGCGGATGCGCATGTCTTCGGCGCGCGGCTGGCGGCGGAT
>JAEWPB010000169.1 GCA_023399465.1 Pseudomonadota bacterium
ATACGATATCGCCTGCTTCAGTTCCTGCTCCCAGGCATCGACCGTCTGGTCGGGCCGGGCATAGATCAGATCGAACGACATCCGCGGAAAGATTTCGCGCGCCAGCCGGATCGCCTTCAGCGCATCCTCGACATCGTGAAGCCGGCCAAGAAGTTTCAGGTCGCGGTCGTTGAGCGCCTGGACGCCGAGCGACACGCGGTTGACGCCGGCTGAACGATAGCCGCGAAAGCGCGTCGCCTCGACGCTCGAGGGATTGGCTTCCATGGTGATCTCGATGCCGTCGGGCACATGCCAGTGCTTGGCGATGCCGTCGAGTATCGTCGCTACCGTCTGCGGATCCATCAGCGATGGCGTGCCGCCGCCAAGGAATATGCTGCTGACCACCTTGGGGCCGCTGATCTCTCGCATCGCCGCCATTTCCCTGAGGAAGGCGGCGGCGAAGCGCTCCTGATCGACCGGTTGATGGCGTACGTGGCTGTTGAAATCACAATAGGGGCATTTGGCCGCGCAGAACGGCCAGTGCACGTAAATGCCGAAACCGGGTTCGCCCGTATCAGGAAGCAGGGAAAAGACGGGATCGGCCATCGGTAGTCACGCTTCCAGGCAGGTTTCGACGAAAAGCTTGAACGCTCGGGCGCGATGCGAAAGCGCTTCGGCATCGCCGGGCTTCCAGCCGTGCTTTTCCTCGGCGCTCATCTCGCCAAAGGTCTGATCGTAGCCCTCGGGCTGAAACACCGGATCGTAGCCGAAGCCTTGCGTGCCGCGCGGCGGCCAGGTCACGGCGCCCTCGACTTCACCACGGAAAAGCTCGGTGCGACCGTCCGGCCAGGCCAGGCAGAGCACGCTGACGAAACGGGCGGTACGACTGTCAGGCGTCGTCGCGCCGCGCTCGGCAAGCGCCTTCTCGACCTTCTCCATCGCCATGGCGAAATCACGCGTGCCGTCGGCGGTTTCCGCCCAGTTGGCGGTATAGACGCCGGGATCGCCGCCGAGCGCGTCGACCACCAGGCCGGAATCATCCGAAAGCGCAGGCAGGCCCGATGCCTTGGCGGAAGCGAGCGCCTTGATCGTGGCATTTTCCTCAAACGTGGTGCCGGTCTCATCGGGTTCGTCGAACTTCAGTTCGGCCGCCGATTTCGCGGTGAAGCCGAACGGGCCGATCAGGTCCTGGATCTCACGGATCTTGCCGGCATTGTGGCTGGCGACCACAATGGTCTTCGTGTCGAGCTTGCGCATCGGGGATTGTCCTTCAGTCCATGTTCCAAAGCGCCGAAGCGGCGCATTCGAGGCTGTTGCCGGCGGGATCGCGAAAATAGATCGAGCGCGCTCCGTTCGGCCAGAAAAAGTCTGCTTCGATGGCAACGCCGGCCGAAACCAGCTGCTTCTCCATTGCATCGAGATTGTCCGCCGCCAGCCGGAAGCAGACATGTCCCTTTCCGGTCGTCCCGTGCGGCGGCACGGGCAGGGCGCTGTTGCCTGGCGGTTTCACCGTTTCGGCCGGGTTGAAGATCAGCAGGATCCCCGGTCCGCAACGGTAGAAGACGTGCCGGTTGCCGGCACGCCCTATCTTTTCAAGTCCGAGCAGCCCGCCGTAGAAGGTTTCCGCCTTGTCGAGATCGTCCACATAGATGGCGGTTTCGAGGATCCCTTCTACCGGTACGCTCATCGCCTTCTCCGGTCAGGCAATCGCCTGTTTCTGCAGAGCCACGAGCTCGGAAATGCCGTTCTTGGCGAGCCCCATCAGGGTGGCGAACTGCTCTTCCGTGAACGGTGCGCCTTCGGCGGTTCCCTGGATCTCGACGATGCCGCCGGAACCGGTCATGACGAAGTTGGCGTCGGTCTCTGCTGCGGAATCCTCGAGATAGTCGAGGTCGATAACCGGCTGGTTGGCAAAGATGCCGCAGGAGATCGCTGCGATATGGTCCTTCAGGACCCGCTCGACCTTCACCATGTTCCGGCTTTCCATCCACTTCAGGCAGTCGTAGAGGGCAAGCCAAGCGCCGGTGATCGAGGCGGTGCGGGTGCCACCGTCGGCCTGGATGACGTCGCAGTCGATGGTGATCTGGCGTTCGCCGAGAGCTTCGAGATCGACGACCGCGCGCAGCGAGCGGCCGATCAGACGCTGGATTTCCTGGGTGCGGCCGCCCTGCTTTCCGGCAGCAGCCTCGCGCCGCATGCGCTCGCCGGTGGCGCGCGGCAGCATGCCGTATTCCGCGGTGACCCAGCCCTTGCCGCTGTTGCGCAACCACGGCGGCGTCTTTTCCTCAAGGCTTGCCGTGCACAGCACGTGCGTGTCGCCGAATTTCACCAGGCAGGAGCCTTCCGCATGCTTGGAAAAATTGCGCTCGAACGAGACCTTGCGCATCTGGTCTGTTTTTCTGCCTGAAGGCCGCATCTTTTACTCCTGATGTTGTTCCTCGCCTTCTACGTCTGCCGGCTTGCATTTGCAAAGGAAAAGCTTGGAAAGCACCGACCCGCCCGGGTGCGATTGCTATTTTCTCATTGGTGTTCCCTGATGAGGTCACTATATCTGTAGGAGAGATCAACAGGGCGGTACTCGTAGCGAAAATGGGTTTCACCACCACCCCCGTCATGGACGCGGTCGCTGCGCTGGATGAGCGTTCACGGGAAGTCTTCCGGCGCATTGTCGAAACGTATCTGGAGAGCGGCGAGCCGCTCGGCTCGCGCAACCTGTCGCGGTTGTTGCCGATGTCGCTGTCGCCGGCCTCGGTGCGCAACGTGATGAGCGATCTCGAACATCTCGGTCTGATCTACTCTCCCCATGTCAGCGCCGGACGCCTGCCGACGCAGCTGGGCTTGCGGTTTTTCGTCGATGCCTTCATGCAGGTCGGCGACCTGACGGACGAGGAGCGCGCCTCGATCGATCGCCAGATCCGCCCCGCTGGCCGGGACGAGCCGGTGGAAACCTTGATGCAGGAGGCCAGCCGTATGCTCTCCGGCGTCTCGCGGGGCGCTGGTCTGGTCATCACCTCGAAGAGCAATCCGGTTCTCCGTCACGTCGAGTTCATCCGCCTGGAGCCGACCAAAGCGCTGGCGGTGCTGGTCGGCGAGCATGACCAGGTGGAAAACCGCATCATCGAACTGCCTGCCGGCGTGACATCGTCGCAGCTCACCGAAGCGGCGAATTTTCTCAATGCCCATATGAATGGCCAGACGCTGCCGGAACTGCGCGGCCAGTTGCAGTCGCTGCAGCAGACTATCCGTGGCGAACTCGATGCACTGTCGCGGGATCTGGTCGAACGGGGCCTGGCCGTCTGGTCCGGAAGCCCGGAAGACGACAACCCGTCACGCCTGATCGTGCGCGGCCGCTCCAATCTTCTCCAGGGCGTGGAAGGCGAGGAGGATCTCGGCCGACTGCGCATGCTGTTCGATGATCTGGAGCGCAAGGACAGCCTGATCGAGATCCTCAATCTGGCCGAGACCGGCTCAGGGGTGCGGATCTTCATCGGCTCCGAAAACAAGCTATTTTCGCTTTCGGGCTCGTCGCTGATTGTCGCGCCCTACCGTGACAGCGATGAACGGATCGTCGGCGCAGTGGGGGTCATCGGGCCGACCCGGCTGAACTATTCGCGCATCGTGCCGATGGTGGACTATACCGCCCAGGTCATGGCGCGGCTGACGCGGGCGCCCTAGCAGGCAAAGCACGATCTTTTCCGGCCAAGCCTTGATTTTTCACTCCCAAAGCTCGATATCGGGCTCAATCCTATAAAGTTCAAATTCGGAGAACGTCATGACGGGCGAGACACGTAAACATGAGCCGGGGGCGGCGGATGACGCCGAAAACCCGGTGAACGAAGCTGCTGCCGAAGTTGGTGCAGAAGTGGAGGGCGGTGCCGATCCGCTCGCCGTGCTCAATGCCGAGAATGCCGATCTTCGCGACAAGTTCCTGCGTCTGGCCGCTGAGATGGACAACCTGCGCCGTCGTACCGAACGCGACGTGAAGGATGCCAAGGCCTATGCGATTTCCGGCTTCGCGCGCGACATGCTGGCGGTTTCCGACAATCTGCGTCGGGCCCTCGAAGCGGTTCCGTCCGATGCCCGCGCGGCTCACGGTGCGGGCCTCGACGGCCTGATCGAAGGGGTCGAGATGATCGACCGCTCGATGCTGACGGCGCTCGAGCGTCACGGCGTGCGCGAAATCAAGGCCGACGGCCAGAAGTTCGATCCGCATTTCCATCAGGCAATGTTCGAGGTTCCGAACCCGGATGTGCCGAACAACACCGTCGTGCAGGTCGTGCAGGCCGGCTACATGATCGGTGACCGCGTACTGCGTCCGGCGATGGTCGGCGTGGCCAAGGGCGGTCCGAAGATCGAAGTGACGGCAGAGCCGGGGACGCAGGCCATCAATGAAAAGGACGCCTGAGCGCGTTGGCGCTGACAAGGCTGTCCGTTCACAGATCGGCACATAAACAAAGCCCCGGAAATCGCAAGGCGAATTCCGGGGCTTTGTTGTTTCATCGCTGTCCCGGCGTCAGGCGGCGGAGGATGCCTGTTCCTGATTGAGGAATGCATAGATCGCCGAGGCGGAATCGGTTGCCCGAAGCTTGGCCACGAGGTCGGCATCGCGCAGGACGCGGGCGATCCGGGACAGGGCCTTCAGGTGATCCGCTCCCGCGCCTTCCGGGGCGAGAAGCAGGAAGACGAGGTCCACCGGCTGGTCGTCCAGCGCTTCGAAATCGACCGGCGTTTCGAGGCGGGCAAAGATCCCGACGATGTTGTTGATCGACGAAAGCTTGCCGTGGGGGATGGCGATCCCGTTCCCGACGCCGGTCGATCCGAGCCGCTCCCGCTGAAGGATGACGTCGAAGATCTCGCGCTCGGAAATGCCCGTTATCTTGGCGGCTTTTGCCGCCAATTCCTGAAGCAGTTGCTTCTTGGAATTTGCCTTGAGGGCCGGAATAATCGCATCTTGTTGCAGCAGATCTGCCAACGCCATTCTCTTTATCCTTTGTGACGCCGAGAAGTGATATGGGAGCGTCAGCGGACTGCCGCCCCCACGGTCGTGTTCTCAGCCTTTGATATTGGCGGCGTCGATCCAGCCAATATTTCCGTCATTGCGACGGTAGACGATGTTCAAGTCATCCTTGCCCGGGCTGCGGAACAGAAGCACCGGTTCGTCGGTCATGTCGAGCGCCATCACCGCACTCGCAACCGACATGGTCTTCAGCGGCTTGGTGTTCTCCGCGACGATCGTCGGTGCGAAATCCTCGGCGACTTCCACGTCTTCATCAGGCATCGCATCCATGACTGTGTAGGCAACTTCTGCGACACTAGCCTGGCCGTTGCCAGCATGATGGTCCCGCAGCTTTCGCTTGTAACGCCGCAACCGCTTTTCGATGCGCTCCGCTGCAGCTTCAAAAGCTGCCTGCGGATCATTCGCCTCACCGGCTGCGTGAAGGTTAACTCCCGTGTCGAGGTGGACCTTGCAGTCTGCTGCAAAGCGTGAGGCAGATTTTACCACCGTCACCTGTCCTGAATAGCCTCCGTCGAAGTACTTGGTAACGGCATCTCCAATGTGGCCCTCAATCCGTTGCCGGAAAGAATCGCCGATTTCCATATGTTTGCCGGATACACGCACACTCATGGGATTTTCCTTCTGGTAGTGATTTGCGTGTATCAGTCTACGCCAAGCCTCAGGCTCATCCAAGCTTTTCGCTTGATTGGCGGCCAAAAGCAATTCCCATGTCCGGGGGATATCGAGGACAACGTCGGTAAGCCAGAATCCCCCTGTCCCGATTGCGGCGCGCTTCTAACCTTGCCCTGAACAAATGTCAACGGGCGGTTAGGACAATTTTAACACCCTGCGAATCGATTAGCCCGGTTGCATTTTCCAGTTTTTGCGGCTCGAGAGGAAACGCTTCGCCGTTGCCAGCTTTTCGGATGCGGTCGGGAAAAGGCGCGGTGGATCCCGCGCCCAAAGGGTTAGCCGGGCGTGACCGATGGCGGGCACTGCCGGGCCGAAGTGCTCGCCTTTCGGTTGCGACCTTGCTAGAGGCCGGACACTTTCGCCAGGGCGCGTTTTTCCCGGCGGCGTTGCACCGAGGAGGGGATATTCATCGCTTCACGGTATTTGGCGACGGTACGGCGCGCAAGGTCGATTCCGGCGGCCTTGAGCATGTCGACGATGTCGTCGTCGGACAGAACGGCCTGGGGCTGCTCGGCGGCGATCATGGCGCGTATCCGGTGGCGGACGGCCTCCGCGGAATGGCCGTCGCCGCCTTCGGCCGATCCGATCGACACCGTGAAGAAGTATTTCAGCTCGAAAAGTCCGCGCGGCGTCAGCATGTACTTGTTGGTGGTGACGCGGCTGACGGTCGATTCATGCATCTTGATCGCCTCGGCGATCGTTTTCAGATTGAGCGGCCGGAGGTGGTCGACGCCATGAAGCAGGAAGGCATCCTGCTGGCGCACGATCTCGGTGGCGACCTTCATGATGGTCTTTGCCCGCTGGTCAAGGCTGCGCACCAGCCAGTTGGCGTTCTGCAGGCATTCGCTCAGGAACGCCTGATCTGTCGCACTGCTGGCGCCGCGGCGCGATACCGAGGCGAAATAGCTCTGATTGACCAGAACGCGCGGCAGTGTCTCCGGGTTAAGCTCCACCAGCCATCCGCCTTCGGAGGAGGGGCGTACCACGATGTCAGGCACGATGGCTTCGCTGGCATTCGTTTCGAAGCGGCTGCCCGGCTTCGGGTTGAGCGCGCGGATTTCCGCCAGCATGTCGAGCAGGTCTTCCTCGTCGACGCCGCAGATCTTCTTCAGCGCGGCAAAATCCCGCCGCGCCAGCAGTTCGAGATTGTCGACCAGTGCCGCCATCGCGGGATCGTAGCGGTCCTGCTGTCGAAGCTGAAGGGCCAGACATTCGCTGAGCGTGCGCGCAAAAACGCCGGGCGGATCGAGTGTCTGCAACTGCGCCAGCACGCTTTCCACCTGCACCACGGTCGTGCCCAGCCGTTCGGCGATCTCTCCAAGCTCGGCATGGATGTAACCGGCCTCGTCGAGCTGGTCGATCAGGTGCTGGGCAACGAGATGGTCGCCGGGGCCGATTTGCAGGAACGGGATCTGCTGGCTCAGATGCTCGCGCAGGCTCACCTGGCCGGCGACGAATTCCTCGAGGTCGAAGCTTCCGCCACCATCTCCATTGCCTGACGATTGCCAGTCGCTCGGCAGGTCGCGGTTGCCGGAGGGTTCGGGTGTACCGTCCTCGCTGTAGGCTGCCTCAAAATTGCTGTCGAGCTCATTGCTTAGGCGATCGGTATTGCCGGTGTGCTCGCTTTCATACCAGTCGGCGTCGAGTTCGCCGCCCGCGGCCATCGGCTCGTCGCCGGATGCGTCCTCGATTGCGGGAGCGGTGTCGGTAGCATCGCCGCCGGTGGTTTCGCCCTCGGCGGGCGCAAGTTCCAGCAGCGGATTGCTTTCCAGTTCCTGCGCAATGAACTGCGACAGTTCGAGATGGGTCATCTGAAGCAGCTGGATGGATTGCATCAGCTGCGGTGTCATCACCAGCGACTGGTTTTGGCGCAGAAGAAGGCTGGCTGACAATGCCATGACAGGATTGAAGCTCCACAACGTTTTTATGGAACTTTCCTGCCCGCGAAGGCAGCCGAGAACGGGCCGGAATTCCATCTGGCCCGAAAATTGCTTTTTTAGACAGTTTGGTCAAGTGGAACCCTGCCGACGGGCAGAGTTTCGCCATTTACACGGCTAGAGGCTGAACTTGTCGCCGAGATAGAGGCGGCGCACCTCGGGATTGTTGACGATGTCGTTGGCACGACCATGCGTCAACACTTCACCGGCATGGATGATATAGGCGCGATCGATAAGGCCAAGCGTCTCGCGGACATTGTGATCGGTGATCAGGACGCCGATGCCGCGGGCGGTCAGATGCCGCACCAGGTTCTGGATGTCGGAGACCGAGATCGGGTCGACGCCGGCAAAGGGTTCGTCGAGCAGCATGAAGGTCGGATCGGTGGCAAGTGCGCGGGCGATTTCGAGGCGTCGGCGTTCGCCGCCCGACAGTGCCACGGCCGGCGACTTGCGCAGCTTCTCGATGTGGAATTCATCGAGAAGCTCGTCCAGCTTTGCTTCGCGGCGCTCCTTGTTCTTGTCGTGCACCTCGAGAACGGCGCGGATGTTCTCCTCCACCGTCAGGCCGCGGAAGATCGACGCCTCCTGCGGCAGGTAGCCGACGCCAAGGCGGGCGCGACGATACATCGGCATCGAAGTCACGTCGTTGCCATTGATCTGGATCGTGCCCTGGTCCACCGGTACCAGGCCGGTGATCATGTAGAAGCAGGTGGTCTTGCCGGCGCCGTTAGGTCCGAGCAAGCCGACAGCTTCTCCCCGTCGCACCACCAGCGACACGCCATTGACGACGCGTCGATTGCGGTAGGTCTTCGTCAGGTCACGCGCGATCAGTGTGCCCTCGTACCGTGTCTTGTCGATCGGATGAGAAGGCATAGATGCCGCGTGCTGGCCCGATGGAGCGAGCAGCTTCGAGGGGGAGGGTATTTTCACGTTCGCAGCCAGGTCAGTTGTTTTTCTGGGACTTCGGGTCGAGCTGGATCTGCACGCGTCCGCCACAGCTTTCCAGCTTGGCTTCGCCGCTGGCCATCAGGACGGTCAACTGGCAACCGACAAACACGTTCTGGCCTTCCGACAGGACAACCTTGTCGCCTTTCAGAACGAAGGTCTGCGAGCCCATGTCGAATGAGCCGGAATCTGCCGTCGCCTGCTGGGTTCCCGATGAAAGGAAGACCTTGTCGTTGACGAGGATCCGGTCGATGTCAGCGTCGCCCGCTGCAACGGACGTGCCCTTGCCCTTGTAGTAGACCGTCATGTTTCCGGCCTGCAGCGTCGTCGTCCCCTGGACCACCTTCACGTTGCCGGTGAAGTGCGCAAGATTTTCCTGCTCGCGGATCTCCAGCTTGTCGCTTTCGATCTGGATCGGCTGGTCATTGGAGAGCTTGAGGCCCTCCATCTTGCTGTTGGTACTCTGGGCCTGAGCGGTCACCGACAGGCAGAGTGCAACCGCTCCTGCCAGAAGTGCCGCGCCGGTATTGCGAATGAGTAAGCGACCAATGTTTGTCATGAGCAGCCCGGTTCTCAATTGCTCTTGTTACGGATTGCGGCGGGGTCGACATTCACGCGGACCTTGCCTTCAAAGGTGATGATCCGTCCCTTATCCGTCATCTTGAGCTTCTGCGCAAGAATCGACGCTTCCTTTGCTGTAATAGAGATCGGCTCTTCAGTAATAAGCTTGCCCGCCTTGACGTCCAGATGTGCCGACTGGAACTGTGCCTCGATGCCGGAGTTGAGCGTGATCGTGAAGGGCTTGGTCATGTCGATCCGGTCGGTGGAACGGTCGAACACGCCTTCGTTGGCCACGATGCGGGCGATGAGGTCATCGTTGACCGGCACTGCCGCCTTGACGTTCTCTAGCGTCATCAGATTGGGATTGCGGATGTCCTGGAGCGCACGCGCCGCGGTCATCGAATATTCGATGCCGTCGCTGTTACGCCCCGAGATCGCCGGTTTTTCCATGACGATCTTGCCGTTTTCGATCTTGGCGGCCTCTATCGACACGTTTTCGAGCAGATAGGTGCGGACGACGGAAACGCCGATGAAGATCAGCGATATGACGACTGCGGCGATCGGCAGCAGGATTTTCAGGCGTTTCACCTGGGTCGAGTGGGCGATTGCGACGCGATAGGAGGCGTCGGCATCCACATCTGCGGCAGCAATAGTCTCCGCATTGTGTACCGCATTGAGCATGATCGGTTCCGTTCTCTAGTCGATCGCCATTCGAGGGATGTCGGTGCCTAGCGCTCCGCAGCATTCGGCGGACATCTCGCACGATCGTGTTTGCTTGCCAATATGGAGATTTTTTTGCAACAAACAATAAATCGCCGAATTAACCGCCCAATGGGGTCGCAACTTTGCTACACCGGCGCGGCTGGCGAGTGACCGTCCCTCCGCGGGACGACAGTAGGAAAGGCGCACAAGGTCATGGATCAATCGGCAATCATCGACAGGCGGCGAATGCGCCGCAAACTCAGTTTCTGGCGTGTCGCCGCCTTGCTCCTGCTTGTCGGCCTCGGTTTTGCCCTCTACCGTTCGGCCGCTGGTGACGTTACCGCCGGGGCGCTGCGGCCGCACATCGCGCGGGTCGAGATATCCGGCCTGATCCAGGACAATCGCGAATTGCAGGAGCGGCTGGAGAAGATCGCCAAGGACGATCAGGTCAAGGCGCTGATCGTGTCCATCAACTCGCCCGGTGGAACCACCTATGGCGGCGAGCGGATCTACCAGTCCATTCGCGCGGTGGCGGAAAAGAAGCCGGTGGTCTCCAATATCCGCACGCTGGCCGCTTCCGCCGGCTACATGGTCGCTTCTGCCGGCGATACCATCATCGCCGGTGAAACGTCGATTACCGGCTCGATCGGAGTGCTCTTTCAATATCCGCAGGCCAGGGAGCTGATGGACAAGATCGGCGTATCGCTGGAGTCGATCAAGTCGTCGCCGCTCAAGGCCGAACCGTCGCCCTTCACCAATGCCAGCCCGGAAGCGAGGGCGATGATCCAGGCCATGGTGACCGACAGCTACGACTGGTTCGTCGATCTGGTGGCCGAGCGTCGCCAGATGCCGCGAGAGGAGGCCTTGCTGCTCGCCGACGGCAGCATCTATACCGGCCGGCAGGCGCTGAAGGCGAAACTCGTGGACCAGCTTGGCGACGAACCCGAAATCCGCGCCTACCTCGAAGGCAAGGGCGTTGCCGCCGGGCTCTCCATCATCGAGTGGGAAGAGCCGCGCTCCAGCGCGTCGTTTTTCTTTCCCGGTGCGGTTTCGCGATTGATTAATCTGCTCGGCTATGGTGATTTTATTCGAGCTGAAGACCTTCGGAATCTTGCCGGGGACAAGTTGTTTCTTGACGGGCTAATTTCCGTTTGGCAGGTTGGGCGCGACTAAGAAATCAATCAGTTAAGGGGATGACCGTGATCAAGTCAGAACTGGTGCAGATCGTTGCGGCGCGAAATCCGCATCTCTATCACCGTGATGTCGAGAATATCGTCAATGCTGTACTTGATGAAATCACCGATGCTCTGGCCTCCGGAAACCGTGTCGAACTGCGCGGTTTCGGGGCATTCTCGGTGAAAAACAGGCCATCGCGTTCGGGCCGCAATCCCCGCACCGGCGATGCCGTGTTCGTCGAGGAGAAGTGGGTGCCGTTCTTCAAAACCGGCAAGGAGCTGCGCGAGCGGCTGAACCCCGGCATGGCCGACAAGGACGACTGAGGCAATACCGCCCCGGGCGTCGTCTCGGGGTCATGCGCCGCATCGCAGGAATTCAGTGCATCGCCAGCCAGGTTACGGTGCCGGAAAAGGCGTCGTTCCGGCGGCGCGAGAATGGAGAATGGATCATGCTGAAGAGAATCGTGAGCCTCGTGATCATGATACCGCTGGGCATCGTCCTGATCGTGCTTTCGGTCGCCAACCGCGAGTTCGTGACGCTGGCACTCAATCCGTTCCGCCCGGACGACCAGTTCCTGTCGGTCAGTGCACCGTTCTTCGTGTTCCTGTTCGTGGCGCTGATCATCGGGCTGATCGTCGGCGCCGCGGCCACCTGGCTTACGCAGGGCAAGTATCGCAAGCGCGCTCGCAACGAGGCGCGCGAGGCGGAGAAGTGGCATGCCGAGGCCGATCGCTTCAAGGTCCGCGCCGAGCAGATCGCTGGACAGCAGGCCCAGCTTCCCCAGTCCTGATGGAAGTCGTTTGCCGTCGGTGACAGCGCCGGGGCTCAGGCGGCCGGTGTGCCGTTTGCCATCGCGCCGACCGTGGTGTTGAAATCGGTGAAGAACTGCTCGGCAAGTTTTCTCGACGTCGAGTCGATCAGCCGGGACCCGAGTTGGGCAAGCTTCCCGCCGATCTGCGCGTTGACATCATAGCGCAACAATGTCTCCAGGCCGTCTTCGCGGAGCGCGACGTCGGCGCCGCCCTTGGCGAATCCGGCGATGCCGCCCTTGCCTTCCCCCGAAATCGTATAGCTTTCCGGAGCATTGATGTTGGACAGCGTGACCTCGCCGCTGAAGGTGGCCGACACCGGCCCGATCTTGATCTTCACCGTGGCGGCGAATTCGGTGGGGCTCTTCATTTCCAGGCTCTGGCAGCCGGGGATGCACTGGCGCAGGATCTCGGGATCGTTCAGGGCTGCCCAGACGATGTCGCGCGACGCGGCAATGCGTTGTTCACCAGTCAGGTCCATGCGGTATTCTCCCTTTCCACATTTGCCGGAAATAGTGCCGACCGGAAAGCGCTTTGCCAAGTGCCGCCGGAATGCTATTTGCTCGGCTGAATCCAGTGTTGAGCAAGCGGAAGAACGCCCTTGAAGAACAAAGAACGCCGGCCGGGACCGAAAACCGCCGCCGGCCACGCCGCGAGAGACCGGCATTCCGGCAAGCCGTCGGCCGCGGGCAAGTCGCGAAACCGGCCACAATCGAAACCGGCGTCATTTGCCGACGAAGGCCGCTCCGAGCATAAGCGTCCCCCTGCCTCCAAGGCGGCAGCGGAAGCGCAAACCGGCGGCACCGAGGCGGCTTCGCGCCCGCTGATGGCGCGTAGCGGCGAGCGGCCCGCCGAACGGGTGCCCGTCATCCTCGAATCGCTCGGGGCAGGGGACTTTCACCTGATCGACAGCGGCAACGGACTGAAGCTCGAGCAATACGGTCCCTACCGGATCGTGCGTCCCGAAGCGCAGGCCTTGTGGCAGCCGACGCTGCCCTCCCACGTCTGGGAACATGCCGACGCTATCTTTACCGGGGACACCGACGAGGACGGCATGGGACGCTGGCGTTTCCCGCGTGAGGCCCTTGGCGAGACCTGGCCGCTGTCGCTGCTCGGGATCGAATTCCTCGGGCGCTTCACCGCCTTCCGGCATGTCGGTGTGTTTCCCGAGCAGATCGTTCACTGGAGCTGGATGAAGGATCAGATCGAGGCGGCCGACCGTCCGTTGAAGGTGCTGAATCTCTTCGGCTATACCGGCGTTGCGTCGCTGGTGGCGGCAGCCGCCGGTGCCGAGGTGACGCATGTCGATGCCTCGAAAAAGGCAATCGGCTGGGCGCGTGAAAACCAGTCCCTCGGTCGCCTCGACAAATTGCCGATCCGCTGGATCTGCGAGGATGCGATGAAGTTCATCCAGCGCGAGGAACGTCGCGGCAATCGCTACGATATCATCCTCACCGATCCGCCGAAGTTCGGCCGTGGTCCGAACGGAGAGGTCTGGCATCTGTTCGACCATCTGCCGCTGATGCTCGACATCTGCCGCGAGATTCTCTCTCCGCGGGCAGTCGGGCTGGTGCTGACCGCCTATTCCATCCGTGCGAGTTTCTATTCCATTCACGAGCTGATGCGCGACACCATGCGCGGAAGCGGCGGCGTGGTGGAATCGGGAGAACTCGTCATCCGCGAGGCCGGTCTCGATGGCAAGACGCCGGGCCGCGCCCTTTCGACTTCGCTCTTCAGCCGCTGGGTACCGAAATGAACAACGAAACGCGAGATCATGGACCGCGCCGTGTCGGCCAGGTCAAGGAAATCACCAGCCTCGCCAATCCCATCATCAAGGACATCAAGGCGCTCAGCCAGAAGAAGACCCGCGACGAGACGAAATCCTTCATGGCCGAAGGCCTGAAGCTCGTCATCGATGCGCTGGAACTCGGCTGGAAGATCCACACCCTGGTGTTCAGCAAGGCGGCCAAGGGCAAGCCGGCGGTTGAACAGGTCGCGGCAAAGACCTTCGCTCATGGCGGGCTGGTGCTGGAAGTCAGCGAAAAGGTGATGGCGTCGATCACGCGGCGCGAAAATCCGCAAATGGTTGTCGGCATTTTCGAACAACGCTGGATGCCGCTGCGCGATGTGCGTCCGCAGCAGGGGGAAACCTGGGTGGCGCTCGATCGGGTCCGCGATCCCGGCAATCTCGGTACCATCATCCGCACCGCGGATGCGGCCGGCGCCTCCGGGGTCATCCTCGTCGGCGAGACCACCGATCCGTTCTCGCTGGAAACGGTCCGCGCCACTATGGGGTCGGTTTTCGCCCTTCCGGTCATCAAGGCGAGCGCCGAGGAATTCCTTGCCTGGAAGAAGAGCTGCGGGGCCCAGGTGGTGGCTACCCATCTGGCAGGTTCCGTCGATTACCGGACCATCGACTACAAGCGCAAGCCGGTGGTGCTGCTGATGGGCAACGAGCAATCCGGCCTCCCGGAGCAGCTGGCAAAGGAAGCCGATGCGCTTGCACGGATCCCGCAGGCGGGACGCGCCGATTCCCTCAACCTCGCGGTCGCGACCGCCGTCATGCTGTACGAAGCGCGCCGCCATCTGCTGGCGCTGGAAGGTCGCAAATGAGTGCCGGACGCGCGATGTTCTCGAGGCCGCTGCCGATCCTGGTTTTCGTGGTGCTGGCCGTGCTCGCCGACCAGCTGATCAAGGTCGCGGTCGAAGCCTATCTGCCGCTGCAGGAGGCCGTGCATGTGGTGCCGATGCTGGCGCTCTACCGCACCTACAATCTCGGCGTCGCTTTCTCTATGCTCTCGGGCATGGAAGGCTGGTTCATCGTCACCATGCGGTTGGCAATCGTCGCCTTCGTCCTCTGGCTCTGGCGCAAGACACCGGGTGATCGGTGGCTTGCCCATCTCGGCTTTGCAATGATCATTGCCGGAGCGATCGGAAACCTGCTCGATCGCTTCTTCTATGGTCACGTCGTCGACTACATCCTCTTCTACACGCAGACGTGGTCGTTCGCCGTGTTCAATCTGGCCGACAGTTTCATTACGCTCGGGGCAGGATGCGTCATCCTCGACGAGTTTTTTGGCGCCAAGCGCAAGAGTGCCTAAAGTTTTAGCTGTTTGCTGAAAGCATTTGGAACGACCCGCATGTTAGACGGAACGCATGAGCGATCTGGCAAACATCCGAAAGCGCCTGTCTTCAGCCTATAGCGAGCCGATATCGGATGGCGACGCGTTCGGGCATGGCCCGGAGTCCGGAGCGGATGGTGCCGCGACGTCCGTTACTGCGGAGCCTGTTGCGCGCGCTGGGGGCGAAAGCGACGGCCACCATCTCGGCCGCCAGGCACTGCGCATCTGGCTCGGCGGGGCAGGGGTCTTGGCCGGCAGTGCGGTGCTCTTCCTCGGCTATTACAACGCGCTCTACGTCTTCAGTCTCGCCGTTGTGACTTTCGTGATCGCCTTTGCGGTGATCCATGGCCTTGAGCGGCTGGAAAAGCGCAGCGCCAATCGTGCGGTTGCGCGTTCCGGCGAACCGAGCGATGACGCCCGCCTGCTCTCGACGATCCACGACGCCCTCGGCGATATCGCCCTTACCCGCACGATGGACCGGCGCATCGTCCAGGCCAATGCGACCTTCAGGGAAATGACGCGGTGTCCGGTCCCGCAGGGGCTGACCTGCGAGGAAATCGGCCTGGCCTTCCGCCCGGGGGCGGTGCCGCACAATTTCGATGTCGAGATCGCCACGCCCTATGGCCAGCGCATCTTCGTCTGGCATGACATCATCACCCGCGACCCCGCCACCGGGCAGTTGCTGCTCCAGAGCATCGGGCGGGACGTGACCGACGAGCGGGTGAAGGCCCGCGCCCGCGAGGAGGCGAGGCTGAAGGCCGAGGACACCAGCGCCGCCAAGTCCCGCCTGCTCGCCACTGTCAGCCATGAGATCCGCACGCCGCTCAGCGGCATCCTCGGCATGAGCCATCTTCTCGGCCAGACCCGGTTGACCGCGGAGCAGAAGAACTATCTCGACGGCATAAGGCAATCCGGCAATGCGCTGGTGCAGCTGGTCGATGACCTGCTCGATTTCTCGACCATGGAGGTCGGCCGCTTCCAGTTGCGGCCGCGCGCCGAGGCGCTGCGCTCGTTGCTGGAAAGCGTCGTCGAGATGCTGGCCCACCGGGCGCACGAGAAGGGGATCGAGATCGGGGCCACGGTTGCTGCCGACCTGCCCGACCTGATGAACTTCGATGCCGCGCGGTTGCGCCAGGTGCTTTTCAACGTCATCGGCAACGCGGTGAAGTTCACCAGCAAGGGCGGCGTGCTGATTTCCGCGGCGCGCGAGGATGGTGATGTCGTCATCACGGTGTCGGATACCGGGCCGGGCATGACCGCCAGGGAGACTGCTCGCATCTTCGGCGAGTTCGAGCAGGCCGGCAATGATCGCGACCGCAGCGCCGGGACCGGCCTCGGCCTGGCGATCTCCGCCCGCATCATGCGGGAATTCGGCGGCTCGCTGACCGTTTCCAGTGTCCGGGGGAAGGGCAGCGTGTTCACCGTGCGCTTTCCCGCGAGCGCCACCCATGCGACCCGCCGCCGCAACACCCGCAATACCATCCTGAAGAATTCGATCGTCATGCTGCTTGCGCCGGCGGGGCCGGCCCGTGATGCGATCGCTGCCACGATCGCGACACTCGGGGGCGAATGCCATGTCGCCGCCGATGAAGGTGCCGCAGGCGTGCTTCTCGACAGGGCGGCGGCAATGGGATGGGCCTTCAGCGATATTATCGTCGACCACCGCATGGCGTTCCAGTTTGCCGATGACGTCGCCTACCGGCCGGATGTCCAGAGCGCCAGCCTCCGCAAAATCTTCCTCGTCAATCCGGAAGAGCGCAATTCGCAGCCGCAGGGCGTCTTCGATGCGTGGCTCATTCGGCCGCTTCGCGAACAGTCGCTGATCGACGTTCTTCGGGGCCGCATGCGCGGCATGGAAAAGCGCGATGCGCTGAACGACAACCAGCCCATCCTCGGTCTTGCGGTTCCGCATGGAGCAGCGGCGACCGGGCTCGATATCCTTCTGGCTGAGGACGATCCGGTCAACGCCCTGCTGGTGAAGGCGATGCTGACGCGCGCCGGCCACCATGTACGCGCCGTTTCCGACTTCGAGGCGCTGCTCGATGCCGTCTGGAACGGTCAGGAAAAGCGGCCCGATATCGTGCTGACCGATTTCAACATGCCGGGCGGCGAGGGCCTGGAGATCCTGGCGCGCATCCGCGCTCACGAGCGTCGGGAAGCCCTGCCGGCCCTGCCGATCATCGTGCTGACGGCGGACTACCGCGACGACCTGCGCCGCGACCTGCTGATGAACGGCGCCAATCTGGTATTGCCGAAACCCGCCGATCCGGACCGGCTGCTGGCAGACGTCGCCGCGCTTGCCGCACCTGCTTCCACCGGGCGTTGAGATATCGGCGCAACAGGACGATCTTCATCCGGACTGCGCGCAAATGTCACTTTTTCGTCGTAGAAAAGTGCTTTATGGCAAGTACTCCAACCGGCAGTGGAAGAATAGCCATGACCATTGATCTCCAGAACCGTGGTAGTCTGGCTGAGAGTATCCAGTCTGCATCGAATTCCTCACAGACAGCCGATTCGGCGGGCCTTCTGGGCAGGATAGGTTCGCTCGAAACCCGCCTTGCGCGGACGGCCGGGGAGATCGCTGCGGCGCAGGCGGTACGCTACCGCGTCTTCGTCGAGGAGATGCAGGCGCGGCTGTCGCCGGAGGCCATGCGCGCACGGCGCGATTCCGACAGCTGGGACGAAATCTGCGATCACCTGCTGGTGCTCGATCGGGCGGTCGAAGGCGACGAGGAGGATCAGATCGTCGGGACCTACCGCATTCTGCGTCAGGAGGTGGCGATCTCCGCCGGAGGTTTCTATTCTGCATCGGAATTTGACATCGAGCCGTTGATTGCCCGGCATCCGGGCATCCGCTTCATGGAGCTCGGCCGCTCCTGCGTCCTTCCGGATTACCGCACGAAGCGCACCGTCGAACTGCTGTGGCAAGGCAACTGGGCCTATGCGCTCAAGCACGGGATCAGCGTCATGTTCGGCTGCGCCTCGCTGCCGGGGATCCAGCCGGAGCAGCACGCTCTGGCGCTTTCCTTCCTACACCACAACGCGCAGGCAAAGGGCGAATGGGCGGTAAGCGCCCTTCCGGCACTTTACCGCAACATGGACCTGATGCCCATCGAAGCCGTCAACCCGCGCAAGGCGCTCGGAGCGCTTCCTCCGCTGGTCAAGGGCTACCTGCGGCTCGGCGCGATGATCGGCTCGGGCGCGGTCGTCGATCACGCCTTCAACACCACCGACGTGCTGATCGTGCTGCCGATATCCAGCATTTCGGATCGTTACCTGAACTATTACGGAGCGGATGCCGGCAGGTTCGCCAGCTGACGCTTCGGGAAACCCGGAACGCAAAAAGGCCCGCAGCGATCGAGATCTCGCTGCGGGCCTTGTTGTTTCGGACTATGCCGGCTCAGGCGCCGGCGTTATAGGCGGCGATGGCGGCCATGTTGACGATGTCGCTATCCTTCGCACCCATCGAGGTGATCTGGACGGACTTGTCGAGACCGACGAGCAGCGGGCCGATGACGGTCGAGCCGCCCAGTTCCTGCAGCATCTTGGTGGAGATTGCGGCCGAGTGGATCGCCGGCATCACCAGCACGTTGGCCGTGCCGGAAAGACGGCAGAACGGATACTGTTCCATGCGCTGGCTGTTCAGGGCAACGTCGCCCGCCATCTCGCCGTCATACTCGAAGTCGACGCGGCGCTTGTCGAGAATGCGGACCGCTTCGCGCAGGCGTTCGGAACGCTCGCCGGACGGATGGCCGAAGGTCGAGTAGGCTAGCATGGCGACGCGTGGCTCATAGCCCATGCGCCGTGCGGTGCCGGCAGCCTCCTCGGCGATATCGGCCAGTTCTTCCGCCGTCGGCATGTCGTGCACGGCGGTGTCGGCGACGAACACGGTGCGACCGCGGCAGAGCGCCAGCGACACCCCGATCACCCGGTGGCCCGGCTTGGCGTCGATGCAGCGGCGGACGTCCTCGAGCGCAGTCGAGTAGTTGCGGGTGGTACCGGTCACCATCGCATCGGCGTCGCCCAGCGCCACCATGCAGGCGGCAAAGTGGTTGCGGTCGGTATTGATCAGCCGCTGGCAGTCGCGGAGCAGGTAGCCTTTGCGCTGCAGGCGGGCATAGAGATACTCGGTATAGGCTTCCACGCGATCGGAAATGCGGGCGTTGACGATCTCGATGCCGGCGCGGTTGAGATCGATGCCGGCCTTTTCGGCGGTGGCGCGGACCTGCTCGTCACGGCCAAGCAGGATCGCGGTGCCGAGCTGCTGGTTGGCGTAGGCGATCGCCGCGCGCATGACCTGCTCTTCCTCGGCCTCGGCGAAGACGACACGCTTCGGCTGGCGGCGCACTCGCTCGTAGATGTGCTGCAGCGTCGAGGCGATCGGATCGCGCCGGGCCGACAGCTCGAGCTGGTAGGCGGCGAGATCGGGGATCTGGCGGCGGGCGACGCCGCTGTCCATGGCTGCCTTGGCAACCGCCGTCGGGATGGCCGAGATCAGGCGCGGATCGAAGGGAACGGGGATGATGTATTGCGGGCCGAAGCGCGGACGGTTGCCCTGATAGGCGGCAGCAACGTCATCCGGCACGTCCTCGCGAGCAAGGCTTGCAAGCGCGCGGACGGCAGCGATCTTCATCTCGTCGTTGATCGTCGAGGCGCGCACGTCGAGTGCGCCGCGGAAGATGTAGGGGAAGCCGAGAACGTTGTTGACCTGGTTCGGATAGTCCGAGCGGCCGGTCGCCATGATCGCGTCGTCGCGAATGCGGGCCACTTCCTCCGGGGTGATTTCCGGATCCGGGTTGGCCATCGCGAAGATGATCGGCCGGTCCGCCATCGAGCGGATCATCTCGTCGGTGAAAGCGCCTTTCTGCGACAGGCCGAATACCACGTCGGCGCCGACCATCGCGTCCTGCAGCGTGCGGTTGTCGGTCTTGACCGCATGCGCCGACTTCCACTGGTTCATGCCTTCCTTGCGACCCTGATAGACCACGCCCTTGGTGTCGCAGAGAATGACGTTCTGCGGTGAAAAGCCCATCGACTTGACGAGTTCGACGCAGGCGATGCCGGCGGAGCCCGCCCCGTTGCACACCAGCGTCGCCG
>JAEWPB010000008.1 GCA_023399465.1 Pseudomonadota bacterium
CGCGCGGGCCAGCGCCACGCGCTGCTTCTGGCCGCCCGACAGCTGTTCGGGCTTGCGATCGGCAAACTCGGTCAGGTCCGTCGTTGCCAGCGTCTCGTCGACACGGCGACCGATCTCGCCTTTCGACAGCCGTTCCATCTCCAGCCCATAGGAGAGGTTCCGCCGCACCGTCATGTGCGGGAACAGGGCATAGGACTGGAACATCAGGTTCAATGGCCGCTTTTCCGGCGGCAGCGGCGAGATATCGCGATCTTCCAGCAGGATCCGTCCGCTGTTCGGCGCCTCGAACCCCGCAAGCATGCGCAACAACGTGGTCTTGCCGCAGCCGGACGGTCCCAGCAGCGCGAAGAATTCCCTTTCGCGAATGTCGAGCGTCACCCCGTCGACGGCGGTGATAGGCCCGAAGCTCTTGCCGAGCGCTTCGATACGAAGAATAGACCGGGCGACGGGAGCGGCTGGCGTCATGGCATCTGTTCTTTGTTGAGCCACTGCGAGATCAGCAGGGCCGTGGCGCTGGCGCCCATCACAAGGGTTGCGAGCGCATTGATCTCCGGGGTGACGCCGAAGCGGATCATCGAGAAGATCTGCATCGGCAGCGTCATCGAGGAACGCCCGGCGCCGGCGGTAAAGAAGGCGATGATGAATTCATCGACCGAGAGAGTGAAAGCGAGCAAGGCGCCGGCGATGATCGCCGGCAGCAATACCGGAAACGTCACACGCCAGAATGTCGTCCAGCCGGACGCACCAAGATCGCGCGAAGCTTCGACGATGGAAAAATCGAAGGTCTTCAGCCGTGCCCGCACCACGGCACAGACAAAGGCAAGATCGAAGATGATGTGGCTGAGGATGATCGTATGCAGGCCCATCGGCAGATCGAGCCTGGAAAAGAAAGACAGCAGCGCCACCGCGAGCACGATATCGGGGATCACCATCGGGGCGAAGGCGAGTGCTTCGAGACCGTTGCTCTTGCGTGCCCGCGTTTCCATGCCCAGCGCCAGAAGCGTACCGAGCACCGTCGAAATCAGGGTCGCGAATACGGCAACGACCAGGGTATTCCATGCCGCCTGCAGGATATCGCCATTGCCGAACAGGGAAAGATACCAGCGGGTCGAGAAGCCGGACCACGATGTCGGCAAGCCGCTGTCATTGAAGGAAAGCATGACGAGCACGGCAATCGGCAGGTAGAGAAAGCCGAATACCATGATCAGAACGATGCGTCCGGGAAGCCGTTGACGGAACGTTGCGCTCACTGCAGCACCCCCGCCCGCTCGCCGCTGGCATGCGACGTCGCCCGCGCCTGCAGGAACAGAAGCAGGATCATGGTCGCGATCAGCACCATGCCGAGCGCCGCGCCGAAGGGCCAATCGTTGGCTGTCAGAAACTGGTCGTAGACGAGGTTGCCGATCATCTGGAACCGTCCGCCGCCAAGCAGCGCCGGAGTTATGAAATTGCCGATCGACAGCACGAAGACGAACACGCCGCCGGCCGCGACACCGGGTAGCGTCAGCGGCAGGGTAACGCGGAAAAAGGTGCGGACCGCGCCCGCACCGAGATCGCGCGAGGCCTCCATCAGTTCCGGATTCAGCCGTGACAAGGTCGAATAGATCGCCAGGATGACGAAGGGCAGGTAATTGTAGACGAGCCCGGTGATCACTGCGGTTTCGGTATAAAGCAGCGAAAAAGGTTCGCCGGCATACCCGAGCGATACCAGCGCGTTGTTGACCAGGCCCTCACGGTTCAGGAGCACGATCCACGCATAGGTGCGGATCAGATAGTTGCTCCAGAACGGCAGGACCGCGAAAAACAGAAGCATCGGCTGGCGCATCCGCGGCGCCCGACTGATGGCATAGGCGGCCGGATAGGCAATCAGGATGGCAATCAGGGTGGCCGTGCCGGCAATGCGCGCCGAGGTCAGGAATATTCTGCCATAGAGCGGATCCATGACCCTGGCGAAATTGTCGAGCGTGAAGGTGTAGTCGATCCCGCCCCACATGCCGCGTTCGAAGAATGCATAGCTGAAAATCAGCAGGCACGGCGCCACCATGAAGGCGACGAGCCAGGTGATTGCCGGCATTGCAAGCAGGTTCGGACGGGCAGTTTGAAACGACACGAATGCACTCCGGCCGTGCGGGGGCCAATACCCGCCGGCATCCACGATGAGAATATTGTGCTGGAAGTCTGGGCCCGCGGCGGCGACCCTAATTTCCGCCACGGGCCGAAGGCGCGATCAGTTCGCGGCCTTGATTTCGCTGATGGCGCGAGAATAGTCCTTCTGGGCCGGACCGAGGTCGCGCAACTGCTCGAATTTCGTCAGATCGGCCGGCGACATCGCCATGTTTGGAAACTGCTCGACCAGCTTCGGATCGAGACTTTCCATCGCGGCCTTGTTCGGCACCTTGTAAAGGATGTTTTCCGCTGCCCAGGCATGGTTTTTGGTGTCGAGGATGAAGTTGATGAACTTCATCGCCGCATCCTTGTGTTCGGTACCCTTCACCACGACCATGGTATCGACCCAGAGGTCGGATCCCTCGTTCGGCACGACGAACTTGATGTCCTTGTTTTCCATGATGCCGTAGTTGCACCAGCCGTCCCAGGCATGCACAAGCGAAGCTTCGCCGGACACCAGCTTCGAGTAGAAGGTGGTGTCGTCATAGGCGAGGAGGTTTTTCTTCGCCGCGATCAGCAGGTCCCTCACCTCTTCGATCTTGCCCGGGTCGGTCTCGTTTACGGAGTAACCCTTGGCAAGGAGGCCCGCGCCCATCAGCCAGCGGTCCGTCGACAGCATCGTGATCTTGCCCTTGAGATCGTCGGAGGGGGCGAGAAGGTTCATCCAGCTGTTCGGCTCGGTGGTCACCTTGTCACCGCGGTAGCACAGGCCCGTCGTGCCCCAGGTATAGGGTATGGAGAAATTGTTGCCGGGGTCATGGGCCAATTTCTGTGCTTCGGGATAGAGATTGGCGAGATTGGGCACAGCGGCCTTGTCGATGGGCTCTGCCATTCCCTGGCCATTCAGCACCTCGGCAAACGGAGAGGACACGAAGACAAGGTCGTAGCCCTTGCCCTTGCTCGCCATCAGCTTGCCCATGATTTCTTCGTTGGTGGCGTGGTTCACCACCTCGATCTCCAGCCCGGTCGCCTGCTTGAAAGCATCGGCGATATCCTTGGCCATGTAGCCGTCCCAGTTGGAAATCACGAGATCGGCACCGAGTGCCGTCCCCGCATGCAGGCTCGCAGCCATAAGGGCTACGCCCGCGCATATCGCAGCCGTTCCGTTTTTCATTTTCACGAAAAACTCCCTCAATTTTTTGATTGTTCCGACCTCTGCGATGCGGCTGCCGGTTTACCGATCTCTCTCCACATCTACTGGCAGTATTATTTATAAAAAAAATACGTCAATAGGTATTTTGTATATTTCCATGATGGCGCAATATTGCTGTTGAATACACTTGAGGAATACTTCGGATGAAGGCAGAATGCCGGGCGATCGGGGGCTGGCGCAGTAGATGAATCCGGACGTGAAACGCATCAACCACCGCCATATCGAACTGGCGCAGAAGATCCTGGATGCCGCCAGCGAGCGCGGCATGTCGCCCGGAGAACGCCTCGCGGAACAGGCGCTGGCTTCACTCTGCAATGTCTCGAGAACCCCGATAAGAAAAGCATTACAAATACTTGCAGATCGCGGCCTCGTGACTTCCGAAGCGGAAGGCGGCTATGTTCTTGCCGCCGATCCCGTGGCCACTGCACGGCTCGAGGACCCGTCGGAAGGCGATGGCGAAAGCGTTCTCTACGCCTCCATCCTGCGTGATCTGTCGGCCGGACGGATTGCCGAAATACAGACGGTGGCCGCCCTGCAACGTCGATATACAGTGTCGCGGCAGACGGTACTAAATGCACTGATGAAACTGTCGGACGAGAACCTCGCAGAACGCGCGCCGGGTCAGCAATGGGTTCTGAAGCAGTTCGCCATCAGCAGCGACGCCGCCGCCAAGAGCTTCGAATTTCGGCTGGCGACCGAGCCGCTGGCGTTGACGCTCCCGGATTTCCGACGCGACCTGCCGGCCTTGGCGTCGCTGCGCCAGTCGATGCTGATGCTCAAGGACATGAGCGAGACGACATTCGACCGGAAGCTGTTCGAACGGACAGATTTCGACTTTCATCTGCTGATTGCCAGAAGCTGCGGCAACCCCTTCATGGCGGAGACCCTGGTCAGCCATCATCGCCGTCGGCGCAATACGCCGGTCAGCCAACATGCCAACACCATCCGTCTGATGCAGTCCAATCTCGAGCATCTCCAGATCCTCGAACAGATCGAGCGCAGCCAGATGGATCTCGCCGCCGACCTGATGCGGGTGCACATCCAGCTTTCCCGCGCACAGCGCCCGCTCCTCGCCGGACGGGGCGTGCCGCCAGCCTTCAAGCTCGTTTCGCGTTAGTCGGTCATGGCAACAACAAATACCATCGCCCTGTTTCCCGAAGCGAGCTACGGCGCGGCGCTCAATTGCGTCGGCATCGCGCAGGAACTCCAGCGCCTGGGCGCACGGCCGGTGTTCATCTGCCATCCGGGCTTCAGCGGCATCTTCGCGGAGTACGGCTTTGCCGAGTATCCGCTCGCGGATGCCGCATCGGGGCCGCCGACGGACTGGAACGAGTTCATCGAGCGCCATCAGGATGCCTTCCGCCAGACACCGTTCGAACAACTCGACAGCTATGTCGGGCCGACCTGGGACGCCATCGTCGACACGGCGATGCAGGTCGAGGAGCCATTGCGCCGGCTGCTTGCGCGGCTGAAGCCCGACGCGATCGTGCTCGACAACGTCGTGATGTTTCCGGCGATTGCCAATGCCGGCGTGCCGTGGATCCGGGTCATTTCCTGCGCCGAGACCGAGATACCCGATCCGCTGGTACCGCCTTACCTCTCTGGCTGCGGCGCGACGCCCGGGCAGGACTGGCGCGCGTTTTCCGCCCGCTACAACAAGGTCACCGCTCCGGCCCACCGGCGCTTCTCGACCTTTCTCGGAGAGTGCGGACTGAAACCACCTGCGCCGTCGTGCTTCCTCGAACCGTCGCCGTGGCTCAACCTGCTGCTGGCGCCTGAAATCATCCGTCACCAGCGCAAGCTGGAGCTCGACCCCGGACGATTCGTCCTTCTCGACGGCTGTGTCCGGCGCGAGACGGCATATGTCCCGCCACGCTTCGCCAGTCACAACGATACCCCGCTCGCCCTGACCAGCTTCGGTTCTCTCGGCGCCATGGACGTTACCATGATGAAGCGGATGATCGAGGTATTCGCGACGCTTCCTGGCCGCTTCCTGGTCAATGCCGGCCACTGGCGCGACGAATATCGCGACGTGCCCGACAATGTCTTCATCGACAGTTGGTTTCCCCAGCCTTCGGTGGTGGAACAGGCCAGCCTTTTCATCCATCACGGCGGCAACAACTCGTTCTGCGAGGCGCTCTATTATGGCGTGCCTTCCATCGTGATGCCCTATTGCTGGGATGGCCACGACAATGCGAGACGAGCAGCGGAAACCGGTGTCGGCTTGCACCTTGATCGCTACCGATGGGGCGCCGCCGATCTTGCCGAGGCGATCCGTTCGTTGCTGGCCGACAGCGAGATGAACCGCCGCCTGAAGGCCAATGCGGAAACGATGCAGCAAGCTGCCGGCGCCACACGCGCGGCCGAGGCGATTCTCAAGGTTGCGGCGACACGGTGAACGGAGAACTCGCTCCTGGAATAGCCGCGACAAAATTGGGCGGCGCCGTAGCAGGCAAGCATGCGCGTGCACGTTGCCGAACAAGCGCATGTGATCACCGGCGAGGGCCGCATGTGTTAGTCTTCCAAAATGGACAGGACCACAGAGGACGGCACATTCGCGGCGCCGGTCTTCGACCATTTCGATGGCGTCGCCGATCCCGGCAACTACCGGCCCCTCCCTGACGGCTGGGCACTGGCGCTCGCCGATATCGTCGATTCGACCCGGGCCATCGAGAGTGGCCGCTACAAGGCCGTGAACATGGCGGGCGCCAGCGTCATTGCCGCGGTGCTCAACGCCACCGGGCGACACGACCTGCCGTTCGTCTTCGGTGGCGACGGCGCGGTGGTTGCCGTTCCGCCTTCGGCGATCGGAAGCGCCCGCGATGCGCTCGCCGCGGTTCGGCGTCTGGTGGCGGACGAATTGCAACTGACGCTGCGCGCCGCCCTCGTACCACTCGCCGATATCCGTGCCGCCCGCCAGGACGTGCGCGTCGCCCGCTACAGCGCCAGCCCTGACGTCACCTATGCCATGCTCGCCGGAGGTGGTTCGAGCTGGGCGGAAGCACGGATGAAGGAGGGGCAGTATGCCGTCGAACCAGCAGCGGAAGGCGCCCGGCCCGACCTGACCGGGCTTTCCTGCCGCTGGAACCCGATCCGGTCACGCCACGGCGAGATCGCCTCGATCATCGCAGTCCCCGGGGCGGGTGGCGACGGCAATGCGTTCCGCATGCTTGTCGCCGACATCGTCATGCTCGCGGCCGGCGAGGAACGCTCGGGCCACCCCATCGCGCAGGAAGGCCCGCAACTCGGCCTGTCGCAAGCCGGCATGGACGCAGAGGCGCGGGCCAAGGTTCCGTCCGGCCGTCGCCTGCTGCACGAGGCCCTGATCGTCTTTCAATACGTTCTGTTGGTCATGTTGTTACGAACGGGTCTAACCGCCGGCGGTTTCGATGCAAGGCGCTATCGCCGCGACGTTGCCCGCAATAGCGACTTCCGCAAGTTCGACGACGGCCTGAAAATGACGATCGACGTCGACCCGAAGCATCTTCGGCGGATCGAAGCCATGCTGGAACAGGCTGCTGCGCAGGGCATCTGCCACTTCGGAATCCACCGGCAGGATGCCGCACTCATGACCTGCCTGGTGCCGACACCGCTCAGCCGTGACCACATGCACTTCATCGACGGTGCGGCCGGCGGATACGCCGCCGCCGCCCGACAGGTGAAGGCGAGCATCAACAGCCAGGCGGCACGGCGCACCGCTACGCCTTGACGATCCGCTTGCCGGACAATCCGAGCCGCGCGAACACGTTGCGGGTATCGATGATCAGCGGTGCCCAGTGCGCCAGCGCCTGATAATCGACGGCGTCGTGGTCAGTGGCGATCAGGATCGCATCAAAACTGCGGATCCGTTCCTCGTCGAGCGGCTCGGACCGGCGTCCCATCAGGGCGCTATACTCGCGCGTTCTCGGGATCTCCGGCACATGCGGATCGTGATAGGCGGCCCGGCCGCCACGTTCCTCGATCAGTTCGATCAGTTTCAGCGACGGGCTTTCCCTGATGTCGGGCACATTCTTCTTGTAGGCCAGCCCGATCACCAGCACGTTCGAACGACTGAGTGCCCGGCCGGCATGGATATCAAGCGCTTCGGCGAGACGGGCGACGACGTGGCGGGGCATCGACGAGTTGATCTCGCCGGCCAGCTCGATGAACCGCGTCGGCAGTTCGAACTCGCGCGATTTCCAGGTCAGGTAGAACGGATCGATCGGAATGCAGTGACCGCCAAGCCCCGGCCCGGGATAGAACGGCATGTAGCCGAAGGGCTTGGTCTTCGCGGCTTCGATGACTTCCCAGACGTCGATGCCCATGGCGTCGTAGACGACCTTCAGTTCGTTGACGAGAGCGATATTGACGGCGCGGAAGATGTTCTCAGTCAGCTTGACCGCTTCCGCCGTCGCGTTGCTCGATACCGGCACGATGGTATCGACGACGGCCCCGTAGAATGCCGCCATCAGCGCCGATGCGGCATCGCCATCGCCGGCCACCACCTTCGGAATGCTCGATGTCTCGAATTTGCGGTTGCCCGGGTCCTCGCGCTCCGGCGAGTAGCCGAGGAAGAAATCGACGCCGGAGTGCAGGCCCGTTGCCTCGAGGATCGGCTTGACGATGTCATCGACGGTGCCGGGATAGGTGGTCGATTCCAGTACCACCAGCTGACCGCGCCGCAGCCGCGCGGCGATGGCTTCGCCGGTCTTCTCGACAAAGGAGAGATCGGGATCACGGTGGCGGGTAATCGGCGTCGGCACGCAGATGATCACCACGTCGCATTCGGCGAGCGCGTCGAAATCCGTGGTCGAACAAAAACGCCCCTCCTCCGACTGGGTGGCAAGAACCGCATCGGGGATGGCTTCGATGTAGGAGTGACCGGCATCCAGGGCGACGATCTTCTTCGGATCGATGTCGAAGCCGACGACGGGAAAGCCGGCGCGCGCGATCGCCATAGCGAGCGGCAGGCCGACATAGCCGAGACCTATAATCCCGGCCCGCGCCGTGCGCGCCGCTATGGCGGAGTGGAGCTGCTCTTCAACCGATGACCTGGTAGGCACAGGGGCGTTCCTCGCATGGCAGAGATAGTCGGCTCGATCGGAAATTCCCTACCCGGCAACTGCACGGCAAGCAATTTATGACCGCTTCTCATGCCGTTACCGAATTTCGTCACGTTCTCAAATAATCACCGCGATGTGAACCCTGCAATTTGGTTTTGCTGGAGGCGATACCTATATTGGTTCGGACCCGCTCGCTGGGCGCGGCGCCATTTCACGGAAATCCGAGCAGAATCCGTCTTTTTCGAGGAACAGTCATGGGTACAAACGGCAGCAATACCGTATCGCCTGCGCTTATCGAGAGGGTTTCGAAATGGCTAAAACAGACAGCGCTAAACGGCGCCGATCTCGATACGATCGTTGAAGGTTTCTGCGAGCGAATGGCAGCTTCCGGCCTGCCGCTGGTGCGGGTCCACCTGAGTTTTTCGATGCTGCATCCGCTTTACGACGCACTCGGATTCACCTGGCAGCGGGGACTGGGCATCTCCAGCGAGAGCTTTCGCAAGACGCCCGATCCGACGGAAATGGAGCGGTTCGTGCGCAGCCCCTATTTCCATCTGCTCAACAACAATCTCGAATTCCTGCGGCGGCGCATCGACCCGAAAGCCCCGTCGGAATTTCCGATCTTCGATGATCTGAAGCAGCTTGGCGTCACGGATTATATCGCCTTCCTGCAGCCGTTCGGCACCGATTTCGACCGCGGCATGCTGGGATCCTGGGCAACCGATGCCCCCGGCGGCTTCGACGACGATGTCATCGAGGCTCTGTTCCGGATCCAGAACAGTCTGGCGGTCGCCGCGAAGATGGCGGTTCTGGACAAGCTTGCAGACAACATGCTGAGAACCTATCTGGGTGGAAATGCCGGGCGACGGGTGCTTTCCGGGCAGATCCGCCGCGGCGACGGCGAAACCATTCGCGCCGCACTGGTCATGGCCGACATGCGCGATTCAACCGCGCTTGCCGAACAGGGTGGCCGGCAGCTCTACATCGATACGCTCAACGAGTTCTTCGATGCGCTCGCCACGCCGTTCAACCGCAATGGCGGCGAGATCCTATCGTTCATCGGCGACGGTTTCCTGGCGGTATTCCCCTGCGGACGCCACAAGGAGCCTTCGCAGGCGGCCGCACGTGCGGCAATGCGGGCTGTCGGACAGGCCTCGGCACGCATGGGCAAGCTGAATGTCAGTCGCGGAGAAGCCGGCCTTGCCGGAATCGGCTATGGCATCGGCCTGCATCTTGGCAACGTCATGTTCGGCAATGTCGGACTGACCGACAGATTGACGTTTTCCGCATTCGGCAGTGCGGTCAACGAAGTCCAGCGACTTCAGGCGCTGACCAAGAAATACGCGACACCGGTGATCGCCAGCAACGACTTCGCCGCCTATTGCGGCGGTGACTGGCAGCGGCTCGGAGACGAGACATTGCGCGGAATGAGCGAGAAGGTTACCATACTTCAACCCGGACAGAACAACGTCTCTGCCGTCAAGGGTGAAGCGATCGAACGCGAAGCCCGCGACGGTCGCTCCGAAGCCGAACAGGTAATGCTGCTGTATCGCAAGACGCGTGATTCCAAAACCAAGGGTTTTAGGGAGAAGATGCTTCAATGATCTCAGCACGTGGCCTTGCGGCCGCCTTCCTCGTATCCTTCGCAACCATTGGCCCCGTGTCGGCCCAGTCATTGAATGGAAAACTCGTCGACGGTTTTGACGGATCGGACTTTGCACCCGAGGGGGGCCTTTACTACCGCGACAACGACGAACAGCGCGCCGGTACGGTCGAGTTCCAGAATGAAGTGAAGCGCACCGGCACCGGCGCGCTCAAGCTGAGCGTGCGCGCCAATTGTCCGGCGGACGCGGAAAACTGCAGCGAACGGGCGGAAATCTGGGAAAAGACCGCGCTTCGCGAAACCTATGACAAGCCGGTCTGGTACGGGTTTGCGGTAAAGTTCGCCGAGCCTGTGCCGCTCGATGACCACCGATACCTGATCGCCCAATGGAAGCGCGAGATCGACAGCGGAGCCGATGGCGACTTCAGTCCGTTCCTCGCCTTGCGGCTGAAGGGTGGCAGGTTGTTCGCGACGGTCGAGACCAATTATCAGGAGCCCGCTTCCTTGCTGGTGGCGGCCTCCAATGGATGTCCGGCATCGCAAGTACCGGTATGGCCGCGCTCCGACGTCAACCAGATGCGGGCCCTCGTCGCAACCGATGGCGACTGGTCGGTCGATGACGGTGCGGAATTTTCCGCCTGCACCGACAAGATCGAGGTCATCGAGCGCGGCAACAGCCTGCCGAGCCCGACTTCGGGGTGGATCGATTTTGCCATCCTGACGAAGCCCGGACCGGATGGAACGGGTCATATCGAGATCTTCGCCAACGACAAGTGGGTCGTCACGGTAAAGGGGCATATCGGCCACAACGACAAGGGTCTCGGCGCAAACCAGTACTTCAAGTTCGGCCCGTACCGCGCCGGCAACAAGAATGACTGGACGCTCTTCTACGACGACTTCCGAAGATCGGGTCGTTGCGAGGATGTACTTGCCGACCAGGCGGCCTGCGCCGCCGTCAACTGAATGAAAAACATCCGTTTTTCTTGACGTCAACCAATGGCGACTGCCGTCTTGGCTAGGACATGGACAGGTTCGCGGGCTTACGTTACTGTCCGCTTAATAAGCAGTCGTTGTAATAGCGCACTGGAATACGTTGATGATCTCAGGGGCTGATCTTCTCCGGATAGAAGACCTGCGCATCTCGTTCACCCTGCTCGGCGGACAGCTCGAAGCGGTGAAAGGGGTCAGTCTGCGCGTGCTGCCCGGCAAGGTGACGGCTCTCGTGGGAGAAACCGGATCCGGCAAATCTGTCATCAGTCGCGCGGTGATGGGCATCCTGCCGAAATCCGCCACCGCGCAAGGGCGCATCCTGTTCAACGACCCGGAAACGCCGGGCCAGACGGTCGACCTGCTGAAACTGCCGCCGGATGGGCCCGAACTGCGGGCGATCCGAGGCAGCCGCATCAGCAAGATCTTCCAGGAGCCGATGACCTCGCTGTCACCGCTCCACACCATCGGCAACCAGATCAGCGAAGTACTGAAGATCCATACCGATGTGTCGGTCGCGGAGCGCCGGGCGCAAACCGAGGAGATGCTCGGGCTCGTCGGCTTCGCCCATCCCGAGCGCGCCTACGACATGTACCCCTTCGAACTGTCGGGCGGCATGCGACAGCGCGCGATGATCGCCATGGCACTGATTTGCCGGCCAGCCCTGCTGATTGCCGACGAGCCGACGACCGCACTCGACGTCACAATCCAGGCACAGATACTGCAGCTACTGCGCGACCTGCAGACAAAGCTCAACATGGCAATCCTGCTGATTACCCATGACCTCGGGGTCGTTGCCAACATGGCCGATGAAGTGGTGGTGGTCTATCACGGGCAAATCATGGAAGCCGGTCCGGTGGACACCATATTCCGGCACCCCGCCCACCCCTATCTCAAGGGCCTGATGGCTGCGGTTCCGCATTTCGACATGAAGCCGGGCGAAAGGCTCAAGGCCCTGCGTAGCGTTTCGGTTCACGATGCCGCCAATCTGCTTGGACGACGCGCCACCGAAGAAACGACCAAGCCCGAAGTCCTGCTGTCGGTGCGCAATCTCTCGAAATCGTTCACCACGCGGAAATCCGGGTGGTTGCAGCGTGGCCCGGCGTCGACGATGCGGGTGGTCGATGATGTCACCTTCGACATCCGCCGCGGCGAATGCCTCGGCCTCGTCGGCGAAAGCGGCTGCGGCAAGACCACCGTCAGCAAGATCCTGATGCGCGCTATCACGCCCGACAGCGGATCGGTCGTCTTCGACGACGGCAGCGGGCCGATCGACGTGCTGGGCGCGCGCGGCCGCGACCTGCAGGCGCTTCGCTCGAAGATCCAGATGGTCTTCCAGGATCCGGTTTCCTCCCTGTCGCCGCGCATGACGATCCGCAACATCCTCAGCGAGCCGCTCGAGATCCACCGGCGCGGCACGGCACGCGATCGGCAGGAAATGGTCAACCGCCTGATCAAGGCGATCGGTCTCGATGAGCGCGCCCTGAACCGCTATCCGCACAGCTTTTCCGGCGGCCAGCGCCAGCGCATCGGCATTGCCCGCGCCCTGGCGCTCGGACCCGACCTGCTGATCTGCGACGAGCCGGTCTCGGCGCTCGATGTCTCGGTGCAGGCACAGATCCTCAATCTGCTCAAGGACCTCCAGAAGGAACTGGGCCTGACCTACCTGTTCATCTCGCACAATCTCGCGGTCGTCGACTACATGGCCGACCGCATTGCAGTGATGTGCGCCGGAAGGATCGTCGAGATTGCGCCACGCGAAACGCTGATGCGCGCCCCTGTCCATCCCTACACGAAGTCGTTGCTTGCTGCCATTCCGTTCCCGGATCTCGATCGCCCGCTCGATTTCGCCACCCTCCGGGTGCACGACGCCAAGGACAAGAGCCATTGGGGTCGCTCCTTCTATGACGAGGGCCATGACGACGTCCTCGCCCCGGCAGATCTTGGCGGAGGGCACCTGGTGCTGGCGCGGCGCAACGTCGATGCACGAGAGTTAGTCCCATGAAAATTACACGCCGCACCGCCCTTGGCCTGCTTGCCTCGGTGTTCCTGCCGCCGATCGCACGAGCCGGTTCGTTCGAACCTGAATATCTCCGTCCCTATCTTCGCGCCGCGCAGATGCCGGAACTGTCCGAGCGGCTGCCGAAGAAGCCGCGCGTGGTGAACCTGACCTCGATGGGACGAACGCCCGGCGGCTATGGCGGCAGCCTGCGCATCCTGATCGGCAGCCAGAAGGATATCCGGCTGATGACGATCTACGGCTATTCGCGCCTCGTCGGCTATGACGAGAAGCTCGCGCTGCAGCCGGATATCCTCGAAAGCGTCGAGAATATCGACGACCGCATCTTCACCTTCAAGATTCGCGACGGCCACCGCTGGTCCGATGGCAGCTACCTGACGTCGGAGGATTTCCGCTATTGCTTCGAGGACGTGATCCTCAACGAGGAACTGCGCAAGAATGGCCCTCCCGCGGAGATGCTGGTCGACGGCAAGCCGCCGCGCTTCGAGGTCATCGATCTCCTGACGGTGCGGTATACATGGGATGCGCCGAACCCGGATTTCCTGCCGCAGCTCGCAGCGCCGCAGGCCCTCAGCATCGTCCTGCCGGCCGCTTACATGAAGCAGTTCCATCGGAAATATCAGGACGATTTCAGGCTTTCGGCCCTGATGGCGGAACAGAGGGTCAAGAAATGGACCGAACTTCACGTCCGCATGTCGCGGCAATACCGGCCGGAAAACCCTGAACTGCCGACGCTCGATCCCTGGCGCAACACCACGAAACCGCCGGCCGAGCAGTTCGTGTTCGAGCGCAATCCCTATTTCCATCGTATCGACGAGAACGGGCGCCAGCTCCCCTATATCGACCGCATCTACCTGAACATCAGCTCGCCTGCGATCATTTCCGCCAAGGCCGGCGCCGCCGAGACCGACCTGCAGACGCTCGGCATCGACTTCAGCGACTACACCTTCCTGAAGGACGCCGAAAAGCGCCACCCTCTGCGCCTCAGCCTGTGGAAGCGTACCAAGGGGTCCCAGGTGGCGCTTCTGCCGAACCTCAACTGCAAGGACGAAATCTGGCGGCCGCTGCTTCGCGACGTCCGCTTCCGCCGCGCGTTGTCGCTGGCAATCGACCGCGAAGAAGTCAACAAGGCTGTCTTCTACGGCCTTGCCAAGCCGAGCGCCGACACCGTCCTGCCCGAAAGCCCGCTGTTTCGTCCCGAATATGCGGCAGCCTGGAGCAGCTACGATCCTGCGCAGGCAAATGCCTTGCTCGATGAACTTGGTCTGGTGAAGGACGACGAGGGACAGCGACGGCTACCCAATGGCGAGCTGGCGCAGATCATCGTCGAAACCGCCGGCGAAAGCACCGAGGAGACCGACATCCTCGAACTTATCGGCGATCACTGGCAGACCGTCGGGCTGAAGCTGTTCGTCCGCAACTCGCAGCGCGACGTCCTGCGCAGCCGCGCCACGGGTGGCGATGTGATGATGACGATGTGGGGCGGCATCGACAACGGGGTGCCGACGGCGGACATGAACCCCGGCGAGTTGGCCCCGACCCGCGACGATCAGTTGCAGTGGCCGCTCTGGGGTCTGTACTACCTCTCGAACGGCGACAAGGGAAGCCCCCCGGATCTGCCGGAAGCCGCACGGCTTCTCGACCTCCTGAACGCATGGCGGCGGACCGTCACCACTGCCGAGCGAGCGAAAATCTGGGCAGAGATGCTGGAGATCTATACCCAGCAGGTCTATTCGATCGGCATCGTCAACTCGACGCTGCAACCGGTTCTGCGAACCGCGAGACTTCACAACCTCCCGAACGACGGCCTCTACGGCTTCGATCCGACCAGCTACCTCGGCGTGTACATGCCGGATACGTTCTGGCTCGACGGGGAGGTCTGACATGCTGCGCTACGTCGCCTGGCGCGTCTTGATGATGATCCCGACCCTGCTGCTGATATCGGCGCTGGTCTTCACCATCATCGAGCTGCCGCCGGGCGACTATTTCGAGAGCTATGTCTCGGAACTGCAGGCGCAGGGCGAAGCGGTCGACATGGCCGAGATCGAGGCGCTGCGCGCCCAGTACGGCTTCGACCAGCCGCCGATCATGCGCTATTTCCACTGGGTCGGCGGCATGCTGAAGGGCGATTTCGGCTACTCCTTCGAATATCAGCTGCCGGTCGGCGAAGTCGTCGGCGACCGCCTGTGGCTGACCATCCTCGTCTCCACCTTCACGATCATCTTCACCTGGCTGCTGGCCTTCCCGATCGGCATCTACTCGGCGACCCACCAGTACAGTTGGGGTGACTATGGCCTGACCTTCCTCGGCCTCGTCGGCGTCGCGGTCCCGAACTTCCTTCTGGCGCTGATCCTGATGTATTTCGCAAACATCTGGTTCGGCATCTCGATCGGCCACCTCATGGATCTGAGATACATGAACGAGCCGATGTCCTGGGACAAGGCCAAGTCGATCCTCGAGCATTTGTGGATCCCGGTGCTGATCATCGGCACGGCGGGAACCGCCGGCATGGTGCGCCGCCTGCGCGCCAATCTCCTCGATGAGCTACAGCAGCAATACGTCGTCACGGCGCAGGCAAAGGGCCTCAGCCCGTTCCGTACGCTGGTCAAGTATCCGCTGCGGATGTCGCTGAACTTCTTTGTCGCCGACATCGGCTCGATCCTGCCGGCGATCATCTCCGGCGCCGAAATCACTGCCATCGTGCTGTCGCTGGAAACGACCGGACCGATGCTCATCAAGGCGCTCCAGAGCCAGGACATGTACCTCGCCGGTTCGTTCCTCATGTTCCTCGCCTTCCTCTCCGTCATCGGGGTGCTGATCTCTGATATCGCCTTGGCGATGCTTGATCCCCGCATCCGCCTTCAGGGCAGGAGCACGAAGTGACCGTCCAGATCCCGGAACCCGGCGCTCCCCTGCCTCACTACGTATCGACAGCCCCCTTCGACCCCCATTCGGTGGAGAAGGTGACGGAGGCGCAGGCGCGCGTCTATCAGGCGTCGCAGCTTCGGCTGATCTGGTGGCGCTTCAAGCGGCACAAGCTGGCGCTGGTCTCGGCGATCTTCCTCGGATTGCTCTACCTGATGATCCTGTTCACCGAGTTCCTGTCGCCCTACAACCTGCATACCCGCAATGTCGACATGATCCATGCGCCGCCGCAGCGGGTGCGGCTGTTCCATGACGGCAAGTTCATCGGGCCTTTCGTCTACGGCCGCGACATGACACTCGACATGGACACGCTGCGGCGCGTCTACACCGACAACACCGACAAGGTGGAACCGCTGCGGTTCTTCTGCCGTGGCGATCCGTACAAGTTCTGGGGCCTGTTCGAGGGCAACCTGCATCTCGTCTGCCCGGCCGAAGGCGGCAACTTCCATTTGCTCGGAACCGACCGGCTCGGGCGTGACATGCTGTCCCGCATCATTTCCGGCGCGCGGATCTCCCTGACCATCGGCCTGCTCGGCATCTCGATCAGCTTCCTGCTCGGGATCGTCATCGGCGGTCTTGCCGGCTATCACGGCGGATTCGTCGACCTGGTGGCACAGCGTGTCATCGAGGTGCTGCAATCGATCCCGAGCATCCCGTTGTGGATGGCGCTGGCGGCGATCATGCCGATCACCTGGAGCCCGATCATCATCTATCTCGGGATCACCGTGATCCTCGGTCTGCTCGACTGGACCGGTCTGGCGCGCGCCGTGCGCTCGAAACTGCTGGCGTTGCGCGAGGAGGACTACGTTCTTGCGGCCCAGCTGATGGGGGCGAGCACCCGGCGGATCATCGGCCGGCATCTGGTGCCGGGCTTCATGTCGCACCTGATCGCGACGGCAACGATCGCCATTCCCGGCATGATCCTCGGTGAAACGGCGCTCAGCTTCCTCGGTCTCGGGCTGCGACCACCCATCACCAGCTGGGGCATCCTGCTTACCGAAGCGCGCAATGTCAGCGTGATCGCCAATTATCCCTGGCTTCTGTTCCCGGCGGTGCCGGTAATCCTGGTCATTCTTGCCTTCAATTTCTTTGGCGACGGCCTGCGCGATGCCGCCGATCCCTACAAATGAGAAAAGGGATGACGCAATGCCAACGACAGCAGACGGCATCCGCTTGAGCCCCGTCAACGGGGACCCACTCGGATGATGCATCGTTTCAAGGATGCCCGCATTCTCATGTACAGCCATGACACCTTCGGTCTTGGCCATCTGAGGCGATGCCGCACGATCGCGCATGCGCTGGTCGAGGACTATCGCGGCCTCAACATCCTGATTATCTCGGGCGCCACCATCGCCGGCGCGTTCGACTACCGCGCCCGCGTCGACTTCGTGAAGATCCCGAGCGTCATCAAGCTGCGCAACGGCGAATACACCTCGCTCGCGCGCCATATCGACCTGCATGAAACGCTCAAGATGCGCCAGTCGATCATCCGCCAGACCGCCGAAAGCTTCGCGCCCGACATCCTGATCGTCGACAAGGAGCCGATGGGCCTGCGCGGCGAGATCGAGGAGACGCTCGGCTATCTCAAAGACCGCGGCTGTACGCTGGTCCTCGGCCTTCGCGAGGTCATGGATGCGCCCCACCTGCTTAACGCCGAATGGCGACGCAACGACGTGATGAGCAAGATCGATCGGCTCTACGACCACGTCTGGGTCTATGGCCCGCCGGATTTCTACGATCCCCTGATCGGGCTCGATGCCCCGCACGCCATCCGGAGAAAGATGGATTTCGTCGGTTTCCTCCAGCGCAGCGTTTCCCATGACGAAACCTCCGCCTCGCGCCCGGAGGGAGACTATATCCTCGTCACTACCGGCGGCGGCGGTGACGGCTCCGACCTCATCCACAACGTGATCGACGCCTACCAGAGCGATACGACCCTGACCCACCGGGCGCTCGTCGTGCTCGGCCCCTACATGCCCGCCAAGCAGCGAAGGAAACTGCATCGCAAGGCCGAGAGGATCCCCCATATCGAGGTCATCGAGTTCGACAACCGGATGGAGGAACTTATTGCCGGATCGAGCGGCGTCGTCGCCATGGGCGGGTACAACACCTATTGCGAGATCCTGTCCTTCGACAAGCCGGCGCTGATCGTGCCAAGGACCGAGCCGCGGCAGGAACAGCTGATCCGCGCCCGCCGCGCATCGGAGATCGGGTTGGTGGACATGCTCCTGCCGGCCGAGGCAGACGACCCGCTACAACTCGCGGCGATGCTCAAGGCTCTGCCAAACCGGCGACCGCCTTCGGAACGCGTGCCCGGCGGCTTCACCCTCGAGGGGCTCCCGAATATCTCGCGCATCGTCGGCAACTGGCTGCATGAACGGGAAGAGGACCAGACAGTGGAAGACCGGACATGACGAAGAATCGCAAAATCATCGTGGTGCTCAAGGGATATCCACGCCTGTCGGAGACCTTCATCGCCCAGGAATTGCTGGGACTCGAAAGGGCAGGCTTCGACCTCGAGCTGGTTGCCCTGCGCCGACCGACTGACAACAAGCGCCATCCGGTTCACGACGAGATCCGGGCGCCGGTGCGCTACCTGCCGGAATATCTGCACGAGGAGCCGTTGCGCGTCATCAGGGCATTGTGGGCCTGCCGCAAGAAGCCCGGCTTCAAGCGAGCCCTGTCCGCCTTCTGGGCGGACTTCAAGCGCGACATCACCCGCAACCGCATCCGCCGCCTCGGCCAGGCAGCGGTGCTGGCTGCCGAATGGCCGAAGGACGGAAGCTGGCTGCACGCCCATTTCATCCATACGCCTGCATCGGTCGCGCGCTACACCAGCCTGATCACCGGGAACCCCTGGACCTGCTCGGCGCATGCCAAGGACATCTGGATCTCACCCGACTGGGAGCTCGCCGGCAAGATCGCCAGCACCCGCTGGGTGGTCACCTGTACGCATGTCGGCTACTCGCACCTCAGGCGTCTGGGTGGTCCCAGGGGAAACGTCCATTTGAGCTATCACGGGCTCGATTTTTCAAGGTTCCACCGCTTCGATGGCGTCCGTCCGATGCGTGACGGTTCGCGCGCGGACGAACCCGTCTCGATCCTGAGCGTCGGCCGTGCGGTGAAAAAGAAGGGCTTCGACGTGCTGCTGCAGGCGCTCGCCCTGCTTCCGCCGGATCTCAACTGGCGTTTCGAACACATCGGCGCCGGCGATCAGGTCGCCGGATTGAAGCGCTTGGCCGCGAAACTTGGGATCGCCGGCCGGATCAGCTGGAAGGGCGCGCTCGACCAGCAGGACGTACTCGAGCACTATCGCGACGCTGACATTTTCGCGCTCGCCTGTCGGATTGCCTCCGACGGCGATCGCGACGGCTTGCCGAACGTGCTGGTCGAGGCGTCGAGCCAGCGGCTGGTATGCGTCTCTACCACCGTCTCGGGGGTGCCGGAACTCATCCGTGACGGGGAAAACGGTATCCTCGCGCCGCCCGAAGACCCGCAGGCGCTTGCCGCAGCACTGGAAAAGGCGATCCGCAATCCCGAACTGCGGCGCCAACTCGGCGACGCTGCCGAACACCGGGTGCGTTCCGAATTCGACCACAACACCAGCATCCGTCAGCTTGAAACCCTGTTCGTGAGCGAGTGGAAAGCGGCATGATGCGACAAAGCCAGGTGCCGCCGAAGGTCTTCTTCTATGTCCAGCACCTGCTCGGCATCGGTCACCTCGCCCGCGCCAGCCGGATTGCCGAAGCACTTGTCGATAACGGTTTCGACGTCACGGTCGTGACCGGGGGGCCTCCGGTCACGGGCTTTCCGGGCCCCGGTGTCCGGCACGCGGCCCTGCCGACCATCCGGGCCGGCGATCCCGGGTTCAAGGGGCTGGTCGATGACACCGGCCGCCCGGTCGACGAGGCCTTCGAGGCCCGGCGCCGCGAAATCTTGCTTGCAGCATTCCGAGCCGCCGCCCCCGACATCGTCGTCATCGAGGCCTTCCCCTTCGGCCGCCGCCAGGTCCGGTTCGAGCTCATGCCCCTGCTGGCGGAAATCCGGTCGATGGCGCGGCGGCCGCTCCTGGTGACGTCGTTGCGTGACATCCTCCAGGAACGCTCCAAACCCGGTCGCGACGAGGAGACCGTCGCCCTCGTCAGGGAGAACTTCGACCGCGTTCTCGTGCATGGCGACCCTGCCTTTGCCCGACTGGAGGAGACCTTCCCGCTTGCCGCCGAAATTGCCGACAAGATCGTCTATACCGGCATCGTGGCTCCCCCTGCCCCTCCCCCTCCCCCTTCGCAGGAGCGTTTCGATATCGTCGTCTCTGCCGGTGGCGGTGCGGTTGGCCGCGATCTCATCGCTGCCGCGCAGGCCGCCGCGCGCAATCTCAACCAATATCGCTGGTGCCTCGTCACCGGTCCCAATCTTCCGCAGACGGATTTCGAGATCTTCGCCGCAGCCGCATCGGAGAACGTGCAACTGTTCCGCTTCCGGCGCGATTTCGCCAGCCTTCTCTCCGGGGCGCGGCTTTCCGTCTCGCAGGCCGGCTACAATACCGTCTGCGATATCCTGCGCGCCGGTTGCCGGTCACTGCTTGTCCCGTTCACCGCCGGCGGCGAAACCGAACAGAGCGTGCGGGCGGAACGACTGGAGCGGCTCGGTCTTGCAATGGTACTCCCGGAACCGCGGCTGGACGCTGCCCGGATGGAGAGCATGATCAGGCAGGCACTTGCCGCTCCGGCGGCGCCGATCGTGCCGCTCAACCTCGATGGCGCCCGGCGGTCGGCGGAAATTCTTCGCGAACTGTTGCAGGTCTTGCCTGGAAAGGAGCGGCCCCGGTTACTTCATCGGTGATTACCGCATGGAAAACACTATTGTATTTGGGCGCAAAGGCGGCAAGTATTGCCGGCAAGAACCAGACGAAAATTTGCAGTCCAGAAATTTTGCTTCGCCAGTTGATATCCTGATGTCGAATACCGAGCACCGCTGACTGCGGCGCGTGTATTGTGGGACAAGGAGCACGACGGGAATGAAATTGGCCTGTTGTCCGGCGCAGTTGAGATGGCTGCTCGTCCCGATCTTTTTCGCGTGGTTGGCAGCAGCGCCCTTGGCAACGGCGCAGGAACCGGCGAGCCCGGCGGTCCAGGCAAAAATAGATCAGCTGATCAAGCTTCTCGACGATCCCGACGTCCGGGCGTTCCTCGCCGCCCGGGGTCAGGCGGCGGGACAGGCACCGGCTCCTCCACAGCCGGCACCAGCAACCCAGCCGCAATCGAAGACAGCGCCCGCGGCGGGCCGCGCATCTGAGCCCGAAGCCGAAATCATCATCAATGATACCGAGGAAACGATCGACCTGTGGGCCGAGAACGTCCGCGCGCATATTCGCGAGGTCTCCGAGGCAATCCCCTATATTCCGTCAGAAACGGTGGACGCTGTCGACAATCTCGGCGCCGAGATCGAAAAGCGCGGGATCGGCATGGTGCTGTTTGCCCTTGCCCTGCCGATCGTTCTCGGCAGCGGCGCGGAATGGCTCTATCGAAGATACCGGGCCTATCGAGCCCCATCGACGGCCGGCATAACCGACACGGGTTCGACAAGCCCGCCCGATATGGCGCAACGCATATCCGCCAGCATCGTCCCGCCCATCCTCTTCGGCATCGTGCTGATCTTTCTGTTCCTGGTCGTGAGCTCGCGCGGCCTCGTCGCGACGCTTATCTTCCGGGTGTTGCTGGCAATCACCGCCTACCGCCTGATCGTCGCCGTGGCGAAACTCATCCTCAAGCAGGAGAAGGAAGAGGAAGTCGAACTCGCGCCCGAGGACGTTGCCCTTGCCAATGCGAAGGAGAGCTTCTGGACGAAGAGCGTGTCGCTGTTTGCGGCCGTGTTCCTCACCGGCTGGGTGGCGAGCGTCTCGCTCAGCGCGCTTCGTGCCGATCATGGCATCGGACCGGTCGTCGCCTATTTCTTCGGTCTCGGATTGTGGGCGATCACGGTCTGGGGCATCTGGCAACGGCCGCGCGGCGCCCGGGAACCCGGACGTGGCGACATCTATGACTGGTTGCTGACCCTGTGGGCGTCGGTTGCATGGCTGATCTGGGTCGCCGGGGCGAACATCATGTTCTGGCTGGTGCTCTACATAGTCCTGCTGCCGATCGCGCTGAAGAAGAGCACCCGTTTCATTCGCGATGCCTTCGCCGCGCGGCGCAAGGAAAGCGCGAACAACAACATCCTCGTCGAGATCATGGTCGACCGCGGGATCAGGGCGCTGATCATTGCGCTGGCGGTCGGATGGCTGATGCTGATGATGAAGTTCCATCCCAATATCGTCACTGCGGACGTGCTGGTCAGCCGTGTCATCCGGGGCGCGCTCGGCGGCATCATCATCCTGCTCGTGGCCGATCTCGTCTGGCAGATCGTCAAGGCCTACATCAACCGCCGCCTCGAACTTGCGCAGATGGCCGGCGGCACCGACGAGGAGATCGCCCGCAAGGGACGGCTTCTGACGCTGTTGCCAACGCTTAGAAACTTCCTCGCGGTGCTGATCGCGGTGATTGCAGTGCTCATGGTGCTTTCGGGACTCGGCGTCCAGATCGGGCCGCTGATCGCCGGTGCCGGTATTTTCGGCGTTGCCATCGGCTTCGGTTCGCAGACCCTGGTGAAGGACGTGATCAGTGGCATCTTCTACATGATGGACGACGCCTTCCGCGTCGGCGAATATATCCAGAGCGGCAGCTACAAGGGGACGGTCGAATCCTTCAGCATCCGCTCGGTCAAGCTGCGCCACCATCGCGGTCCGGTGTTCACCGTGCCGTTCGGATCGCTGGGCGCGGTCCAGAACATGAGCCGCGACTGGGTGATCGACAAGTTCACCCTGCAGGTCAGCTATGATGCCGATCTCGCCAAGGTAAAGAAACTGGTCAAGGGCGTCGGCGCCGCGCTGCTTGAAGATCCGGAGATGGGGCCGCAAATCCTCGAGACGGTGAAGATGAAGGGCGTGGAACAATTCGGCGATTACGGCATCACCTTGAGCTTCGCGGTGATGACCAAGCCGGGATACCAGGCCAAGATCCGCAGGACCGCCTACCTGATGATCCGCGATGCCTTTGCTGCAAACGGCATCGACTTCGCCTCCCCGACCGTGCAAGTGGCACAGGAAGAGCATGGCGGCGCGGCAGCAGCGAGAGCCGCCAACGATCTCGTCGCCAAGAAAAGGCTTCTTGCCCAGCCTCCACCGGGCGAGGAACAAGGCGAAGAAGAGCCATGAAATTGGCCTTGGGACACCGCACGAAAGCGCGGGCTGCCAATCGGCACATCCGCGGCCCAGGCCTCCGATTGAGGCTTCCTCTCCCGCCAACCAGCGCTGATCCGGCATGAAGATCGCTTTCCATTCACCGCTGAAATCGCCGAACCATCCTGTCCCCTCCGGCGACCGGCTGATGGCTCGACTGTTGATCGCAGCGCTCGAACGCGCAGGGCATCGGGTCGAGCTTGCCAGCGAACTGCGCACCTTCCTGCCTGACCCTGCCGCGGAGAGCCACGCCCCGGTCCGGCAGGCCGCCGCAGCCGAAGTCGAACGGCTGGCTGCGCTCTGGCGCCGCGATGGCCCGCCGGATGCCTGGCTTTGCTACCATCCCTACTACAAGGCGCCCGATCTCATCGGTCCGCCGCTCGCTGCCGAATTCGCCATTCCCTACATCACGGCAGAGGCGTCCTATTCGGCACGGCGCAATCTCGGCGGCTGGTCGCTCACGCAAGATACGGTGCTTGCAGCGGTGAACCAGGCGGCCGTCAACATCTGTTTCACCCAACGGGATCTGAAGGGACTGGCCGAGCATGCCCCTTCGGCAGGCTTTGCAATGCTTGTGCCGTTCATCGATACGGCTCCCTTTCTCGTCCATGCCCCTGCCCCGCAGCCACATCGGTTGATTGTTGTCGCGATGATGCGCCGCGGCGACAAGCTGGCGAGCTTCATGATGCTTGCCGACGCGCTCGAACAGCTGGCCGAGCTGCCGTGGACACTAGGGATCGTCGGCGACGGGCCATGCAGGGCCGAACTGGAAGCGCGCTTCGCCGGCATGCGGGATCGGATCACCTGGCACGGCGAGAAGACCACCGCCGAGATCGCGGTACTGCTTTCCGAAAGTGCACTCTATGTCTGGCCCGGATGCGGCGAGGCCTACGGGCTCGCCTATCTCGAAGCCCAGGCGGCAGGGGTGCCCGTCGTCGCCCAGGCTATTGCCGGTGTCCCGGAGGTGGTCGCCGACGGCAGGACCGGAGTGCTGACCCCGGCAGGCGACACGAATGCCTATGCGGGGGCGATCACCCGCCTGCTGACGGATGAAGGAGCGCGCGCGCGACTGGCTGCGGCGGCCCGGGCGGAGACGCTCGCCAACCATTCCATCGACGGCGCAGCGCGCCAGCTGAATACGATCCTCCTGAGATATGCGGGATAGACAGGATGGCTGATGATGCCCACTGGACATTGCTTCTTGCCGAGCTCGAACGATGGCGGGCAGCGGGAAAGCGCGCGAGCCTGTGGCTACGGGACGACGACGCCACGGAGCCGACCCCGGCGCTCGACCGGTTGCTGGCACTCGGCGAACGGTACAGCCTGCCGGTCACGCTCGCCGTCATCCCCGCCTTCACCGGCGAGCCGCTGGCACGGCGCCTCGATCAGGCGCCACTTGCCACCGTGACGGTGCATGGCTGGTCGCATCGCAACCATGCCGCCGCCGGCGAGAAGAAGCAGGAACTGGGCGCTCATCGCCCGCGGCAAACGGTGATCCGCGAACTCGAAAAGGGGCTTGCCGTTCTTGGCGCGCTGTACCCCCGGCGCCTGGCTCCGGTTCTGGTTCCACCCTGGAATCGCATCGATGCCGACCTGATCCCCGAACTGGGAGAACTCGGATTTCGTGCGCTGTCGGTCTACGGCCCCGAACGAGATAGTCCCCTCAGGCAGATCAATACCCACATCGACCTGATGGACTGGCACGGAACTCGCGGCGGGCGTGACCACGCTCTCCTCGTGTCGGACATCGTCCGCCGCCTGGCCGTGACGTTCGAGAGCGGAGGAACCGTCGGCATCCTTGCCCACCATCTCGCCCATGACGACAAGGCGTGGGACTTCCTGGAGGAGCTTTTCGCCCGGACCGCCGCACATCCCGCATGCGAGTGGCGGCCGATCGAAAGCCTTGTTGCCGACCGCGACCAGCGCTGACTGGCCCCAATCAAGCGGCCGGCGGCGCTCAGACCTCGATGACCTGGCCGTCACGGGCGGCGAAACCTGCCGGAAAGACGGCATGCAACTCTTGTGCGATCACGTCGAGATCGCTGTCATCACGCGATGGCAGGTGGTGAATCAATGCCACGCGTCTCGCGCCCGCCGCCTCCGCCAGGCGGACCGCCTGCTGCCAGGAGGAATGGCCAAAGCCGGCATGACGCGCCATTTCGGCGTCGGTATAGGTGCAGTCGTAGAGGAAGAGATCGGCGTCGCGGATGAGGTCGAGCACGACGGGATCGAGCGTTCCCGGCACATGCTCGGTGTCGGTGATCATCGCCACCGCCTTGCCCTCCCACTCGACCCGGTAGCCGATCGCACCCCCCGGATGCGTCAGCATCCCGGTAGAAATGGCAATATCGGGATAGGGCCGCAGCACGTCGCGTGCCTGGAAATCGCGGAACCGCAGATTGGCGCAGCAGATCGCCGGTTCGACCGGAAACCACGGCGGGCGCATGAACTGGGACATCATGTCCCGCGTCGTCATCAGCCCGGCCATGTGGCCGGACCACATGGTCACCGCACATTCCGGATCGAAGAGCAGAGAAAAGTAGGGAAGCCCGATGATGTGGTCGTAGTGGCAATGGGTGAAGAACAGGTGGGTATCGACGACGCCTTCGGCCCGCAGCGCCCGCCCGGCCGGCCGGATCCCGGATCCGGCGTCGAAGATCAATCGATGGTCGCCACATTGCATCTCGATGCAGATCGTGTTGCCACCATAGAACTGATATTCCGAGCCGGATACCGGCAAACTGCCTCGCACTCCCCAAAACCGTACCCGAAACACGTCCCTGTTCCGCTTCCTCATTGCCGCTGCAACCCGCAGCCAGGTCAAATTTGGCGCTAGACCTCGTGTCTTGAAACACAGCAGCTATTGACTCCGAAAGCAAGCACTTACCACAGGCATCAGTTGAACGGCCAAGCCCCAGGCGAAGTTCCGCGCCGGCGAGGCACGTAAGGGGTGGGCACGTCGGCGGCCGGAATTCAGCCCGCCTCGCGCTCGCGGCTGCGGATTTCGGTCAGTTCGCTGGTCACATGGCTGAGGCGCGAGGCAAGCACCCGCATGATTTCGATCGCTATTTCCGGGAAGTCGTTGAGCAGCTTGAGAAAGTCTTCCTTGCTGATGCGTAGCGCCTCCATTGGCGCGGCGGCGCGAACCGTCGCGGTGCGGGAGACATCGCAGAGAATGGCGATCTCGCCGACGATCGAATTGTAATCCAGTTCGGCGACCTTGATCTGGCCGGTAGGCGAATCCACCAGGATGTCTGCCTTGCCGCTCAGGATCACATAGGCGGCATCGCCGCTGTCGCCCTGGCGGAAGAGAATTTCCCCGGCGCCGTAATTGACCCTGTCGGACGTGAAGGCGAGCAGCTTGAGCTTGGCGGGGGGCACCCCCGCGAAGATCGGTAGAGTCTGTAAGAGCTTGACTTCGTCCTTCAGCAGCATGTCCGCTTCCCCAATCCACCCTTACGCGATGCCATTCCTGTTATGACGACAGCAGTTCTTTAAAGATACCGCCTTTTTCCGTGAGTGTCTCATGGGTTCCGTCCTCGACCAAGACACCCCTGTCGAAGACGACCACGCGGTCGAAGAGGTTCGCCAGCGACGGATTGGAAAGCACCCACACGATTGCCGGATTGTTCTCGCGGCGCCCGAGCAGTTCGAGAACGTTGCGGACGACCTGATCTTGCAGGCGGACGTCGAGCCCCGGCAGTGGCCGGTTGAGGATGTAGTAGGTGGAGTGACGCACCAGGGCCCGCGCCAGATTGACCTTGAGACGCTGCACCGACGTCAATCTCTTGCCGCCGGCGCCGACATCGAAGTCGAGGCCAACCGCAAGGACCCTGTCCTCGATCCCGCGCTCGCGGAAGAGATCGACGGCGATGGAGCGGATGCGTTCGGCGCCGTCGGCGTGCTTGTGGCTGATGCGCCCGAAGAGAATGTTGTCCCTAAGCGTCGCCGAGGCCATGTAGCGATCCGGATCGTAGCGCTCGATCTGCCCCTTCAGTTCGTCCGGCAGGTCTTCGTGAAATTGCTTGCGCGCCTCGACGATCCGCTCCATCAGCGGCTTGTCCAGCAGGCCGAAGCGGTGACGTGGCTCTATGTAGGCGAAGCTCAGGCGGATGATCTTCGAGCGCTCCTCCTCGTCGGCCGCATCAAAGCCGCCACGGCTCAGCTTTTGCAGCAGAACCTGGTAGTCGGGAATATCCTCGGCGGTCATGAAGGTCAGCTGCTGGAAGAACGGATGATCCGGCGGCAGGTCGCCGAACAGTTCGATCGCGTTCTCCGCAATCTCGTAGCCCATGGCAAACAGACTCTCGTGCAGGCCGTTGCGCACCATGACCTCGCGGAAATACGGGTTTCTGGCAATGGCATTGCCCATCAGCGCCGGCCCGGTCGCGGTCCCGAACAGCAGGTTTTCGCCAACGGTCGCCTCGGAGTTGTAGCTGTCAGGCGCAAATTGCACGACAAGGCCGCTCAGGCCTTCGCGCTGAAGGCTATCGCCGAGCGTGCGGCGCATCTCGACGAGGCTGGCGGCGAGATCCGCATGCTTCCCCGGATCGATCACCGATCGCAGCGACAGGTCCATGAGGTCGTTCGAGAGGAGTACCGCATCGAGCACCGGCCGCACGGAGGCATAGAGGGTTTCGGGACCGCTTGCGCGGATGTTTTGATAGTCGATCCAGTCGCTGTTGACGTCGAAATCGGGATTGCCGGCAAGACGCGCCTCGGCAACCGCCCACCGCCGCTTGATTTCCCCGGTCTCGTCATAGGTCGGGGGACGCAGGGGCGCATGCTTCAGGCCATAGAGCAGGTTGTCGCCGAGCGATCCCTGGAAGAGGTAGGAATCCGGGGAGCAATAGGTGATCTGCCGACCGGTGACCGCTTCGGGCAGGGTCAGCAGATCCTCGCCGCCGGCGACGACCTTGCCGCTTTCCGGCCAGATATTGCGCGCGAAGGCCTCGGCCAACGCTTCACCGCCGACCATCGCCACCTTTTCTCCCGGATGCACCTGCAGAGAGACGCGTTCGAGCAGCCGGGCGCCGCTGTCATCGGCGAGCGTGAGGTTGACCGCAGCCAAGGGCGGTTTCAAAGCGCCATCCGTTGTCGCCAGGGTATGGATCTTCGGATCGATCATCTTGTCGACGGCGAACTGTTCGACGACCTGCACGAACTTGATCTGCACTTCCTGGCGCGTCTGATCCCAGTCGATCAGCTCCTTCAGCGGTCCGGGCAGATCCTTGTAGGCGCCGATGACCGCGACCAGCTGGCCGATGTCCAGCCGTCCGTTCAGCGCCAGATAGCCGCCGATGCTGTAGAACAGGAACGGGGTCACCTGGGCGAGGAAGTTGTTCAGGAACTTTACCAGGAACTTCCACTGGTAGAGATCGTAGCGGATCTTGAAGATGTGCCCGAGGCGGGCCGACACATCCGCACGCTCGAAATTGCTGGTGTCATAGGCATGGATGGTGCCGATGCCGTCGACGATCTCGCCCACCCGGCCCGACAACTCACGCGCGGTCAGCTGCCGTTCACGGCCGAGCACCAGCAGCCGGCGACGCATTTTCGGAATGATGATCGCCTGGATGGCGACGATGAACGCAGCCATCAGCCCGAGCCACAGGTTCTGGATGAGGATGAAGACGAGCGCGGTTATCGCCTGTCCGCCGAGCATCGCCGGCTGGACGAAGGCATCGCCGGTGAAGCCGCCGAGCGGCTCCACCTCGTCCTTGACCATGCTGGCGATCTCCGCGCCCTTGACGCGCTTGAAATGATGGGGCGGGAACCGCAGGACGCGGTCTATCAGGTCGAAGCGGATGCGCCGCAGCAACCGCTCGCCCAGCCGGCCCTTGTAGGTATTGATGTAAAGCTTGAACAGGCCGTTGATGACGACCAGTGCCAGAAACACCAGGCTCAGCGCGAAGAGCGTCTCCATGCGCCCGAGTTCCAGACCCGGAAACAGCACCACTGTCCCCCAATAGGGGACATCGAAGCTGATGTGCATGAAGAGCTGGGTGGCGCCTTCCGATTCGAAGCCCTTGCCCTGAATCGGGCCGTTGACGATCTGCTTGGGCAGGTCGAAGGACATGAAATAGGGCACCATGGAAATTGCCACGACCAGCAATATCCACAGCTGTTGCCGCTTCGTATGGGACCAGATGTAGCTGATCAGGCGCTTTTCCATGGATGATGCACATTGCCCGGTAAAGGTGAGACCGACATGCGTCGACACATAGAATTTCACATATGGCATTCTCTATCGACGCCGAAGCGCAGGGAGCCTTGCGAAAACAGCAAATAATAACGACGAACGGCTCCGATGAACAGCCGTGAGAGCCTTGCACGTCACATGGCGATCAACAGGAACACATAGGCAAGCACCGTGACGATCAGGCCTCGGAACGCCAAGGCCACGCAGCGGTATTTGTTGCAGGCGATGATCGACAGGGTATCGGCATTTTCAAGATACTGCCCGAACAGGTAGTCGCGGCTGCCGGCATCCGCGGCCTTGCGGAAATTCTCGCGGTGCTGCGGCCAGGCGCCCCAGAACAGCGACGTGGACTTGCCCACCCGGCGCGGCAGGACGACGAGGATTGCTGCCAGGATGGAGAATATCGAGGCCGAAGCAAGCAACGCCGAAAGGCCGATGCGGACGTAATCTCCATCCATGTAGCGCGAAAGCGTGAAAACGCCCCGCCCTTCGCTCGAAGTAACCAGGAACGCCAGCATGAATGTAAATATGTATGCTGCTTTCTGGTCAGATATCTTTATCTGATCGTAAAATATATCATTTATTTTCTTTATATGATCGAAATACTCCTTGGTCATCTCACCCGTCGAGTCGGGACTATCCACAAACTCGCCCGCAACGCCGCAATCAAAATCAGACATGGCCTTCAATCCCCAAACTGCAAGTTTTCATGCAAAAACTAAACTTGCAAACGAAGTTGTTTCTAGAATATGTGCTTATGTTGACGCGCAACAAATTGAAATACACTTTGCACGATGCGGGGACAAAACTTTAAACATCTGCTGGCTGGCGCAGTGCTGGCCGTGGCGGTGCTGGCGCACATGCAGCCCGCCAACGGCGAACCCGTGCCGCGCAACAGTCCCGCCGCCGGATCCGTGATCGCCCGCAAGACAGGCGAGGAAATCCGCTTTGTCGACGTCAGCAACTGGCGGTTCGTGGATCTGCAGCAGGATCTGCTGAACGGCGATGTGCTGCGGACCAATGCCACCGGACAACTGGCGATCCTCTTTGCCGACCACACCCAGGTCCGGCTCGGACGCAATACCTCGCTTTCCGTCAAGTACATGGGATCGGGCGGCGATACCGTGCTTGGCCTCCAGGCAGGCACCATCTGGGCCCGCGCCGAGCGTGGCGGCCAGGGGCTGACGGTCGAAACCCCGGCAGCCGCGGCGGCGATCCGCGGCACCGACTGGACGCTGTCGGTCGACGGTCGCGGCCAGACATCGCTTGTCGTCCTCGACGGCCTGGTCGAACTAAAGAACGACCTCGGCAGCGTCGAGGTCGGAAAGGGCGAGGCCGCCGTCGCGGCCATCGGGGAAAGGCCGCGCAAGCTGGTGATCGTCGATCCCAAGGATCGCGAGCAGATGCTGTTCTACCTGACGCTCCGCAACGCCTTCGTCTTCCTGCCGGCGACACCGCTTCCGATGCCACGCATGCCGGTCGAGCGCGACCGGATTGTAGCCATCCCGGAAAACCGTCGCAGCGCCGACGACTGGCTGACGCTGGCCGAGATCCAGCTATCGCTCGACGGGCGGCAGCAGGCGATGGCGTCACTGCAACAGGCCCGTGCCCGCGGCCTCAGTCGTTCCCAGACTGCGCGCGCCGATCTGATCGACGCCCTCATTGCCGGGGCGGAAAACCGTCACTCCGATGCCGCCCGTCTCTTTGCCAAGGCGTTGCCGAACCTCGATGGCGAACGGCGCGACATCGCAGCCTTTGGCGGTTACTTTGCCCGGTCCCTTGCCGATCCGCGGAACACGGAAAAGCCGCCGGCAAGCATATCGAGCCCCTACGGCGCCATCGCCGACGCCTATGCCACCGGCTTCCTGCAAAACACCCGTGCTGGCCTCGAAGCCTTGAGGACGGCCGAAAAGCGCTTTCCCGACGATGCGGCGATCCCTGCGGTGCGCGGCTATTTCGCCCTGCTCCTCGACGATCGCGCCGAACTCGAAACCGCGATCGAACGGGCGCTGGCGCTCGATCCGAACAACCCGTTCGCCCTCGACGTGCGGGCGAGCTATCGCGCCAACATCAAGGGCGACCTGACGGGCGCTCTCGCCGATCTCACTCTGGCTCTGGAAACCTCGCCGGGCTCGACTTCGCTGTGGAATTCCATCGGTCTGGTGCAGTTGGCACGCGACGATTACAGAAGCGCCGAAGCGTCGTTGAAGCGGGCGATCGCGCTCGATCCGCAGGATCCGGTCGCCCATGCCAACCTGGCGATCCTCTATCTCGACCAGTTGCGGGTGGCGGACGCGAAGCGTGAAATCGACGCAGCCCTCGCCGCCGATCCGTCCTTCGATATCGCGCTTGTTGCCCGTGGTCGCTACCACATCCAGACCGGCGAACTGGACAAGGCAGTGGACGACCTGCTCGCCGCGACAGTTGCCAATCCCGCCTATGCCCAAGGCGAGTTGCTGCTCGCGGCCGCCCGTTACGAAAAGGGCGATCGCGTCGCCGGCGCCCAGGCCGTCGACAACGCCGCCCGGCTTGATCCGAACGACCCAGTCGTCTCGTCCCTGCAGACGACAATTGCCATCGACGAATACCGGTCCAACGACGCCATCCGTTATGCGCAGGAATTTCTCCGACGCTCGCGGGCCCGTGGCGGCCATTTCGCGACGCTGTCGGCAAGCCAGGACGCGGGCTCCTCGGTCAACAACGCCTTTCGCCTCCAGGGCCTGAACGCCTGGGGGCAGTTTTACGGCGACGCCGTCTTCGACCCGTTTGCCGGCACCGGCTACTTCGATCAGGCGATCCGCGGCAGCGTCAATCCCTTCGCCAATGCCTTTTTGTTCGGCAACGCGCTGACCGATTTCGTCCCCAACGAAACCTCGTTCTCGTCCTTCATCCAGGGCCTGCTCTACGACCCGCACGTCTTCGGCCCATCGCGCGCGCCCTATCTGCTGAACCGGCCCTTTTTCGAGGCATCGATCGGCAACGGGATCATAGCGGCGGGCAGCAGCGAGCAGAACTGGACCGGCGAGGCCGAGATCCAGGGCTATTCGAACACCCCGATCCCGTTGAGCATGTATGCCAATGTGGAATTCGAAAAGACGCCGGTTGCGGGCGATTTTGCGAACAACATTGGGAGCTTTGACGGCGATATAAAAACCCTCTCCGGGACAGGTTATCTCACCGCCTCTCCCACTGCATACGATAGGATCGTTGCCTACGGCGTTCATTCGGAAAACGATGCAGGTATCAATAGTCTACTTTTGCCATTTAATCCTCGAGATCGCGACGATACCGTCGACACGACGACTTCAGGCATAGGTTGGAGCCATACCATCGGCTATCGGAACGTCCTAAACGCGGCGCTGTTCTACTCTGACATCAACATTGAGTCGTCACGCGAATATAGTGCGAGTGACGGCGGCATTTCCCTGCCGATCGCACGACTGACTGATCGCGCGCGGCAAAAGAACTACATCGCTGCGATAGGTCACAACTACGCCGCCGATAGCTTGGTGTTGCGCTATGGCCTCGAAGGGGGGGTGATCGATCTGAGCACGGCCCAAACGTACTGGGACTTACTCACTCCAACAACGACGGAAAAATTCGATGACAAGATTGGCTACGGCCGTGCTTATGCGGATCTGCTGCACGAGATCAATCCCGGACTAAAGGCTGAATACGCGTTGTTCGGTACCTTGCTCCAAGGGGACAGTGTCGACGAAACGAGACTCGAGCCGCGCCTCGGAATAGCTTGGTCGCCGTTCGAAGGGCATTGGCTGCGCGGCGCCTATATGCGCAACGGCCTGCAGGTCGGCACGCCGACCCTTGCGCCAGTTGAGACGCTTGGCATTCAGCCCAATCAATTCGCAATCAGTCTTGACGGCTACAGCGACACGCTTGCTTTCAGGTGGGATGCAGAGTGGACGGATAACTTCTTTACGTCCGCGGATTTCCAGCACCAAGAATTGCATAATTTAATCATAGCAAATCCTAGCACAATTCCGATTGGCATTCTTGAAGCGAATTCGATCGATCTTTCCCGCGGCCGCGTGGATTTTGCCAGCGCCACCGCCAACCTCGTCCTCGGCCATGGGTTCGGCCTGTCGGCGACCGCAGCCATCGCCAGCTCCGAGAACCGCGACCCATCGAGCCTCGGATACGGCAATTCATTGCCCTTCATTCCGGATACCGCCGGACAGGTGGCGCTGACATGGGTGAGCGATATCAACCTGAAGACGACGGTCGCGGCAAATTATGTCGGAGAGAGGGACGGCGACGTCTTGGGCAACGAGCTTGACGATTACTGGACGCTGGATGCGTCTCTGACCTTTGAGCCGTTCGACAAGCGCTTCGAACTCGAACTGGCGGCCTACAATCTGCTGGACGAGGATTTCGAGGTCGCGCCCGACGTGCCGGGATGGGGGCGGGCCTTCAAGGGCACGCTCACCATGCGCTTCTGATGGCAAACCCGGCCCCGACACGGCAGGACAATTCGCCTCGCCACCGCCGGCGCCTGCTCAGGCTGCTGGCGCTCACCTGCATTGTCTTCCTCGCGATGACGGTAATCACCCGAACCACGGCCTGGTCGCTGCTCGAACTGCGCAGCTTCGACTATCTCTCGACGTTCAATCACCCGAAGCTCTCCGCCGATGCGCCTGTCATCGTCGCCATCGACGAGCCCTCCTTTGCCGAGATCAACAGCCAGTGGCCGTGGCCACGCAGTCTGCATGCCCGGCTGATCGAAGCGTTGCGGGCCGCCGGCGCCAGGGTCATCGGCCTCGACATCGTCTTCGCCGAACCATCGACACCGGAAAATGATGCTGCCCTCGCCGCCGCGCTCGGTCCTGACGTCGTGCTGGCCGGTGACGAAACCCTGATCACCTCGCCGCAGGGCGAACAGCTGGTACGCGCCGAACCGCTGCCGCAGTTCACGGCAGCCGGCGCCCGCACCGGTGTCGCCTCGATCAGCCTCGATGCCGACGGCACCTTCCGGCGCATTCCGCTCTATCAGGACGGGTTTGCGGCACGTCTTGCCGCCGCTGCCGATGCCGACCACATCGAGTCGATGGGTGGCCGGATGATACAGGCATTCGGCCCGTCGCGGACCTATCCGACGGCTTCCTACTACCAGGCGCTCGACCCCGAGGCCTTCCTGCCGGACCGGTTCTTTCGCGATCGCGTGGTGATCGTCGGCCTCAGCCTGCAGAACGCGCCGACGATCCAGGCGAGCGGTTCCGATGCCATTGCAACGCCCTATACGGTCCTGACCTCGAAGCTCGTCTATGGCGCCGAGGTCCAGGCGACGATCTTCGACAACCTCACCCGGAACCTGGCCATCGGCCGGGCCGGGCCGCTCACCATCCTCGCCGTGACGCTTGCCGCATGCGTGATCGGCGCGCTGACGGTCGGACGTGGAACGGGATGGCACACCGCGGTCGCCGGCCTGTTCATCGGGCTCGGCTTCGTCGTCGCCAGCTATCTGCTGCTGCGCTTCGGGCGCGAATTCGTTTCCCCCGCGGCCCCGATCGTCGCCTTCGGCTCGGTGGCCATCGGCCAGGCCGCTCTCGACTATGCCGAGGAAAGGCGCAATCGCAAGCAGGTGACCCGCGCCTTCTCGCAGTACCTTTCCCCGGTGTTGGTACAGCGGCTGGCCGAGGGCTCGTCGCACCTCAAGCTGGGCGGCGAATTGCGGACACTGTCGATCCTCTTCAGCGACGTGCGCGGGTTCACCACCATCGCCGAAACGCTGAAGAACGATCCGCAGCACCTGACGACACTGATCAACCGTCTGCTGACGCCGCTTTCCGATGTGGTCTTTGCCCATGGCGGCACGATCGACAAGTTCATCGGCGATTGCATCATGGCCTTCTGGAACGCCCCCCTCGACGATCCCGACCATGCCGTCCATGCGGTTGCGGCGGGCATCGACATGCTGGCGGCGATCGAGATCCTGAATGGCGAACTCAAGCGCGAGGCGGAGGCGAGCGGCACGCCCTTCTACCCGCTCAAGGTCGGCGTCGGCATCAATACCGGCGAATGCGTCGTCGGCAACATGGGCTCGTCGCGACGCTTCGACTATTCGGCGCTCGGCGACGCCGTCAACCTCGCCTCCCGGCTCGAGGGAACGTCGAAGAACTACGGCGTATCGCTGCTGATCGGCGAGGAGACGGCGCGGCAAGTCGCGACCGCATTCAACGTGCTCGAACTCGACCGTGTCACGGTGAAGGGACGCACGACCCCCTCTCCCGTCTACACCGTCGTCGGGGACGCGACCGCCGACGTGATGCGGGAGCATCAGCGCTTCCTCGACGCCCGTTATGCAGGGACCCTGTCGCCGGGGGATCCGCTCTTCGATCGGCTGTCACAGGCCATGCCTGTACTTTCCGGCTACTATGAACTGGTCCGGCAGCAGATCAGCGACAACAGCAACTGACGTCGCCCGCCAGTCACGGCCAGGCCGCATAGTTGGTTTCCAGCGCCGAGCGCTTGCGCTGGGCATCCGCGCGATAGGCACGCGGCGAAATCCCGGCGCTACGCTTGAAAAAGCGGCTGAAATAGGCGGCGTCGGTGAAGCCGAGCGCGGTCGCGACTTCGGCGACCTGCAGCGGTGACGCGTCGAGCAGCGTCATGGCCTCGGTCATCAGGCGCTGATGGATGAGTTCCATCGGCGTGCGGCCGGCAGCGCGGCGAAAGGCGGTATTGAGACTGCCGGTGGTGACGCCGAGCGCGACTGCGTATTGCGCAATCGTCCAGTGCTCGCGGGCGTGCAGTTCGACGAGATGCACGAAGCTGCGCACGATCGCCCGCGGCGACAATTGCGGCCGCGGGCCTCCGCTGCCGGTGAAGCGCCAGATCGCAATCAGCAGCAGCGCAAGATGATGCCGGATCACCTCTTCGGTTCCCGGCTGATGCGCCTTCAGTTCCTGCTCGATCGTCTGCAGGCTGGTCCAGAACCGTCGCGTATCGGCCGGAGCCAACCGGGCGCCGAGGATCGGATAGGCGATGGCATCGCGTACGTCGGCAAAAATCGCGCTCGCGGGCATGGCCGAACCGAGCACCACGTCCGGCACGGCAAGGGCTGCGCCTTCGGCACCGGCCTCGAAAACCACCGATCCCGCCTCGCCCGCCGGCGCCCAGACGATCGAAGGCGCGGTAAGGGTAGCTATGCTGTCGCCCAGCCGGATGCGGCCGCCACCCGCCACCAGCAGGAAAATGCGGTTGCGCTTTCCGCGGAAGGTCCAGACCGCATCCGACAGGGCGCCGCCGAAAAGCCGCGCCTCGGTGACGGGCGGCGGTCGTTGCATGGCTGCTGTCGTCGTCTGCGTAGTGCTGGTGATCGCTGGTCTTCCCACTAGCTCTGCTTGCCGCAGGCTTGACCACGGCATCCGGCGCGACGAAAAGTACAAGTATCTCTTGTAAAAGTCTATTTCTCTTCCCGCCGCTCGCGGTTAACCTGACAAACGTCAGAAATGTCCGACAACCGGCGAAACCCGGCATTCGGCAGAGCTGATAACGCGGCCTGTCGGGAGCAGGCCCTATCGGGAGGACAATCAATGACACTCTTTCAACGCAGACAGGTTCTGCGAACGACGGCGCTCGCCTTCTCGCTGGTTGCATCGGGGTTTATTACCGGGGCGCAGGCACAGGACAAGAAATCCGTTCGCATCGGCTATGCCATTTCCAAGACCGGACCGAATGCCGGCGGCGCGGGCATCACCACGCTTCCGAACTATCAGCTGTGGCTCAAGGACGTGAACGACGCCGGCGGCCTCGAAATGCCGGATGGCTCCAGGCTGCCGATCGAAGTGATCGAATATGACGACCGCTCCTCGTCGGAAGAGGTGGTGCGCGCGGTCGAGCGCCTGGCGACCCAGGATCAGGTCGACTTCATCCTCGCGCCGTGGGGAACCGGCTTCAACCTGGCAGTGGCGCCGCTGTTCGACCGCTACGGCTACCCGCAGCTCGCCGTCTCCTCGGTCACCGACAAGGCACGGCAGTTCGTCGAGCGCTGGAAGAAGAGCTTCTGGATGCTCGGCGGCGGCCATGACTATGCCAAGGCGCTCGCCTCCGTTCTGGTCGACGCCGGCAAGGCCGGCACGATCAACAACAAGGTCGCCATGGTCTCGGTGTCGGATGGCTTCGGCATCGACCTCGTCACCGCCGCCCGTCCGGCGTTCGAGGAAGCCGGCATCGAGGTCGTCTATGACAAGACCTATCCGGTCGGCACCTCCGACTTTTCGCCGATGATCAACGAGGCCAAGGCGAGCGGCGCCGACACCTTCGTCGCCTTCTCCTATCCGCCGGATACGTTTGCCCTCACCCAGCAGTCGCAGGTCGCGGACTTCAATCCAAAGGTCCTCTATCTCGGTGTTGGCACAGGCTTCCCCGTCTATGGCAAGAACAATGGCGACAACGCGACAGGCGTGATGAGCCTCGGCGGCATCGATCCGTCCAACGAAGCCAACGCCGCCTATCGCAAGCGCCACGAGGAAGTGATCGGCCAGGGTCCGGACTACTGGGGCAGCGTCATCACCTATGCCAGCCTGCAGATGCTGCAGGAAGCGATCAAGCGCAAGGGGCTCGACAAGGACGCCGTCTCCAGCGAGATCGCCACCGGCACGTTCCAGACCGTGCTCGGCGAGACGAAGATGGAAAACAACCAGCTTCGCCAGTTGTGGTGGACCGGGCAGTGGCAGAACGGCCAGTTCGTCGGCATCTCACCGGCCGACCGCGCCGGCGCGAGCAAGGCGCTGCTGCCGCGGGAACCCTGGAAGAAGTAGCAGCAAAGCCCCTCGTTCCCGCCGCGGGAGCGAGGGCATGCCCACCGGGTTTCGCCCGGATTTTCCGGCACGCGCGACCGCCGCCCCGATCCATTGGCGGTCACGCACTACCGAAATGCAGATGAAGGAGGAGGCCGATGCTCGTCACGGCCCTGTTATCCGGGCTTGTGCTCGGCGGAACCTATGCGCTGGTCGCCATGGGGCTGACGCTCCAGTACGGCATCGCCCGCATCATGAACCTCGCCTATGGTGAAATGATCATCTCGGCAGCGTTTCTCGCCTATGTCCTCTTTACCGGGTTCGACATCAATCCGGTGGCAGGCCTGCTGGTCGCGGTACCTGCCGGATTCCTGCTTGGCTATGTCGTCTATGGCGTGATGATGCGGCCGCTGGTCGCCCGTTCGAAGGACAAGGCCAGCCTCGAGATCGACTCCATCCTTGCCACCTTCGGCCTGCTTTTCGTCATTCAGGGCGTGCTGCTGGTGATCTTCGGCGCCAATTACACCAGCTACAACTACCTCAACGTCGCGGTGACCATCGCCGGCACCAATCTCGCCGCAAATCGCCTGCTTGCCTTCGTCCTGGCTGTGGTGCTGGCAGCCGCGATCTACCTGCTGCTGACGCGAACCCTTTGGGGCACGGCGCTGCGCGCCGTATCCGTGGCGCCCGGATCGGCGCCGCTCGTCGGCATCGACGTCGACAAGGCGGCCCGGCTGGCCTTCGCGCTCGGGGGCGCACTTGCCGCTGCCGGCGGCGTGGTGATCTCGATGTACCAGACCTTCACCGCCACCTCGGGCGTCGTCTTCACCATGAAGGCGTTGATCGTCGTCATCATGGGCGGGGTGGGCAACATCCTCGGGGCTCTGTCGGCCGGCCTCATCCTCGGACTGGTCGAGACCTTCGTCGCCACCTACCTCGACCCCGGGCTGACCCTTGCCGCCACCTACCTCATCTTCCTCGCGGTGCTGCTCTGGCGGCCGGCCGGCCTGTTCGGGAGGGTTGCGCGATGAACCGCATGCTGCTCGCCCAGGGCGCCGGCTTCATCACCGTGGTGGTCCTGCTCGCCCTCGTTCCACTCGCCGCCGGCCCCTACACGATCACGCTGATGATCGGGATGTTCGGCTACATCACGCTCGCCACTGCCTGGGCGCTGTTCTCAGGGCCGACCCGCTACGTCTCGCTGGCAACCGTCGCCTTCTTCGGCATCGGCGCCTATACGGTCGCGGTGTTTTCGGAGACGCTCGCCTATCCGCTGCTGCTGGCCGTCGCCGGCCTCGTCGGGCTGGGCTTCGCCCTTGTCGTCGGCCTCGCGACCCTCCGCCTGGCCGGCGTCTACTTCGTCATCTTCACCTTCGGCCTTGCCGAACTCGTCCGCCAGCTCGTCACCTGGTACGAGGTCAACATCACCGGGACCCTCGGCCGCTACATCTTCCTGCCGCTGACGCCCGAAGACATCTACTGGATGCTGCTGGCGCTCGGCTCCGTCACCTTCCTGATCTCCTGGGGCATCGGCCGCAGCCGGCTCGGCCTCGCGCTCAAGGTGATCGGCGACGACGAAGTGGTGGCCGCCCACTGCGGCATCGACATCGCCCGCGTCAAGCTCGCGCTGTTTGCGGTGAGCGCCGTGATCATCACCCTGGTCGGGGCAATCCAGGCTCCGCGTTGGACCTATGTCGAGCCGGCGATCGCCTTCAACCCGACGGTCTCGTTCCTGACGCTGATCATGGCGCTGCTCGGCGGTGCAAACCGCCTGTGGGGGCCGATCCTCGGCGCGGTGCCGCTGTTCCTGCTGTTCGAATGGCTGTCGGCGCATTTCCCGAACCACTATTCGATCATCCTCGGTCTGATATTCATCGCCATCGTCTTCGTGCTGCCGCGCGGGGTGCTGGCCTTCGTCGAGGAGAACTGGAAGCGCTGGCGTCAGGGCAACTCCGGAGCCACGGCCAGCGAGGCAAGCAAATGACCCACCTGCTCACCATATCGGGCCTCACCAAGCGCTTCGGCGGCCTGACCGCGGTCAATGCCCTGTCTTTCTCGCTCGAACGCGGTGAGGTCGTGGGCCTGCTCGGCCCCAACGGCTCGGGCAAGACCACCGTGCTCAACATGATTTCCGGGCACCTGGCTCCGAGCGCCGGGACGATCGCGCTCAACGACGCCCCGATTTCGGGACTGGCGCCGAACCGCATCGCCCTCAGGGGCGTTTCCCGCACCTTCCAGCTGGTGCGGGCACTTCCCTCGCTGACGGTCGAGGAAAACGTCATCGCCGCGCTCGCCTTCGGACGGCACAGGTTGTGGGGTGAGGAAGCCCGTGCCGCGGCCAATGCCCGGCTCACCGAGGTCGGGCTGGCCGGGCGCGCCAGCCAGAAGGCCGAGGACCTGACCTATATCGACCAGAAGCGCATGGAACTCGCCCGGGCGCTGGCGGCAGAGCCCGAACTGCTCCTGCTCGATGAATGGCTGGCAGGCCTCAACCCCACTGAACTCATGACCGGCATCGAGCTCATCCAGTCGCTGAAGAGCCGCGGCATCACCATTCTTCTGGTGGAACATGTGATGGATGCCATTCGCGCGCTGTGCGGCCGCTGCGTCGTGATGAATGCGGGTCGGAAGATCGCGGATGCCCCGACGGCCGAAGCCCTGACCCAGCCGGAGGTCGTTACTGCCTATCTCGGAGATGCCCATGCTTGAGGTCAGCAATCTCTCGCTTCACTACGGCCGCCATGTCGCCCTCGACCGCGTCTCGATCCGGGTCGGCAAGGGCGAAACCGTGGTCATTCTCGGCGCCAACGGCGCGGGCAAGTCGTCGCTGCTGAAGTCGATTGCCGGTGTCACTACGCCGGACCGGGGCGCGGTCGTCTCCTTCGGCGGCCGGACGATTGCCGGAACACCGGCGCATGAGGTGCTCGAGGCCGGCATCGCCCTCGTCCCCGAGGGCCGCGGCATCTTCGGCGATCTGACGGTCGCAGAAAACCTCGCGCTCGGCGCCTATGCCAGGCGGGCCCGTGGTGGCGCCGGGGAACGCCGCGAATTCGTCTACGGCCTGTTTCCGAAGCTTCGTGATCGGCGCGGCCAGTACGTCAACACCATGTCCGGCGGCGAACAGCAGATGGTCGCGATCGCCCGCGCCTTGATGTCGAAGCCGGATCTGTTGATGCTGGACGAACCGAGTCTCGGCCTCGCTCCCGTGGTTGTCGGCGAACTCTTCCAGAGCCTCGCCCGCATTCGCGAGACCGGCATCGCCCTGCTTGTCGTCGAGCAGAACGTCAAACTCAGCCTCTCGATCGCCGATCGCGGCTATCTCGCGGAAGCCGGCCGCATCACCGGCGAAGATACTGCCGAAGCACTGATGAACGACGACGCCGTGCGGCGCGCGTTCCTCGGCGCAACGGCCTGACTGCAAGACAAGGAGCCGTATCCATGAACATGCTTGGACTGAAGATCAACAACGCCGAGGTCGCAGCCTCCGATGGCCGCACCTTCGAACGGCTGAACCCGATCTCCGGCGAAGTCGCCGCCCGTGTCGCGGCCGCCTCGGTCGAGGATGCGCGCGCGGCCGCCAACGCCGCCGCCAAGGCCTTCCCCGCCTGGGCTGCAATGGGTCCGGGACCGCGGCGCAAGCTGCTGCTTGCCGCCGCCGACCGCCTGCAGGAAAAGGCGCCCGATTTCGTCGCCGCCATGGCGGAGGAAACCGGTGCCACTGCCGGCTGGGCGATGTTCAACGTCGCGCTTGCCTCCGACATGCTGCGCGAGGCAGCCGCGCTCACCACCCAGATTACAGGTGAAGTGATCCCCTCGAACCGGCCAGGCAGCACGGCGCTCGCCGTTCGCCAGCCGGCAGGCGTCGTTCTCTCGATCGCGCCATGGAACGCGCCCGTCATCCTCGGAGTGCGCTCGCTGGCAACCCCGCTTGCCTGCGGCAATACCGTTGTCATGAAGACGTCGGAAATCTGCCCGCGCACCCATCGCCTCATCATCGATGCACTGCACGAGGCAGGCCTGCCGGAAGGCGTGCTCAATGCGGTATCAAACGCACCGGAAGACGCCGGCGAGATCGTCGAAGCGCTGATCGCCCATCCGGCCGTGCGCCGGGTCAACTTCAACGGCTCGACCCGCGTCGGCCGTATCATCGCCGAGACCGCGGGCCGCCATCTCAAGCCGGCGCTACTGGAACTGGGCGGCAAGGCGCCGTTCATCGTCCTCGATGACGCCGATATCGAACAGGCGGTCGCCGCTGCTGCCTTCGGCGCCTACATGAACCAGGGCCAGATCTGCATGTCGACCGAACGCATCGTCGTCGATGAGACGATCGCCGATGAGTTCGTCGCCGCGCTGGCCGCCAAGGCGAAGACGCTTGCCGCCGGCGACCCGCGCAAGGGCAATACGCCGCTCGGCTCGGTGGTCGATGCGCGCGCCGCGCAGAGGATCGACAGCCTGGTCCGCGATGCGGTCTCCAAGGGGGCGGTGCTGGCTGCCGGCGGCGGCATCAACGGCACGATCGTCGAGGCGACGCTGCTCGACGGCGTGACCTCTTCGATGCGTATCTATGCCGAGGAAAGCTTCGGACCGGTCGTCTCGGTCGTCCGCGTCGGTTCCGTCGACGAGGCGGTCCGGGTTGCCAACGACACCGAATATGGCCTGTCGTCCGCAGTCTTCGGCAAGGACGTGATGCGCGCACTCGCCGTCGCGCGGCGCATCGAGTCCGGCATCTGCCATGTCAACGGCCCGACGGTGCACGACGAAGCGCAGATGCCGTTCGGCGGCGTCAAGGATTCCGGCTATGGCCGCTTCGGCGGCAAGGCCGGTATTGCCGAATTCACCGAATTGCGCTGGGTTACCATCCAGGACGGCCCGATTCACTACCCTATCTGAGGCGCGATCCTGTCGGCGGCACAACGCATGCGCCGCCGAACCAAAATACGGCATCAATGGAGGAAGCAATGCCCGAACTTGCCACCAGTGAATTCTGGAAGGACCTGAAGCCGATCGACAAGGTTTTCCAGCCGGACGCCTTGCCGGAGGTCTATCTGCAGAACGCGCCGACCGATGACGAGCGCTACTACGTGCCGTTCACCGAGACGGTTTCGTCGCGTCCCCTGTGGATCTCGCCGACCCAGAACAAGTGGTGCGACATCCTGATGGCGAAGAAGGCCGGACTGGTGAACCGGCACTATCATCCCCATGAGGTCTTCGCCTACACGATCTCCGGCAAATGGGGCTATCTCGAGCATGACTGGACGGCGACTGCCGGCGATTTCGTCTACGAGACGCCCGGCGAAGGCCACACCCTCGTCGCCTACGAGCACGAACAGCCGATGAAGGTGTTCTTCCAGGTCAAGGGGCCGCTGATCTGGCTTGACGAAAAGGGTGAGCCGGACGGCTTCTTCGACGTCCACAACTACATTGCGCTTTGTCGCGACCACTACGAAAAGGTCGGCCTCGGACGCGACTACGTCGAAAAGCTGTTCCGCTGAGCCATCTGATTGACCGTCCGGGCGGGTCTTCTCCCGTCCGGACGGTCCGCTTAAAGTTCAAAAATCCTCGCGATGGCCGGAACAATTGCGACCTTATCCCGTTGCAGCGACTGAGGCGTAATGTGCGCAGTTCGGGAGATCGTCGATGCCGCGGCAGAAATTCTGGAAAGGCCATCTGAAGCTATCGCTGGTAACGGCGGCGGTGTCGCTCGTTCCGGCGACGACCGAGAGCGCCAGGATCCGGTTCCATATCGTCAACCGCGCGACCGGCAACCGTGTGGAGAGCCGTTACGTCGACTCCGTCACCGGCAAGAAGGTGGCCGACAAGGACGAAGTCCGCGGCTATCCGCGCGAGGATGGCGGTTTCGTACTGCTCGAGAGCGGGGAGCTCGACGCGATCGGCCTTGAAAGCACTCGCACCATCGACATCGAGAGCTTCGTGCCCCGCGATTCCATCGACTGGATCTGGTACGAAAGGCCGCACTTCCTCGTACCGGACGACAAGATCGGAGTGGAGGCTTTCTGCGTTATCCGCGAGTCGATGAAGGCCAATGACGTCGTCGGCATTTCGCGCCTCGTCCTCTATCGTCGCGAACATGCGGTCTTGCTCGAGCCGAGCGGGCGCGGCATCGTGTTGTGGACGCTGCGCTACGGCGGCGAAGTGCGTGATGCTCCCGACAACGCCGAGCTCGACGAGACGATCGACACGGAGACGCAGGCGCTGATGACCCGTCTGGTGAAGGAGCGGACGACGCACTGGTCGCCGTCGATGGTCGAAGATCCGATCCAGAAACAGCTGGCGAAAATCATCAAGGGCAAGTCGAGAGCGCTGAAGCCGGCCAAGGAAAAAGAACAGGTCGCGCCAGTCAAGGGAAATATCGTCAACATCATGGATGCGCTGAAGAAGAGCCTGGCATCCGAACCGCCGCGCAACCGAAAGCATTGATCCCGCTCTCTGTTTCTGGCGAACAATTGCTGAACGCTGCTTACGGCCGTTCCGGTTGCATTCCCCGAAGCAGAAAAAACCTCCGTCGCCCCCCCTTGAAGGGTCATGCCACCGCGCTAGCTCGCTCGCCATTGCATGTTTTCTATCTGCCACGCTGTTCAAGGGAGGCGCATATGCACCTGACTCCGCGTGAGTTCGACAAACTCATCATCTACATGCTCGCGGACGTTGCCCTCAAACGCAAGGACAAGGGTCTGAAGCTCAACCATCCGGAAACGGTGGCCGTTCTCTGCGCCTACGTCCTTGATGGCGCGCGCGAGGGCAAAAGCGTCGAGCAGGTCATGGACGGCGCCCGCGGCGTGCTCAAAACCGCCGACGTGATGGAGGGCGTTCCCAATCTCCTTCCGCTTATCCAGGTCGAGGCGGTCTTCACCGACGGCAGCCGCCTCGTCAGCCTGCACAACCCGATTACCTGATTGCCTGTAGCGAAGCATACGTCCGCAATAGTCATCGCAGGAGGCTCACATGGCCAAGGAACCCGCTCCGTCCCCGCATCCGCAGCCGGAACATAAGGACCTCGCCCACAAGGCCGTACGGCCTGTCGGCGGTTATGTGCTGGCGGCAGACCCGATCGAGATCAATCCCGGAAGGCCGCGCACCAAACTGACCGTTCGCAACACCGGCGACCGCCCCATCCAGATCGGCTCGCATTTCCATTTCTTCGAGACCAACCGCTACCTCGAGTTCGACCGGCCGAAAGCCTTCGGGCAGCGGCTCGACATCCCGGCCAACACCGCCGTTCGCTTCGAACCCGGCGATGAGAAGGAAGTGACGCTCGTGCCTTATGCCGGCAAACGCTTCGCCTTCGGCTTCAACAATCTCGTCGACGGCTGGACCGGGGACGGACCCAAGCCGGACTATCGCCCCAATCTCGACGAGGCCATCGAGCGGGCCGAAAAGAGCGGGTTCAAATCGCGCACGACACCCCCTGCCAAGAACGGCGGCCGCAAGTAGCGCCACGGCTTCCAAACATTGCCTTTTCGAGGGAGAGCACCCATGACTCAGATTCCCCGTCAGCAATATGCCGACCTCTATGGCCCGACCATCGGGGACAAGATCAGGCTCGGCGATTCCAGTTTGTACGTAGAGATTGAAAAGGATCTGCGCGTCTTCGGCGACGAGCTGCAGTATGGCGGCGGCAAGACATTGCGCGACGGCATGGGGTCCGAGAACCAGCTCACCCAGGAAGCGGGCTGCCTCGATCTGGTCATCACCAACGTCACCGTGGTCGATGCCAAGGTCGGCGTCATCAAATGCGACGTCGGGATCCGCAATGGCCGGATTGCCGGCCTCGGCAAGGCCGGCAACCCCTCGACCATGGAAGGCGTGACGCCGGGCCTGGTGACGGGAACGTCGACCGATGCGATTTCCGGCGAGCACCTGATCCTGACCGCCGGCGCCATGGACACGCATGTGCATTACATCTCGCCGCAGCAGGTCTATGCGGCGTTGTCGAACGGGATCACAACCCTTTGGGGCGGCGGCATCGGCCCGGTCGACGGGACAAACGGCGTGACGTCAACCAATGGTCCGTGGAATATCGAGATGATGCTTCGGTCAATTGAGTCATTGCCAATGAACTTTGGAATTGAAGGGAAAGGCAATTCGTCCGGCCGCCGGCCACTGGTCGAGCAGCTCGAGGCCGGCGCCGCCGGTTTCAAGGTGCACGAGGATTACGGCTCGACGCCGGGAGCCATTCGTTCCTGCCTGTCGGTCGCCGACGACTACGACGTCCCGGTTGCGATCCATACCGACACGCTCAATGAATCGGGCTATGTCGAGGACACGATTGCCGCCTTCGACGGACGTACCATCCACACCTACCACTCAGAAGGTGCTGGCGGCGGCCACGCTCCCGACCTCCTCAAGGTTGTCGGACAGAGCAATGTGCTGCCAAGCTCGACCAATCCGACCCTGCCCTGCGGGCAGAATTCGGTGGCCGAACTGTTCGACATGATCATGGTCTGCCACAACCTCAATCCCAAGATTCCGTCCGATGTCGCCTTTGCCGAAAGCCGGGTTCGCGCCGAGACCATCGTCGCCGAAAGCGTGCTGCACGACATGGGCGCGATCTCGATGATCGGCTCGGATTCACAGGCCATGGGGCGCGTGGGTGAGAGCTTTCTGCGCGCCATGCAGACGGCCGACGCCATGAAGCAGGCACGCGGCAAGCTGCCGGAGGACGCCCCCGAAAACGACAATTTCCGGGTCCTGCGCTACATCGCCAAGGTCACGATCAATCCCGCCATCACCGCCGGCATTTCCGAGGTGATCGGCTCGGTCGAGCGGGGCAAGTTCGCCGATCTCGTGCTGTGGGAGCCGGCGTTCTTCGGCGCCAAACCGAAGCTGGTGCTCAAGGGCGGGTTCGTGGTCTGGGGCAACATGGGTGACCCCAATGCCTCGCTGCCGACACCGCAACCCATGTACTACCGCCCGATGTTCGGAGCGTTCGGCTCGACACTGCCGAAAACCTCGATCACCTTCGTTTCCCGCGCTGCCTATGACAACAATGTCGCCGAGCGCTATTGCCTGCAGCGCATCGTGAAGCCGGTTTCCGCAACGCGTGTGCTCGGCAAGGCGCACATGCTGCGCAATACATTCCTGCCGAACATCGAGGTCGATCCGCAGACTTTCGCCGTCAAGGTCGACGGCGTGCATGCGACGGTCAAGCCACCACAGACGATCTCGCTCAATCAGCTCTATTTCTTCAGTTGAGAGCGAGAATGACTATGTAGCCGCCGCAATCTGCATCGGCAGCTTCATCCTGCGACAGGCCCGGTCTGCGGACGCCCTGAGACGTATCTGATCCATCGCGAGAGAAGGAGATACCGTTATCATGATCATCATCGAGGGCATCGTCGGCAATTCCAACGAACCGCAATGGCGTGACCGGCTGGCCCAGGCGGAGATAGACTGGCTGGTGCTGGACCAATGGGAAGCCCAGAAGAGCCGGCTGCGGAAATCGACCACGGCGGAACTCGAACTGGCGCTGTCGCTGGATCGCAACACGCATCTGCACGACGGTGACATCCTCCTGTGGGACGAGGACCAGCGGCGCGCCGTGGTCGCCCGCATCCATCTCAAGGAAGTGATGGTGATTGATCTTGCGGCGGTGATCGGCGAGGACCGGGACGCCGTCGTCCGCACCGTGTTCGAACTCGGCCATGCGCTCGGCAACCAGCACTGGCCGGCCATCGTCAAGGGATCTCGGGTGTTCGTTCCGCTCACCGTCGACCGCAAGGTCATGGCTTCGGTGATGAAGACCCACAACCTGCCGGGCGTGCGCTACGACTTCGTGCCCGGCGCCGAAGTCATCCCCTACATGGCCCCGCACGAGGCGCGCCGGCTCTTCGGCGGCGCCGGTGCCACGCCGCATTCGCACGTTCACCAGCACGGGCACGATCAACATGACCATGACCACTCGCACGGCCACGATCACTGAGCTGACTTCATCCTATCGGCGGCTGCCTGATCTCCTGCACCTGCTGCAGTTCGGCGATTCCGCGTTGCCGATCGGCGGCTTTTCGTTCTCGAACGGCCTGGAATCGGCAGTCCAGCAAGGGCTGGTGCAGGATCCCGGGAGCCTGCACGAATTCGTGCTGAACGCCATGCGCCAGTCAGCCACAGCGGACGGAGTCGCGCTGCTCTGTGCTCACCGAGCCGCCGGAAGCCACGACATGGAAACGCTGCTGACCATCGACCGCACGGTGTTCGATCGCAAGCTCAACGAGGAAACGCGGCTGATGACGGTGCGCATGGGCCGGAAGCTCTGCGAACTCTCCGCGACGACCATCGCCGACGACCTCAATCGCGCCTGGCTCGAGCGGATCAGGCGCGCGGAAACGGCCGGGACCCATCCCGTCAGCCTCGGCATCACCCTTGCCGCCCTCGGCGTCGACGGACGGGATGCCTTCGGCGTGCAGCAGTATGGCGTGGCCACGACCATCCTGGGGGCGGCCCTTCGGCTGATGCGCGTCTCCTTCGTCGATACCCAGAAGATCCTGCTCGAAACGACCGCGACCGTGGCCGCGACCTACGAGGAGATTGCCGACGCCGGTATCGACGACATGGCGAGCTTCGCCCCGATGGTCGACATTCTCGCCGCTATTCACGTCAAGAGCCATGTCCGCATGTTCATGAATTAAAAGGGGATCTTGAGATGAAGAAAATTCCGCGTATCGGTATCGGTGGGCCGGTCGGCTCCGGCAAGACTGCAATCATCGAGGCGATCACGCCGCCTCTGGTCGAACTCGGCTATCGGATCCTGGTGATCACTAACGACGTGGTGACCACCGAGGATGCCAAGCATGTGCAGCGCACGTTGCGCGGCGTGCTGGTCGAGGAACGGATCGTCGGCGTCGAAACCGGCGGCTGCCCGCACACGGCGGTGCGCGAAGACCCCAGCATGAACCTCGCCGCGGTCGAGGAAATGGAAGCGAAATTCCCCGATACCGATCTGGTGCTGCTCGAAAGCGGTGGCGACAACCTGACGCTGACCTTCAGCCCGGCGCTCATCGATTTCTTCATCTATGTCATCGACGTCGCCGCCGGCGACAAGATCCCGCGCAAGAACGGCCCCGGCATCACCCAGTCGGATATCCTCGTCATCAACAAGACCGACCTCGCCCCATATGTCGGCGCGAGCCTCAAGGTGATGGACGATGATTCCCGCCTGATGCGCGGCAAGAAACCCTTCGTCTTCACCAACTGCAAGACCGATGAAGGCATACCGGAACTGGTGCGCCTGATCCGCGAAAACGTGCTGTTCGACAGCGAACCCCGGAAGGAAAGCGCCTGATGACGACGACCGTTGCCCGGGAACTGGCGAACTATCAGGACGAGCCCAAGCAGTTGCCGAGTGGCTCGTTCGGCAAGAACGCCTTTCTGCGGCTCGGCTTCGAGCTCCGGCCCGAACGGACCGTGCTTGCGACGCTGCATCGCCGGGCACCGCTGATCGTGCAGCAGGCGCTCTACTGGGACGAGGAAATGCCGGCGCTGCCATGCGTCAGCATGATCTCCAACGCAGGGGGCATCCTGCAGGGCGACCGCTATGCGATCGAGGTCGATCTGGCACCGGACACCCAGGCCTACATCACCACGCAGGCAGCGACGCGCATTCACGAGATGGATGCCAACTACGCCGCCCAGACGCAGACCTTCACACTCGCCGCCGGCTCCTACCTCGAATACATCCCGCATCCTGTCATTCCGCACAAGCATTCGCGGTTTCTCCAGCAGACCGAGATCACCATCGATCCGACGGCGACGCTCGTCTATTCCGAAATGCTGATGCCGGGGCGCAAGTACTATGGCGACGGCGAGGTCTTCCACTACGACCTGTTCTCGTCGACCGTGCACGCGGCAAGGCCGGACGGGACATCGCTTTTCACCGAGAAGTTCGTGATCGAACCGCATCGCGCCAGCGTCGCGCGCCTCGGCGCCATGGGCCGTTTCCACATGTTCGGCAACGTGGTGCTGCTGACCCCAAAAGTTCATGCCGACCGCATCTTCGATGCGATCGAGCCGTCTTTCGACGAGGAAGCGGGGCTGGCCAGCGGCGCCAGCCGGCTGCCGAACGACGCCGGCCTGCTGTTCAAGGTCCTTGGCATGGAAACGGCCCCGGTGCGCGCGGAAATTCGCCGTTTCTGGGACCTTGCCCGCCGGGAAGTGGCGGGCGCTCGCTTGCCAGAGAACTTTCTCTGGGCCTAGGGAGGTACGACGATGGCAGAGGCATCATCAGGCTGGTCCGCACTCGTTGAAAGCAATGCGGCAGTTCGCTTCATCGACATCAACCTGCGCGGCGCCGGGCAGGTGATCTTCCAGAACAATCCCCTGACCGGCCTTTTCTTCCTCGCGGGGATCACCTGGGGCGCGATTGTCGGCGAGCAGATCTACATTGCCGTCGGCGCCGTCATCGCGCTGGTCATAGCGACCATCACCGCCATGCTGCTTTCCGTGGACCAGCCCTCGTTGCGGCAGGGCCTGTTCGGCTTCAACGGCGTGCTCGTGGGAGCCGCCCTGCCCACCTTCCTGGAGCCCACTGCGGCCATGTGGCTGCTGCTCCTGATCGGCGGCGCCGTCTCGACAGTGGTCATGCTCGCGGTCTCCAACGTCATGAAGACCTGGGGAGCGCCGGCCCTGACCTTTCCCTTCGTGCTGACGACCTGGTTCCTCGTTCTTGCCGCCTATTCCTTCGGCCATCTGCCGATCGCCTCGATGGGACCGCCGCAACTGCCGCACGCTGCCGCCAACGTCGTGTCCGAGATTACCGCCGCCGGACCCCTCGCGCTGCTCTCCGCCTTGCTGAAGGGGCCGGCGCAGGTGTTCCTGATCAACAATGCCATTAGCGGCGTGCTGATCGTGATCGGGCTGCTCGTGAGTTCCATATGGGCCGGCGTGTTCGCGCTGGTCGGCTCCGCTGTCGCGATATTTTTTGCGCTTATATTCGGCGCGAGCCTCGCCAGCATCGACGCCGGCCTCTACGGCTTCAGCCCGGTGCTGACCGCGGTCGGGCTGGGTTGCACGTTCTACCAGCCGTCGTGGCGGGTCGGACTTTACGCATTGCTCGGCACGATCTTCACGGTCATCGTTCAGGGCGCGCTGGATGCGGCCGTGTCCCCGGTCGGCATTCCGACCTTCACTGCGCCGTTCGTCTTTGCCACCTGGCTGTTCCTCCTGCCAAAGGCCGATCTCAAGCCGCATCCGCATGCGCCGATCAAGAACGGCATCGTCGGAGACAAGTCAGCGAGCACATCGGATCCGACCACGCCATCGTCCTGAAACCGCAAAGGTGACGCAATGAAGCAACTCCTTCTGTCGAGCGTATGCGTGTTTTCGATGTCGTCGGCGGCTTTTGCCCATTTCCAGGAACTCATCCCCTCGGACGATGTCGTGACCGATGGCGGACCGGTGACGCTCGACCTGGTGTTTACCCATCCGATGGATCGCGGCCCGACGATGGACATGGAAAAACCGCAGCGGTTCGGCGTCAGGCGCGGCGGCATGGTCACTGATCTCACTGACCGGCTCGAGGAACGGAAGATCGACGGGCAACGTGCGTGGCAGGCCAGGGATGAAATTACCGAGCCCGGCGCCGCTGTCTATTTCGTCGAACCTCAACCCTACTGGGAGCCGGCGGAAAAGAAGTTCATCGTCCACTATGCGAAGGTGCTGGTCGATGGTTACGCCTCCGGCGAGAACTGGGATGGCGTTGTCGGATTGCCGGTCGAGATCGAGCCGCTGACGCGTCCGACCGGGCTGTGGACCGGCAACATCTTCACCGGCATCGTCCGCAAGAACGGCCAGCCGGTCCCCAATGCCGAAATCGAGGTCGAATATGTCAATGACGGCGCGATCAAGGCGCCAAACCCGGCTTTCGTTACCCAGGTATTGAAGGCCGATGGCGGGGGAAAATTCTCCTATGCCATGCCGAGGGCGGGATGGTGGGGATTTGCCGCGCTGACAGAAGCCGATGACCCGATGCAGCATCCGGACGGCAGCCTGGTCCCGGTCGAACTCGGCGGACTGATCTGGGTAAAGGCGACCGACATGAAATGAGCGGGCAAGGTCGAGGCAATTGCGCTCCACGCGGCCCCAAGCGGAGAGGTCGATGGCCCACATACCTGACGGCCTTTTATCCATCCCGGTGATCGTCGGCGGCGGTGTCGCCGCATCGGTCGCGGTGTCAATCGCGCTCAGTCGACTCGAGGATGACCGCATTCCCGAAACCGCCATCCTCGCTGCCATGTTCTTCGTCGCTTCCCTGTTCGCTGTTCCGGTCGGCCCCTCCAGCGTCCATCTGTTGCTATCCGGCTTGATGGGGCTGACCATCGGGCTTGCGACCTTTCCCGCGGTCATGGTGGGGCTGCTGTTGCAGTCCCTGCTCTTCGGCTTCGGCGGCCTCACCACCCTCGGCGTCAACACGATCAACATTGCGCTGCCGGGCGTCTTCTTCGGCTGGGTCTTCCTCCCCCTCGTGCGTCGGCTTCCGCCGTTTTCGGCTGGGGTGATCGGTTTCATCTGCGCCGTGCTTTCGGTCGCCGGCACCGGCTGCGGGGTCGCTCTGGCGCTGATGCTGTCCTCGTCCGATTTCGTCCCATCCGCGAAGATCATCAGTGTCACCTACGTACCGCTGATGATTGGCGAAGGGCTGATTACCGGCTTTGCGGTCACCTTCCTCAAACGCGTGCGACCGGAAACATTCGGCATACCGGCCCCCCTCGGCGAGAGGAGTTCGACGCAATGAAGTTAGCTCGCTTCCGGTTGCTCGCGATCATCGCCGTATTCATCAGCTTCGCCACCGCCGCGGATGCGCACCGCCTCAAGCTGTTCGCCACCGTCGAAGATGGAACCGTCCATGGCTACGGATTTTTCATCGGCGGCGGACGCCCGAGCGAAGCACAACTCGTCATTCGCAACGGCCAGGGCATCGAGCTCTTTCGTGGGACGGCAGGTGCCGATGGCAGCTTCAAGTTCAAACCGGCGACGCCAACGGATCTCGTCCTGACCATCGATGCCGGCGACGGGCATGTGGCCGAGACGCGGATAGCGGCAAGTCGCTTCCCGGACTATGGCGCACTCGGTGCGGTCGGTGCTGCAAAGGCCGCGGATGAAAGGACCGAAGAGCCCCGGGCAACCGGTTCCCCTCAACCTGTTCCGGATACCGCCCAATCGACCCGGGAGCTTGCCGTGATGATTGACCGGAGCGTCGATCGCGCCGTCTCGCGTCAACTCGCGCCATTGCTCGAGGCCTATGCAGAGGCGGATGGACGGGCGCGCTTCTCCGACGTGGTGAGCGGCATCGCGGTGATCATCGGCCTCGCCGGACTGATGCTCTGGGCCCGTTCCCGCAACCGGACCCGGACCGCGCCTCCCGGCAGGCGGCATGAGCCATGACGCCGCGCCGCGACCTGTCCAACGAAACCATAGCACCGGACAATCCGATCGATCACCTGCACCCCAAGACACGCCTGATCGCCACGGTTGCAATTCTCGTCTTCGCCACCGCCGTTCACAATCCGGCCGTCCTGGTCCTCTCGATGGCGGCGGCCGCCTTCCTTGTCTGGCTGGCGAAGTCGTCATGGCGCGAACTGCGCCATCGCCTCCTTCATGTCGAAGGTTTCATGGTCGTGCTTCTCATCCTGCTTCCGTTCACCGTACCGGGCACACCGCTCTTCACCATCGGCCCGGTGGCCGCCACCGCGGAGGGCCTTGGCCGCGCCATAAGGGCGGCGGTCAAGGTCAACATCTGCGCGCTGACGATATTTGCCCTGCTCGGATCGCTTGACCCGGTGCGGATCGGCCAGGCCGCCGAGGCGCTCGGCGTGTCACCCAAGTTCGTCAAACTGTTCCTGGTCACCGTGCGTTACGTGTCGGTCTTCCGCGCGGAAACCAACCGCCTGACTGACGCCATGCGCGTGCGCGGGTTCCGTCCGGGGTCCAACCTTCACACCTGGCGCACCTTCGGCAATCTGGCCGGTACGATGGTCGTGCGTTCGATCGAGCGCGCAAAGCGGGTCGATGAGGCGATGCGCTGCCGCGGATATTCGGGAGCCATGCCAACAGCCCCCGCCGGCGCCCTCAAGCCATATGACGCAGCATTCGCTTCCGTCTTGCTTTGCGCCATGTTCGGCCTGCTGGTCATGGAGTATGCCGCATGACGCCCCTTCTCAGCCTTGAGCAGATCAGCGTTTCCAGGAACGGCCGCAAGATTCTCGACGGGCTGTCGCTCTCGCTTGACCACGGCGAGCGGCTGGCGCTGATCGGCGACAACGGTGTCGGAAAAACGACGCTCCTGCGCGTCATCGTCGGCCTTGAGCCCGCATCGGGCGAGATCACCGCCTTCGGCATGCGCTGCGGTGACGAGAACGATTTTCACAAGGTGCGCACCAAGGCCGCCTACCTCTTCCAGGATCCCGACGACCAGCTCTTCTGCCCGACGGTGATCGACGATGTCGCCTTCGGGCCGCTCAATCTCGGAATGCGCCGGCAGGATGCCCTAAGTCTTGCGCGGACCCTGCTCAATGATCTGCATCTCGGTCATCTCGCCGATCGCATCACCCATCATCTTTCGGGCGGGGAGAAGCGTCTCGTGTCGCTGGCTGCCGTCCTGGCCATGCGGCCGCGGATCCTGCTGCTCGACGAGCCCACCAATGCGCTGGATGAAACGCATCTCGAGAGGATGCTAGCCATCCTGTCGCAACAGGCGATTGCCATGATCATCGTTTCCCATGACTGGGAAATTCTCGAGAGGCTCACCGACCGTGCCGTGGTCCTGCGCAACGGGCGCCTGCTCCCGGCGATGCTGCACCGCCATTCGCGATGGAGCGAACAGGTCCATCTCCACTGCCTGGATGCCGGTCAGGATGGCGCCTGACCGCGCGCTGTCTCATCCGCTCACTCCCCGGCAGCATATTTCGCCAGCGCGGTACTAACGTCCGTCAATGCCTTGACGGCATCCCCGCTCGCTGTCGTGAGATGGTGGCGCTCCGCAAGCCAACCCGGATCATTGAGGGTCAGCCAGACCTTGCCGTGTGCATCCTCCCAGATCAGTGCCTTGCTGGGAAGGTCGACGCCGACGGTCTGGTGATCCTGCATCAGGGGAGTGCCACTCTTAGGATTGCCGAAGACGATCAGTTCCGTGGGGCGCAGGTCCAGGCCGGCTTGATGCGCTCCCCCGGCGTGATCGACGCGGGAGAAGACCTGCATGCCCTGGGATTGCGCCCTTTCGGCCAGCCGTTTTGCGGTGTCGGCGACGGAATGGCGGCTCTCGATTGTCAGCAGACCGCTTTCCACTGCTCTCGCCAGACCGGGATGCCGCTTCAGCGCCGGCGCCCAGGCCTCCCCGAGCTTCAGTCCGCAAAGGACCGCGGCATAGCCCACCACGATGCTGACGACGACATAGGCTACCGCAACCATCGCGCCGACTGGCGGCTGCTGCATCAGCACCGCCGAGCCATAGGCAAAGCTCGAGAACGTGGACATGCCGCCCATGACGCCCGTTCCGACATGGGTATTGACGTCGCTGGAGTGGATCTTCCCGTTATAGAGAGCGGTGACGAGGCCGAGCAGGAAGGATGCCACGACGTTGGCGACCAGGATGTCCATCGGGAATCCGTCCGCCAGCGGCGGCACCATCAGCATGATGAATTCACGCACCATTGCCCCGACTGCGCCGCCAATGAAGACCAGGATGACGATGTCGATCATGACCGGTCCTCCCTCATCCCTGCATGCGGGCCAAAAAAGCCCCGAGCCAGGCGGCGAACAGGCCGACGACCACCGACAGGACGAGATAGCCAACAGCCAGCGGCCCCTGTCCGCGGCGCGCGAGCTTGGCGGCGTCGAGTTGCATGCTGCTGAAGGTCGTATAGCCGCCGAGGACGCCGGTGAGAACGCCGGAATTCAGCGCGGTGCCGTAGCGGTCACGCCAGTCGACGCCGAACAACACGGAAAGATAACCGATGATGAAGGCGCCGGTGATGTTGATCAGGAATGTCCCGAGCGGAAACGGACCGTGGTAGCGCTCGCCGACGAGCCGCCCGATCCACCATCGCGCCAATGATCCGACACCGCCACCCAAACCGACCCACATGACATCCAAAGGCGTCATCTCTGCACCTCCCGATCCGCGTTCGCGTGCCGCGGAAAGGGAAGTAGGTCACGCTCGCGGTGTTGCAACCCCTCGTCTACGCACCTTTGACGCGCCGCGCAGCTCTGCTAGCCCTCGACAAGCACCCGCGTCAGTGCATGCTTCGGATCGGCAAGGCCATCAATGACGTTGAAGTGGTGGCGGTCGGGTTCGACGACCGCCCTCGTCTTCGCTCCGAGCCCCGTCCAGATATTGGCCAGCAGTACGTTCTGGCGCAGGAACTCCGCCCGCTCGCCGCCACCGACCCAGCAGGTGATGCGGGCGTTCTCCATCGGCAGGAGCAGCGCCGGGCTTTCCGAGAGCGCCTCGGCCTCGTCGATGCCGAGCCTGTCGTTCATTGCGGTCCGCATGAGCGGACGCAGGTCGTGCAGCCCCGAAATCGACACCACATTGCGGATGCGCTGTCGCACTGCCGGGCTGAGCGGCGACGTGGCCGCGACCATGCGCGACACCAGGTGACCGCCGGCCGAATGTCCGGTCAACATCACCGGACCGTCGACCAGCGTCGCCGCCGTCTCGATGGCCGCGCCGATTTCCCGCACGATGTCCGAAATCCTCACTTCGGGGCAAAGCGTATAGGACGGCATGGCAACGGCGTAACCATGCGCCACGGCGCCGGCAGCCAGATGCGACCAGAAGCTCTTGTCGAGAGCCAGCCAGTAACCGCCATGGACGAATACCACCAGGCCTTTGGCCGGCGTTGCGGGCAGGAAAAGATCGAGCCGGTTGCGCGGCTTGTCACCATAGGCGATGTCCAGCCTTGCCCGGTCTTCGGCGAGCATCGCATCGCGATAGGCCTGAGCCGGTCCGACCCATGCCTGCGGCCAGCGGTCGCCACCGGGGATATTGGCGCCGTTGGTATAGGCGTTGTCCCAATCGAGAATTTGTCTTTCCAGCACGGTCAGTCCCCCGAAACTAATCCCTTTACATGTCGACAGAAAGCGAGACGAGCTGACCAAAGTCAATCTTCCAGTCGAGAAATTTTATACTTGAAATATTTTTCGACGCGAGTCATCGTTGGCATGCTCGGTCGTGAACGGGAGGTCTCGCCGGGCCAACAATCCGCTTCGCGTGATGGCCGCCCTTGCGCTGCCCGTCGCGTCGACCGCAAACAAAATGCACATCGAAATAACCAGTTCACCGCTCGGATATGCCGTGTCTCGACGCGGTTTCTGCGGTCGTTGCCACTTTGCAACCGGCCTGTGCGAACTGTTCCGCGCGAACTGGAGAACAAGGGGAATGCCTCAACGACGTTCAAGTCGGACCGGGGCCTGGAAAACTGGGAAACGCTATCAATGCTGGGACCGACAGCGCACATCGACACGTTCACTCGCGACAACCTTCCTCCGCAGGACCAGTGGCCGCAGTTGCTGCTCGACGGGTTCGACTACCCGGAATACCTCAACGCCGCGGTCGAACTGACCGACCGCCTCGTCGAGAAGGGCCTCGGCGATCGGGTCGCGCTGATCGGCAACGGCAGGCGCCGCACCTACAAGGAACTGTCCGACTGGACCAACCGGCTCGCCAATGTGCTGGTGGAAAATTACGGCCTGAAGCCGGGCAACCGGGTGCTGATCCGTTCGGCCAACAATCCGGCGATGGTGGCCTGCTGGCTCGCCGCCACGAAAGCCGGCGCCGTCGTCGTCAACACCATGCCGATGCTGCGCGCCGGCGAACTCGCCAAGATCGTCGACAAGGCCGAAATCACCATTGCGCTCTGCGACACCCGTCTGATGGACGAGATGATCGCCTGCGCCAAGGACAGCGCCTTCCTGACACAGGTCATCGGCTTCGATGGAACCGCCAATCACGATGCCGAACTCGACCGGGCGGCCCTCGACAAGCCGGTGACGTTCAGCGCGGTACGCACCGGCCGCGACGATGTCGCGCTTCTCGGCTTCACTTCCGGCACGACAGGGGTTCCCAAGGCGACGATGCATTTCCATCGCGACCTTCTGATCATCGCCGATGCCTACGCCAAAGAGGTTCTCGCCGTCACCCCGGATGACATCTTTGTCGGTTCACCGCCGCTCGCCTTCACCTTCGGCCTCGGCGGGCTTGCAATCTTCCCCTTGCGCTTCGGCGCTGCTGCAACGCTTCTGGAGCAGGCGACCCCGCCGAACATGATCCAGATCATCGAGACCTACAAGGCGACCATTTCCTTCACCGCCCCGACCGCCTATCGGGCGATGATGAAGGCTATGGACGAAGGCGCCGATCTTTCGTCGCTGCGCGTTGCGGTTTCCGCCGGCGAGACCCTGCCCGCTCCAGTCTTCGAGGAGTGGAGCGAAAAGACCGGCAAGCCGATCCTCGACGGCATCGGCGCCACCGAGATGCTGCACATCTTCATTTCCAACCGCTTCGAAGACCGCAAGGCCGCTTCCACCGGCAAGCCCGTCAGCGGCTATGAAGCCCGGATCGTCGACGCCGACATGCAGGAAGTGCCGCGCGGCACCGTCGGCCGCCTCGCCGTTCGCGGACCCACCGGGTGCCGCTACATGTCCGATCCCCGCCAGCAGGAATATGTCCGCAACGGCTGGAACCTGACCGGCGATGCCTTCTTCCAGGACGAGGACGGGTTTTTCCATTTCGCCGCCCGTTCGGATGATATGATCATCAGCGCAGGCTACAATATCGCCGGGCCCGAGGTCGAAGCCGCCCTGCTGTCGCATCCTGATGTCGCCGAGTGCGCCGTGATTGGTGCCGCCGATGGCGAGCGCGGCCAGATCGTCGAGGCCCATGTGGTGCTGGCCGACGGCGTGGCCGCCGATGCCGCGACGGTCAAGCGCCTGCAGGATCACGTCAAGGCAGTGATAGCACCGTACAAGTATCCGCGTTCGGTGAAGTTCATAGACGCCTTGCCGAAGACCCAGACCGGCAAGATCCAGCGCTTCCGCCTACGCACGGAGAACGTCAATTGAGCAAGACCTACGATCCGGCGACCGAGGGGGCGGAGATGTCGTTCAAGGACCGCATGTCCTACAGCGACTATCTGCACCTGGAAAAGGTCCTGGATGCCCAGGAACCGCTTTCGACGGCCCACGACGAGATGCTGTTCATCATCCAGCACCAGACCTCGGAACTGTGGATGAAGCTCGCGCTGCACGAAATCGGGTCGGCAATCCGCTCGATCCGCGCCGACCGGCTGCAGCCGAGCTTCAAGATGCTGACCCGCGTTTCGCGCATCTTCGAGCAGTTGAACAGCGCCTGGGACGTGCTGAGAACGATGACGCCCAGCGAATACACCGAGTTTCGCAATTCGCTCGGCCAGTCGTCCGGTTTCCAGTCGTGGCAGTACCGCGCGATCGAGTTCATGGCCGGCAACCGCAACCTCGCCATGCTCCGCCCGCATGAACACGACCCGGCGCTGACCGCAAGGCTCGAGGCGATTCTCGCCGAACCGTCGCTCTATGACGAGGCGATCCTGCTGCTCGGCCGCAACGGCTTCGACATCGGTCCGGATGCCCTCCGCACCGACTGGCGCGAAACCCGATCCGAAAGCGAGGAAGTGCTGCTCGCATGGCAGGCCGTCTATCGCGACCCGCAGCGCTACTGGATGCTCTACGAACTGGCGGAGAAGCTGGTCGACTTCGAGGATTACTTCCGGCGCTGGCGCTTCAACCACGTCACCACGGTCGAACGGATCATCGGCATGAAGCGCGGCACCGGTGGAACATCGGGGGCATCCTACCTGAAAAAGATGCTGGAGGTTGAACTCTTCCCCGAACTCTGGAAAGTTCGGACCCGACTCTAGCCGAATAATCACTGAAAATTCAGAGGGAGAACAGAATGAAGAAAATTCTTGCAACCAGCTCGTTCGCACTTTCGCTGGCGGTATCGGGCCTCGCCCTTGCCGAACCGGTCAAGATCGGTGTCATTACCACGCTTTCGGGCGGCGGCGCCGGCCTCGGCATCGACACCCGCGACGCGATTGCGCTTGCGGTAAAGAAGTCGGGCAACACCGACGTCGAACTCGTGATCGAAGACGATGCCCAGAAGCCGGAAATCGCCGTCCAGCTCGCCGAAAAGATGTTGCAGAGCGACAAGGTCGACCTGCTGACCGGCATCATCTGGTCCAACCTCGCCATGGCGGTCGTGCCCAATACCGTCGCGCAGGATGTGTTCTACCTCTCGCCGAACGCCGGCCCGTCAGCGCTAGCCGGTGCGAACTGCAACCCGAACTACTTCAACGTCGCCTACCAGAACGACAACTTCCACGAAGCGATGGGGCAATACGCCAACCAAGACTACAAGAAGGTCTTCATCCTCGCTCCCAACTATCCGGCGGGCAAGGATTCGCTGACCGGCTTCAAGCGTTTCTACAAGGGTGGACTTACGGGTGAAGTCTATACCCAGGTGGGCCAGACCGACTACGCCGCCGAAATCGCCCAGATCCGCAATTCCGGCGCCGATGCCGTGTTCTTCTTCCTGCCGGGCGGCATGGGCATCTCGTTCATGAAGCAGTACGCCCAGTCCGGCGTGACCATCCCGGTCATGGGTCCGGGCTTCTCCTTCGACCAGGACGTGCTCGGCGCGATCGGCGACGCCGCACTCGGCGTGAAGAACTCGGCCACTTGGTCCAAGGACCTCGACAACGAAGCCAACAAGCAGTTCGTCGAAGCCTTCAAGGCCGAATACAACCGCCTGCCGTCGATCTATGCAGCACAGGGCTGGGATACCGCCAACCTGATCCTCGCCGCGCTTTCCAAGGCGAGCGTCAAGGACAAGGACGCGTTCCGCGCCGCCCTCAAGGCTGCGGATTTCAAGTCCGTGCGCGGTAGCTTCACCTTCAACAACAACAACCACCCGATCCAGAACGTCTACGTGCGCGAAGTGGTGAAGGAAGGCGACGTGCTGACCAACAAGATCGTCGCGACTGCCTTCGAAGCTCACAAGGACGCTTACGCCGAGCAGTGCAAGATGTAAGCATCCGGCGCTTCCCGTTCAGCCGACGTGCCCTGAAGATCACCGGCACGTCGGCGGTTCGGAACATGCTACACCCGGCTACACCTTTCCTTAGAGCTATTGAACCAAAGTCCGGATCGTCCACTTGTCCATCGCATTGTTGCTCGAACAACTTCTAAACGGGCTGCAGCTCGGCGTGATGCTGTTCCTCATGGCCGCCGGCCTGACGCTGATCTTCGGCGTCATGGGCCTTATCAATCTCGCCCATGGCTCACTGTACATGGTCGGCGCCTTCGCCTGCGCGGCAGTCGCCGCAGCGACCGGCTCCTTCTGGCTCGGCCTCGTGGCAAGCCTGATCGCCGCCGCGGCAGCCGGGGCGATCATGGAAGTCGCGGTCATCCGCCGGCTCTATGAACGCGACCATCTCGACCAGGTGCTCGCCACCTTCGCACTGATCCTGATCTTTTCCGAAGCCACGCGCTGGCTGTTCGGCTCGTTCCCGCTCTATCTCGACATCCCGCCGCTTTTGCAGGGTGCCGTGCCCCTTCCCGGCGGCGGCCAGTACCAGCTCTACCGCCTCGCCATCATCGGCGTCGGCATCGTGGTGGCCGTCGGGCTCTACCTGCTGATTTCGCGGACCCGCCTCGGCATGCGCATCCGCGCCGGCGAATCCGACCGCGAGATGATCGCCGCCCTCGGCGTCGACATCCGGACCCTCTACACCGTGGTCTTCGCGCTCGGCGCGGCGCTCGCCGGACTGGCCGGCGCGCTTGTCGGCGCGCTCCAGTCGGTGCAGGTCGGCATGGGCGAACCGGCGCTGATCCTTGCGTTCGTCGTCATCGTCATCGGCGGCATCGGCTCGATCAAGGGGGCGCTCTGCGGCGCCATTCTCGTCGGGCTCGTCGATACGATGGGACGTTTCCTGTTGCCGAAGGCCATCGCATTCATCGTGCCCGCCGCCCAGGCCGGACCGATCGGCGGAGCACTCGCCTCGATGCTGATCTACATCGTGATGGCCCTCATCCTCGCATTCCGGCCGAGCGGCCTGTTTGCCGCGCAGTCGTGAGGAATGGCCATGACCCGTGAAACCATCGTCAATTCGGCCCTGGCCCTCACCCTTCTTGCCATTCCGCTGGTCGCCTCGGCCATCGGCGAGCCATTCTACATCACGCTCGCGACCCGCATCGCGGTCCTGGCGCTCGCGGCCGTCGGACTCAACATCGCGCTCGGCCTTGGCGGCCTGGTGTCGTTCGGCCATGCCGCGTTCTTCGGCCTCGGCGGATATGTCGCCGGCATCATGGCGACCCACGCCTTCAACGCCGAACCGCTGTTCCTCGGGATCGAGGCGACGACATCCATGCCCGTCATATGGCTGGTGGCAATCGTCCTCTGCGGCCTCGTGGCATTGCCGATCGGGTTGATCAGCCTGCGCACCACCGGCGTCTACTTCATCATGATCACCCTCGCCTTCGCGCAGATGATCTACTACTTCGCCGTCTCCTGGCCGACCTATGGCGGCGAGGACGGACTGTCGATCTATACCCGCAACAGCTTTCCCGGCATCAATACCGCGCAACCGCTGCCCTATTTCCTGGTCTGCTACACCCTGCTGATGGCTGGCCTGCTGTTGTTCTGGGCATTGCGCGGTTCGCGTTTCGGCGCCGCTCTCGAGGCCGCGCGGCAGAATGCGACCCGGCTTGCCGCGGTCGGCATTGCACCTTTCAATATCCGGCTGGCCGCCTTCGCCATCTCGGCCATGATGACCGGACTTGCGGGCGCGCTGTTTGCCGATCTCAACCGCTTCGTCAGCCCGTCGATGCTCTCCTGGCACATGTCCGGCGAACTGATCATCCTGATCATCCTCGGCGGCAAGGCGCGGCTTTTCGGGCCCCTCGCGGGTGCGATGCTCTATGTCTTCTTCGAATACGCGCTTGGCGGCATTACCGAGCGCTGGCAATTCTTCCTTGGCCTGATCCTGCTCGGCGTCGTGCTGTTTGCACGCGGCGGCCTGTTGGGCCTGCTCGCAGGAAAGGCGCGTCATGGCTGAGCCAATCCTTGAAATCCGCGACCTGCGCAAGACGTTCGGGGCGCTGAAGGCAACCGACAGCGTCAGCCTTACGCTCATGCCCGGCGAGATCCATGCGCTGATCGGCCCGAACGGCGCCGGCAAGTCGACGCTGATGCACCAGATCTCCGGATCGCTGACCCCGACCAGCGGCTCGATCCGCTTTCTCGGGCATGACGTCCTCGGGCTCGACATGGCGGGACGCGCCCGTCTCGGTCTCGGCCGGAGCTTCCAGATCTCCTCGCTCGCGCAGGAATTCTCGGCGCTGCGCAACGTCATGCTGGCCGTGCAGGCGCGCCAGGGATCGAGCTTCCGGTTCTTCCGCCCGGTCATGGGCGATCGCAGCCTGACCGAACCGGCGATGGCGATGCTGGAACGCGTCGGTCTTGCCGGACGCGCCAACCTCCCGGCCGCCGAGCTTTCGCACGGCGAACGCCGGCAACTGGAAATCGCCATTGCCCTCGCGCTGGGCTCGAAGGCCTTCCTCTTCGACGAGCCGATGGCGGGCATGGGACCGGAAGGCTCGAAGAGCCTGACCGGCTTCCTCGACAAATTGCGCCATGAGGCGCCGATCCTGCTGGTCGAACACGACATGGATGCCGTGTTCGCGCTTGCCGACCGGATCTCCGTTCTCGTCTATGGCCGCATCATCGCCACCGGCACCGTCGACGAGATCCGCAACAACCCGGAAGTCCGCCGGGCCTATCTTGGAGACGCCGCGTGAGCCTGCTCGAACTCAAGGGAATCCAGACCTTCTACGGCGCGTCCCAGGCCCTGTTCGGCGTTGCCCTCGACGTGAGGGAAGGCGAAGTCGTCGCGCTGATGGGGCGCAACGGCATGGGCAAGACGACGACGATCAACTCCATTCTCGGCCTCGCGCGGCCGCGCGCCGGCACCATCAACTTTGCCGGCCGCCAGATCGCCGGCATGCAACCGCATCGCGTCGCGCGCCTCGGTCTCGGACTGGTGCCGGAGGGTCGACGTTGCTTCCCCAACCTCACCGTGCTCGAGAACCTTCTCGCCGCCGCACGCGGCAGCGAGTGGACCTTCGACAAGGTGGTGGAACTGTTTCCGCGCCTCGGCGAGCGGCGCGACCAGTATGCCAACACGCTTTCGGGCGGGGAGCAGCAGATGCTGGCGATCGGTCGCGCCCTGATGACCAATCCGCGGCTTCTGATCCTTGACGAAGCGACCGAGGGCCTGGCTCCTGTCATCCGCCACGACATCTGGGCCGCCATCCGAACCTTGAAGGCGCGCGGACAATCGATCCTGGTGGTCGACAAGACACTGTCGGAGTTGTTGCCGGTGGCGGATCGCTGCTTCGTTCTGGAAAAGGGGCTGACCGTGTTCGAAGGAGCGCCCGACGCGCTGACGCCGGAACTGCGGGACCGCTACCTCGGCGTATGAAAACGGGCGGCCACCGGCCGCCCGACATCACTTCCCGGTCAATTTCAGGTCACGGCCGCCTTGACGGAAAAGCGCGGATCCTTCCACGCACCGGTGCTGAGGATGTCCTCGAGGATTTCGACCGCGCGCCATACATCCATGAAACTGACATAGAGCGGGGTAAGGCCGAACCGAAGCGTCGCCGGTGCGCGGAAATCGCCGATCACTCCGCGCTCGATCAGCGCCTGCATGATGGCGTAGGCGTTCTCGTGCTCGAACGAGACCTGGCTGCCGCGCTTCGCCCCGTAGCGCGGACATTCGAGCGTGAGGCCGTGACCCGCGCATTTCGCCTCGACGAGCTCTATGAACAGGTCCGTCAGTGCGATGCTTTTCGCGCGCACGGCGGCCATGTCGACATCGTTCCAGATGTCGAGCGCCCCCTTGAGCGCACGCATAGACAGGATCGGCTGGGTGCCGCACTGGAAGCGTCGGATACCGGCGTCCCCCGCGTAACTCTGTTCGAACGCGAAGGGCCGCGCGTGCCCCCACCAGCCGCTGAGCGGCTGCCGTGCCTCGGCCAGATGGCGGTCGGCGACGTAGATGAAGGCCGGGGCGCCCGGCCCGCCATTGAGGTACTTATAGGTGCAGCCGACGGCGAAATCGGCCTTCGACGCATCGAGTTCGACGGGCAGCGCGCCGGCCGTGTGGCACAGGTCCCAGACGACAAGCGCACCGACCTCGTGAGCCTTGCGGGTCAGGGCGGCCATGTCGCGCAGTTCGCCGGACTTGTAGTTGACATGGTTGACAAGAACGACGGCGACGCTGTCGTCCAGCAATTCCTCGATACCGGGCGCATCGACGCCTTCGAGGCGCAGAACTGTACCCGGCCGCGTCGAGGCAACACCTTCCGCGATATAGAGATCGGTCGGGAAGCTGCCGCCCTCGGCAACGATCACGGAGCGGTCGGGCCTGAGCCCCATCGCCGCATGCAGCGCCTTGTAGATATTGATCGAGGTGGTGTCGCAAACGACCGTCTGGCCGGGTGCGGCACCGATCAGCCGGCCGATCCGGTCGCCGAGTTCGACCGGCATGTCGAACCAGCCGTCCTTGTTCCAGGCGCGGATGAGGTCCTGCCCCCATTCGGCGGCTGCCGCTTTCTGCAACTCGCCGAAGGCCGCGGACGAGGCCGCCCCCAGCGAATTGCCGTCAAGATAGATCAGCCCCTCGGGCAGGCTGAAACGTTCGCGCATCGAACGTAGCGGATCGGCGGCATCCAGCGCTTCGATCGCGGCGATATCGGGTATCCCACTCATGATTTCAGGCAGTCCTTTTTTATTCGCGAACGGTTTCACGGGCCGGGGCCGGGCCGCGGCCGCGACGCAGGCTCGGCAGGGCAAGCATGGCGAGCACGAACAGGCCTGTCGCGAGCTTCAGGTCCGGCGGCGGCATGCCTGCCGCAAGGCAGAGCGACACGAGCTGATAGTAGACGATCGCGCCGACAAAGGGGGCGAGCAGTTGCCGCAGAACCGTCTGCTTGCCGACGATCGCCTCGCCGATCATCAGGGCCGCAAGGCCGTTGATGAGGATACCGAGACCCATGTTGACGTCGGCAAAGCCTTGGCTCTGCACCATCAGCGCACCGCTGAGCGCCGAGAAGGCGCTGGCAAGGCCAACCCCGGCGATGGTAGCGGCCCAGACATTGATGCCCTGTGCCTCGGCCATGTCGGGATTGGCCCCGACGGCGCGGATGGCCGTGCCCTTTTCGGTGCGGAAGAACATGTTCAGCGCGAGGAAGACGAGGACCCCGATCAACCCGGCAACGACGATCTTGCTCACCGGGAATCCTGGCTGCACACCGGGAACCCAGTCGAACACGGAGGGCGTTCCGAAGACCGATAGGTTCGACTTGCCCATGATGCGCAGGTTGATGCTGTAGAGCATCGTCATCATCAGGATGCCGGCAAGCAGCGTGTGAATGCGGAACCGCAAGTGGATGAAGGCGGTGCAGCAGCCCGCGAGGAACCCGGCGACGATCGCAAGCCCGATGGCGGACAGCGGCGAAGCCCCGGCCGCCAGCAGGATCCCGCAGACGCAACCGCCAAGCGGAAAGGCACCCTCGCTGGTCAGATCCGGAAAATTGAGCGTGCGGAACGGGATCATGATGCCGAGCACCACGAATGCCAGGATCAGGCTCTGCGCCAGCGTGACAGGAACAAGCGAGATGAAACTCGTGAGAATGGTCTGAAAAATATCCATGATGGTCAGCTCGCCAGCAGCATGCGATCGGTTTTCACCGCGAAGTGGCCGATCAGGTCGGCAACCGTGACATTGGCCTTTTCCTCGCCGGAGATTTCCAGCCTGACCTTGCCGGCATCGAGCATGATGACGCTGTCTCCGAAATCGACGGCATGCTGCATGTTGTGGGTCACCATCAGCGTGGTGAGTTTCAGGGCCTCGACGGTACGCACCGTCGCTTGCATGACGATGTCGGCCGTGCGCGGATCGAGCGCCGCGGTATGTTCATCGAGAAGCAGCAGTTCCGGCGAGCCGCCGACCGCCATGATCAGCGACAGCGACTGGCGCTGGCCGCCGGACAACAGTTCCACGCGGGTATCGAGGCGATTTTCGAGGCCCAGGCCGAGCAGCGCAAGGCGGTCGCGATATTCCGCGAGGCGCTTGGCGTTCAGCCCGCGGCGAAAGGTGCGCTTCTTGCTGCGCAGTTCGGCCAGCAGCATGTTCTCGGCAACCGTCATGCTGGCGGCAGTGCCGCGCATCGGATCCTGGAAGACGCGTGCGAGGCGCACGGCGCGCTTGTGCACCGGCATTGCGGTGACGTCGGCACCGTTGATGACGACCTGACCGGAATCGAGGTCGAGCGCGCCGGATATGGCATTGAGCATGCTGCTCTTGCCGGCGCCATTGGAGCCGATGACGATGCCGAACGTTCCGGTGGCGAGCGACAGGTCGAGACCGTCGAGAGCGGTCTTTTCGTCCGGTTTTCCCTTGTAGAAGACTTTGCGTGCAGATCTGATTTCGAGCATCCGTCCCTCCATTGACGGCGGCGGCAGGGAGCCGCCACCGGATTTGACGAAGCCTGTATCAGTCGACGATGCAGCCGCAATCGGCCAGAGATGCCGGGATTTCGACACCGAATGCCGCCATCGCCTTCTTCGAGATCGTCGGAGCGTGGTCTGCGTAGGCAGGGCGGGACGGTGCGATCGTCTTCGGGTCCGCGCCCTTCAGGATATCGGCAGCGATCTTGCCGGCGTTGATGCCGACCTGCTCGTAGTTTACGGAGAAGCTTGCCGGAACGACGCCATCGCGGACCGCGCCGTCGTCGGAGTTGACGATCGGAATGCCGGCCTGGCGGGCAGCAGCCGAAACGGCGGCAACGGCCGGCTGGAGCAGGTTCGATGCCGGCGTGTAGATCACGTCCGCCTTGCCCGCAAATGAGGCAATACGCTGCTGGATGTCATTGACGTTGTCGACGCCAACGGCGACAACCTCGAAGCCGGCAGCCGGAGCGGCTTCCTTGATCTTCTCGACAAGCGCGACGTCGTTGGCCTCGCCCGGATTGTAAGGAACGCCGAAGCGCTTGGCATTGGGAAGCAGCTTCTTGGTGAATTCCATCACCGCGGCAATATCCTGCAGGTCGGTCGCGCCGGTCATGCCGTCATCACCGGCTTCCCACGAGGGAACGAGCTTGGCGGCGACCGGATCGGTTACGGCCGAAAACACGATGTTGATCCCCGAACCGGCAAGCGCTTTCTTGGCGATCTGCGAAACCGGCGTGGTGATGGTGTACACCAGCTTCGGCTGCTCGGCCTGCAGCTTGGCGATCATCTGCGGCACCAGAGATGCGTCGAAATTGGTGTGGCTCTCGGTGTAGACCACGTCCTTGCCGTCGACGAAACCGTTGTCGGTAAGCGACTTCTTGAAGCCGGCAATCGCCGCATTGAGCTGCGGATGCTCACCGAAATTGGCAACACCGATGCGAACCGGATCAGCCGCGGCGCCACTGATGCCGGCAGCAAGAACGCCGGCAAGGACCAGACCCGAAAGCAGGCCGGATTTCAAATTTTTCATCTGTTCTCTCCCAGATTTACTTCTTATGACGCCGCCCCCTAAGCTACGGCACGAGGATCATCACCCAGCCCCAAGTCACTTGTCAATATTATATATATTTGTTGCTGATCG
>JAEWPB010000034.1 GCA_023399465.1 Pseudomonadota bacterium
CGATCAGAGCAAGCGCCTCTATGTCGATCCGCGCATGCTTCCGCTGATCGAAAATCGCCGCGTCGCGCTCGTTGATGACGTGATCTCCAGCGGACGTTCGATCCGCGCCGGCCTGACCCTGCTCGACGGCCTCGGCATCCGACCCGTCGTCGTCGGCGCGGCGATGCTCCAGTCCGATCGCTGGCTAGACACCGGGTCCGAGCCCTATGGCGGTTGGACGGACATCGTCCGCGGCTGCTTTTCCACGCCGATGCTCGAAAAAGGGGCCGACGGACTGTGGCATAGCTCGACCTGACGCCTCGGGAAGCTGGGGGGCGACGCACACAGGGAGCATCCGGCGCCCCCTCGCCTTCTTCGCACCCTGTGAAGTCCTCATGGCCCACTGCCTTTGATCGTACTAATATTGAAGCGATACGGCCGGGGAGAGGCATTCGGTGTCGGCTCGTCCGGGGCCGGATGGTCGCGGCGGGCGCCGAGCGCGAAAACATGGGTCAGGAGCAGCCATGAAAGCCGTAGCACTCACCGAATTCGGCGGACCCGAAGTCCTGCACCTCATGGACCTGCCCACCCCGGAAGCCGGGCCGGGCGAGGTCCGGATCCGGGTTCACGCCGCGACGGTCAACCCGGTCGACGCGATGGTGCGCCGGGGCCTCGCCTTCGTCTCCGACGCCAAGCCACCCTACGTCCCGGGGATGGAGGCAGCGGGCGTCATCGACCAGATCCGCAGGGATACCGACACCGACCTTGCAGTCGGTGACCGCGCCATGGCGGTCGCGGTCGTTTCCGGGTCCCATGGCGCCTATGCCCAATATCTCGTCGTTCCCGCTCAATCCGTGGTCCGGGCGCCGGCCGGGGCGACCGATGTCGAGGCCGCCACCCTGCCGATGAACGGACTGACCGCCCGCATGGCTCTTGATCTTCTGAAGCTTCCCGCGGGCGGCACCGTGGTCGTCGTCGGCGCGGCCGGCGCGGTCGGCGGCTACGCCCTGCAACTGGCCAAGGCCGACGGGTTCAGGGTGATCGCGGACGCGGCTCCCAAGGACGTCGAACTGGTCAGGGAGCTTGGCGCCGATGTCGTGCTGCCGCGCGGAGCCGATTTTGCCGAACTGGTGCGCAAGCAGGCACCCGACGGCGCCGACGGGCTTGTCGACACCGCAGGGATCGACCAGGCCGTGGCGCATGCAGTCCGCGACGGCGGCAGGATCGTGACCTCGGCCCCCGGCGCGTCCCTCGTCACCGAACGCAGCATCGTCACCGAGCGTACCTTCGTGCCGAAATACGCACGCAATCACGCGGCCCTCGACCGGCTGCGGGAGCTCGCCGAGCAGAGCCGCATCACGCTTCGCGTCGCCCGGACCCTGCCCTTCGAAAAAGCCGCCGAGGCGCACCGGCTGCTGGAGGCCGGGGGCTTGCGCGGCCGGATCGTGCTCACCTTCTGAGCCGGCGCTGCTTCACAACCCGGTCGTAACCGCCGACAGTCAGCCGCGCGCAAGCCCGATGCGGCGGCTGAGCCAGGCGGGGCGGGTGATGGCCTCATGGGCGGCGCGATCCGCATCGAGAACGGCGAGTGCGGTTTCGGGCAGCGGTGCCGAACGCGGCTCGCCGCCGGCGCGGGAGACGTGCATCAGCACCTGCTCGCAAACTGCCAGTTCCTCGCCCCCGGCATCGACCATCCGCATGAAGAGATGAAGCCGCTTGCGATCCGCGTCGATCACCAGCAGGTCGACATGCAGCGCCTCGCCTCCATGGCATTCCCGCAGGAAGCCGATGCGGCTGTCGAGCGTGTAGAGCGTTGCCCCGGTCTCGGTGCGGTAGGACGCATCGATGCCGATGCGGTCCATGTAGGCGGTTGCGGCATCGGAGAAGACGATACCGTAGGCGAAGTCGCCCATATGCCCGTTGTAATCCACCCAGGCATCGGCAACGTGGGTGGAAAGGATCCGAAGTCCGGTGAGGTCAGTCATTTACCGTTCCTGCGACCGAGAAGGGCCTCGATCTCGCCGACAATCCCCCGCCGGAAGGTGAGGACGCAGAGCATGAAGGTTGCACCCGTGATCACCGTCACCGGGAAATCCGAAGTGGCCAGAACGTTCTGGAGGGTGACGACGAGGCCTGCGCCGACGATCGGTCCGATCAGGGTTCCGATCCCGCCCATCAGCGTCATCAGGATCACCTCCCCGGACATCTGCCAGGTGACGTCCGTCAACGTCGCGAACTGGAACACCAGTGCCTTCGTGGCGCCGGCCAGCCCGGTGATCGCGGCCGACATGACGAAGGCGGCAAGCTTGTAGTAGCTGACCGAAAGCCCGAGCGAAATCGCCCGCGTCTCGTTCTCGCGGATGGATTTCAGGATGGCGCCAAACGGCGAATTGACGATCCGCCAGACGCAGAAGACGCCGATGAGGAAGATCGCAAGCACGGCGTAGTACATGTTCATCGGCTGGGCGAGGTCGATCACCCCGAACAGACGGCCACGCTGGACGCCCTGGATGCCATCCTCGCCACCGGTGAACGGCGCCTGGAGGCAGAAGAAATAGAACATCTGCGACAACGCGAGCGTAATCATCGCGAAGTAGATGCCCTGACGCCGTATGGCGATGAAGCCCATGACCGCGCCGATGACGATGGCGACCGCGACACCGGCGAGAATGCTGAGTTCCGGCGACAGCCCCCATACCTTGGTGGCGTGGGCGGCGACATAGGCTGCCCCGCCGAAGAACGCCGCATGGCCGAAGGACAGGAGCCCGGTATAGCCGAGCAGCAGGTTGAAGGCGCTTGCAAAGAGCGCGAAGCACAGCACCTTCATGATGAAGACAGGATAGAAGAACATCGGCGCGACCACGAGCGCGGCAATGCCGACGAGAACTGCGGCGAGCCGAAGAGGCGCCCGCCCCTTTTCCGGCTGTGCGATGGCGGGGGACAAGGTGGTTTCGGCCATGTCACGCTTCCTTTCCGAATAGCCCGGCCGGGCGAACGAGCAGCACGATGGCCATGATGACGAAGACGACGATGTTGGAGGCTTCCGGGTAGAACACCTTGGTCAAGCCTTCGGCCAGGCCAAGCATGTAGCCGGTGGCTATGGCGCCGAGGATCGAGCCCATGCCGCCGATGACGACGACGGCGAAGACGACGATGATGATGTTCGAGCCCATCAGCGGGCTGACCTGATAGATCGGCGCGGCGAGAATGCCGGTAAAGCCGGCGAGTGCGCATCCGAACGCATAGGTGAAGGTCAGCAGCAGCGGCACATTGACGCCGAACGCCTGAACCAGCGTCGGGTTTTCGGTCGCGGCCCTGAGATAGGAACCAAGCTTGGTGCGTTCGATCAGCAGCCAGGTTCCAATGCAGGCGGCAAACGAGGCGACGACGACCCAGCCGCGATAGTTGGGCAGGAACATGAAGCCGAGATTGGTACCGCCCGCAAGGCTCGCCGGGACCGCATAGGGCTGGCCGGAGGAACCGTAGAAGTAGCGGAACGTGCCCTCGACGAACAGGGCGAGACCGAAGGTGAACAGCAGTCCGTAGAGATGGTCGAGGCGATAGAGACGCGACAACATGGTCCGCTCGACGACGGCGCCGAGCAGGCCGACGACCAGCGGCGCGATGACGAGCGCAGGCCAGTAGCCGATGCCGGCATAGGCCAGCAGCAGGTAGCCGACGAATGCGCCCAGCATGTAGAGGGCGCCATGGGCAAAGTTGATGATGCGCAACAGCCCGAAGATGACCGCTAGGCCGAGGCTGAGAACGGCATAGAAGGAGCCGTTGATCAGCCCGACCAGAAGCTGTCCGAGCAGTGCCTGCAGTGGAACGCCGAAAATCATCGTCATGTTCAAACTCCCAGCGCCCGGTTGAGTGACTGGATACGATCCGGCAGTTCCGCCGTGGTGAAGCTGTCGGTGACCAGCCCGTGATCCATCACGTAGAAGCGGTCCGCGATCTTGGCGGCAAAGCGGAAATTCTGCTCGACCAGAAGCACGGTCAGGCCGCGCCGCTTCAGCGCCTGCAGCATCTCGCCGATGCGCTGGACGATGACCGGGGCCAGTCCCTCGGTCGGCTCGTCGAGCAGGATCAGCTTCACGCCGGTGCGCAGGATGCGGGCGATCGCCAGCATCTGCTGTTCGCCACCGGAGAGTTTGGTTCCGGGGCTCGAACGGCGCTCGAGAAGGTTCGGGAAGAGCTCGTAGATTTCTTCCACCGACATGCCGCCCTTGGCGACGACCGGCGGCAGCATGAGGTTTTCTTCCACCGTCAGCGTCGCGAAGATGCCGCGCTCCTCGGGCACGAAGCCGATGCCGCAATGGGCGGTCCGGTGCAGCGGCAGTTTCAGCAGATCCCGGCCATTGAAAACGGCCGAGCCCGAGCGCTTGCGCAGGATGCCCATGATGGCGCGAAGCGTCGTCGTCTTGCCGACGCCGTTGCGGCCGAGCAGGGTGACCGTCTCACCCTCCCATATGTCGATATCCACGCCATGCAGAGCGTGGCTTTCCCCGTACCAGGCATTGAGCCCGCGTACCGAGAGAAGCGGTTCGCCTCTATGCATCTTCCTCATTTCCCATATAGGCCGCGCGCACGCGCGGATCGCAGCTGACCGTGTCATAGTCGCCGGTGGTCAGGATTTCGCCGCGCTGGAGCACCGTCACGTCATGACAGATCTCGGCGACGACCTTCAGGTTGTGTTCGACCATCAGGACCGCCCGATCCCTGGCGACTTCGCTGATCAGGCCCGCCATCACGGCCACGTCTTCCTGGCCCATGCCGGCCAGCGGCTCATCGAGCAGCAGCACCTTCGGGTCGAGCGCCAGGGTGGTGGCGATCTCGAGCGCGCGCTTGCGCCCATAGGACAGGTCGCAGGCGCGGCTGTGGCGCCTGTCCTGCAACCCGACCCGTTCGAGAAGGTCGAGCGCCTGGCGATCGAGATGGGCAAGCGAGCCCATCGAGCGCCAGAACTGGATTGCCAGGCCGTTCGGGCGCTGCAGCGCGATGCGGACGTTCTCGAGCAGCGTCATCTGCGGGAAGGTCGCCGAGATCTGGAACGAGCGAACCAGACCCATGCGCGCCACGCGCGCAGGCGGGGTGCGGGTGATGTCGGTACCATCGAGCAGGATACTGCCGCCGCTTGGCGGCAGGAATTTTGTCAGAAGGTTGAAAACCGTGGTCTTGCCCGCCCCGTTCGGTCCGATCAGGGCGTGAACGCGGGCATTGTGAACGTCGAGGTCGACGTTCTTCACCGCGTGGAAGCCACCGAAGGTCCGCGACAGTCCCCGTGCCGACAATACGGCACGGGGCTTGGCGGCACCGGCATTTTCTGCGAGGCGCGCCGAATGCATCATTTCTTGACCAACGGGCATTCGCTGGTGTCGAGCGGGCGGAAGGCCTGGTCACCAGGAATGGTGCGCAGGACCTTGTAATAGTCCCACGGTCCCTTCGATTCTTCCGGCGTCTTCACCTGAACGAGATACATGTCGTGGACCATCCGGCCATCCTCGCGCAGGTAGGCGTTGCGCGCGAAGAAGTCGTTGATGTCCATCGTGCGCATCTTGTCGACAACGGCCTTGCCGCTGACGCTTGCCGCCGCTTCCGCGGCCTTGAGGTAGTTCATCACCGACGAGTAGACGCCGGCATGGACCATGGTCGGCATCTTGCCGTCCATGCGCTCGCCAAACCGCTTCGACCAGGCGCGGGTTTCGTCGTCGAAGTCCCAGTAAAAGCCGGTGGTGAGCGTCAGGCCCTGCGCCGTTTCGAGGCCGACGGCATGGACGTCCGAAAGGAACAGCAACATGCCGGCGATGCGCTGGCCGGAAGCGGTGATGCCGTATTCGGCGGCCTGCTTCAGCGCCGTCATCGTGTCGCCCGAGGAGTTTGCAAGTGCCACCACTTCGGAACCGGACGACTGTGCCTGCAGCAGGTATGACGAGAAGTCGGTGGTTTCGCGCGGATGGCGAACGGTTCCGACGATCTCGCCGCCGGTCGCGAGAACCGCGTCGGAAGTGTCGCGCTCAAGCGCGTGGCCGAAGGTGTAGTCGACGGTGATGAAGTACCACTTCTTGCCGCCCTCTTCGGTGATGGCGCGACCCGTGCCATTCGCCAGCGCATAGGTATCCCAGGTCCACTGGGCGGTCGTCGGCGAGCAGGCCTTGCCGGTCAGGTCGGAAGAACCGGCCGTCGAAACCAGGAAGGCGACGTCGGAATTGCGGGTGATCTCCTGCACCGCCATGGCGACCGACGACGTCGGCACGTCGATGACGGCTTTGACGTTCTGCTCGTCGATCCAACGGCGCGCAAGCGTCGAGCCGATGTCGGGCTTGTTCTGGTGGTCGCCGACGATCACCTCGATCGGTTCGCCCAAGAGCTTGCCGCCGAAGTCCTCGACCGCCATCTGCGCGGCCACGACCGAGCCCTTGCCGGCGAGGTCGAAGTTCATGCCGGACATGTCCGTGAGGACACCGAGCCGATAGGGCTCGGCCAGCACCGTCGTTGCGGAAAGCAGCGCCAGAGCTGCACCGAGAATGGTTGACTTGAATTGCATGCGTTCTCTCCTCCTCTTGAATTATTTTCAGTCGCGCCCGCCGTTTCAGCCGGTCGCTTCCGTCAGGACGCGTGACAGGTAGAACTGGTCCGCCTCGTAGGCCGCCGCCCAGTTCGTCCGCAAGTGCGTGTCGATCGTACGCTTGGTCATTCGCAGCGATGCCGCGGGGCACTCGGCGATCTTCGCGGCGAAGGCCCGGGCCGCGTCCAGCGCTTCTCCCCTCCCCGCCGTCTCATCGCAAAGGCCGATCTGCAGGGCTTCGGCCGCCTCGATGCGCTGGTCGGTGAAAAGCGCGCGCTTGGTACGCACGGAGCCGATCAGGTTCGACAACAGCGGAAGGCCGCCCCAGCCGAGCGTCATGCCAAGCCGCACCTCGGGGAAACGGAAATAGGCGCCTTCGGCGGCGAAACGAAAGTCAGCGGCAAGGGCGAGGATCGCACCACCGCCGATCGCGGCACCTTCCACCGCAGCGATCGTGACCTGCGGCAGACGCGCCCAGCGGTCGACCATGACTCCGCCGGCAGCCATCGCCCGGCTGCGCACGACGGGGTCGGCATCCGGCCGCCAGAGATCGCCATCCTCGAGGTCGACGCCAGCCGAGAAACGGGTGACGGTGCCGGTGAGAATGACGACATGGCAGCTCGTGTCGGCCTCGAGGCTGGAAGCGGCGGCGGTGAGGGCTTCGATCGCCTCCATGTTGAGCGCGTTGGCCTTGGCCCCGCGATCGTAGCGCACCAGCGCCAACGGACCCTCACGATCGATATTCACAACTGCCACGAAACGCCTCCTCCGCAAATCCGCTTTGACATACTACCGAGTATGTTGCATATCTGGCGTGGCTTTGCAACGGGCTCTTTTCATGCTTTGTCGAAGCGAGCCCTGGAGGAGGAATCAGCAGATGAAGGAATTGGAGAGGGCACTCGACCGCGATCAGTCCGTGCTGCGCTATATCCTGGAGCGCCATGCCCGGGAGACGCCGCACGCCTTGTTCGTGCACTTCTGGCCGTCGGTGAAATGGGATTATCGAACGACGCTGGAAAAGGTCCGCCGACGCGCAGCCACCCTGCATGCCCACGGCGTGCGCCGTGGCGATCATGTGCTGTGCTTCATGGGAAACGGGCCTGACCTGCTCTCGACCTGGTTTGCCATCAACTATCTCGGCGCAGTCTACGTGCCGATCAACACGGGCGCACGCGGACGGCCGCTCGAGCACATCCTCGACGATGCCGATGCGCGGGTGCTGGTCGCCGAAGAGGCGTTGCTGGAGCGGCTGGACGGGATTTCACCCGGCAAGGTGAAGACGGTGCTGACCGTCAACGTCGATGCGGCCGCCTCTTCAAGGCGTGTCGAGGGTGTGGACATCATGCCGCTCGTGGATGTCGATGTGGTCGATGACGCTGCGCTTCAGCTCGACCGCCCGATCGAGCCCTGGGATACGCTTGCCATCATGTACACCTCGGGCACGACGGGCAACGCCAAGGGCGTCGTCACCTCCTATGTGCAGCTCTACACCATGGGGCCGGATGCCTTCGATTGCGTCGAGCCCGACGACCGCTGCATGATCTGCGGCCCGATCTTTCACTGCGGTTCGACACTTTACGTCTACGCCATGCTGGCGCGCGGCGGCTCGATCGGCATGATGCGCGAATTCAAGACCCAGGATTTCTGGACGGCCGTCCGCGATACCGGCTCCACTTTCGCGCTGCTGCTCGGGGTGATGGCAAGCTTCCTGCTGAAGCAGCCTCCCGCCCCGGAGGATCGCAACCACCCGCTGCGCCGCGTGTTCATCACGCCGTTCGGCGAGGACGGCCCGCTCTTTGCCGAACGCTTCGGCGTCGATGCCTGGACGATCTACAACATGACGGAGATCGCCAGTCCCATGCACGCTGGCCCCGGCATCACGGAAAAGGGCATCGCCGGGAAACCGCGACCGTGGTTCGAACTGCGTATCGTCGACGAGAACGACATCGAAGTGCCGGATGGCCAGACCGGCGAGCTCGTCATCCACTCGCATCGCCCCTGGGCGCTGATGAAGGGTTACTACAACAATCCCGCGGCAACGGCCGAGGCGATGCGCAACGGCTGGTTCCACACCGGCGACGGCTTCCGCAAGGATGCCGAAGGACGCTATTTCTTCGTCGACCGGCTGAAGGACGTGATCCGGCGCCGTGGCGAGAACATTTCATCCTTCGCGCTCGAAGCCGAAGTCACCACCCATGACGATGTCAAGGAATGCGCCGCAGTCGCCGTGCCGAGCGAGCACAGCGAAGACGAGGTGCTGATCGCCGTCACGCCGGTCGAAGGCCGCACGATCGATTCCGCGGCCTTGCTCACCTACCTGGCCGCCCGCCTGCCGCGCTACATGGTGCCGCGCTACATCAGGACCGTCGAAGGCCTGCCGAAGACCGCCAGCGGCAAGATCCAGAAGCATCTGCTGCGCGCCGAAGGCATAACCGCGGATACCTTCGACCGCGAGGCCGGGAGTGCCGGCCGGCGCCCTGCCTGAGGCAGAACTTTCGTCTCGTCCCGGAGCCGATCCGGGACGCTCCCACCCGATACCCGCACCGTACCCGGTTGCAGAGGCGACCGATCAGGAAGCAGCGCCATGACCAATTTCATCTTCAACACCACCAAGTCGATTGTCTCGCAGGCCGGAGCATGCGCCCGCATGGCGGAGATCGCCGGCCCGGTCCTCGGCAAGCGCGTGGTCCTTGTGACCGACAAGGGCGTGCGCAGCCTCGGCCTTGCGGATCCCGCGCTCGCCTCGCTTTCTGCCGCAGGCATCGAGGTCGCCGTCTTCGATGACGTGGCCGCGGATCCGCCCGAGCACAACATTCTGGCGCTTGTCGATTTCGTTCGCGCCCACAAGGCGACCGGTATCCTGGCAATCGGCGGCGGATCACCGATGGATGTCGCCAAGGTCGCGGCACTTCTGGCCGAAAGCGGCGAATCGCTGTCCGACGTCTATGGCGTCAACGTCGCCAAAGGTCCGCGGCTGCCGCTCGTTCTCGTGCCTACGACCGCCGGAACCGGCTCCGAAGTGACCCCGATCGCGATTATCACCACCGGCGATGCCGAAAAGAAGGGCGTCGTCTCGCCCCTGCTGCTGCCCGACATCGCCATCCTCGACGCCGAACTGACGATCGGCCTGCCGCCGGCCGTCACCGCCGCGACCGGCATCGATGCCATGGTGCACGCGATCGAATCCTATGCATCCGCTTCGGCCAACAACAACCCGATCTCGCGGGGGCTGGCCAGGCAGGCGCTGCGCCTGCTCGGCGGCAATATCCGCGAAGCGGTCTTCAATGGACAGAACCGCGACGCGCGCGGCGCCATGCTGCTCGGATCGCTGCTCGCCGGACAGGCCTTCGCCAATTCGCCCGTCGCCGCGGTGCACGCCCTCGCCTACCCGATCGGAGGACATTTCCACATCCCCCACGGGCTGTCCAACGCCCTCGTCCTAGCGCATGTCCTGCGCTTCAATCTCTCCCACGCGAGCGAGGTGTACGCCGAAATCGCAGCCGATGCGTTTCCCGAGCTCGCCGGGCTCCCCGCGGAAACGCGGGCTGCCGCCTTCATCGAGGCTCTGAGCGAACTCGGCCGCGAGCTTCAGATCCCGCAGCGGCTTCGCGATGTCGGCATTCCCCGCGACGCGCTGGAAATGATGGCACGCGATGCGATGAAACAGACGCGGCTCCTCATCAACAATCCGCGCGAACTCACCGAAGCGGATGCGCTGGCGATCTACGAGGCGGCGTATTGAGCCTCTGCCCCTCAGTATCGTGGCATCAACCGGCCGCCTGAAGCACGAACGCCCCGCGAAAAACCGCGGGGCGCGCGCGTAGCAACGAGATAGAGTTCCGTGCGGCTAGCCGCCGACATGACCGCCGAGGAAGAGCTGGCCCACGCGCGGGTCGGCCAGCAGCGTGGAAGCCTTTTCATGCATCCGCGTCTGGCCGAGTTCCAGCACCAGGCCATAATCGGACATCGCCAGCGCCGACTTGGCGTTCTGCTCCACCATCAGGATGGTGACACCCTGGTCCCGCAGGCGGATCAGCGTCTGGAACACTTCCTGCACGAGATTGGGCGAAAGCCCGATCGACGGTTCGTCGATGAGGATGAGTTTCGGGTCGAGCAGCAGCGCACGCGCAACTTCGAGCTGCTTCTGCTGCCCGCCGGAAAGCTCGATGGCCTTGCGGTCGCGGAACTGCCTCAGCATCGGAAACTGGTCCATCACCGCCTCGATGCGCTCGCGCACCCTGGCCTGGTCCGGCGCTGTGATGCCGCCAAGCTCGAGGTTGTGGTACACGGAAAGCTGCGGAACGACGTTGCGGCCCTGCGGCACGTAGGTGACGCCATGGCTGATCATTTCCCGCGGCGTTTTGCCCGTCACGTCCCTGCCGTCGAGCAGGACCTGCCCCGACTGGATGTTGAGAAGACCGAAGATCGCCTTGAAGACGGTGGACTTGCCCGCACCGTTCGGCCCGATCACCGTGGTGATCGACGCCTTCGGGATCGAGAAGGACACGCCGTTCAGGATGGTGATCTTGCCGTAGCCGCCATAGAGGTTCTTGAGTTCGAGCATGGTCAGCCTCCCAGATAGGCGTCGATGACGGTCTGGTTGGCCCGGATTTCCTCCGGCGTGCCTTCCGCGATGACGCTGCCTTCCGCCAGCACGATGATGCGCGTGCACAGGCTCATCACGAACTCCATGTTGTGTTCGATCACGACGAAGGTCGTGCCATGCTCGGCGTTGTAGGCCATAAGGCGGTCCTTCAACCCGGCAAGCATGGTGAGGTTCACGCCGCCCGCCGGTTCGTCGAGAAGCACGAGGCTCGGCCCGGCCATGAACGCCATCGCGGCATCAACCAGTTTCTGCTGCCCGTAGGACAGCGACCCGGCCAGCGCGTCGCGAAGATGCGTCAGGCGGAAGAAGGCGATCATCCGTTCCGCCTCCTCGGTCAGCCCGGCATCGCCGGGGCCGAAGAGCCGCGACAGCATCGTGCCGTGATGCTCCTGGCCGGCGAGAATGATGTTGTCGAGCACCGTCATCTTCGGAAAGACCGACAACTGCTGGAAGGTGCGGCCGACGCCAAGCCGGTTGAGATCCGAGGCGCGCATGCCGGACACATCCTTGCCCTTGACCGAAACCGCGCCGGTATCCGGCGAAAGCTGGCCGAGGATGCAATTGAACAGCGTCGACTTGCCGGAGCCGTTGGGGCCGATCAGGCCGAGGATCTCGCCCTGATGCACATCGAAGGAGACATCGTTCACGGCGGTGATGCCGCCGAAGCTCTTCTTGATGTTGCGGACGGAAAGGACTGGTGCGCTCATTTCAGGCCCGCTCCCTCTTGCATGTCGGCCCTAACCTGCTGCCGGGGCCAGAACTTTTCACGGATCCGTGCTCCCACTCCGATCAGGCCGGAAGGCACGAACACCAGCATCACAATGACAAGCGCCGAGTAGATGATCAGGTAGTAGCCCTCGGTAAACCGCAGGACTTCGGGCAGGATGATGACGACGGCCGCGCCAAGGAACGGACCGAAGAAGTACCCGGCACCACCGACCACGACCATCAGCAGGATGCGTAGCGAATGGGCGACCCCGAACGAGCCCGGCTCGATGAACTGCACGAGCGGCGCGACCAGCGTGCCGGCCAGGCCGCCATAGGTGCAACCGATCGCGAAGGCGAGCAGAGTAATGCGCCGCGTATCGACGCCGAGGCTTTCGGCGCGGATGGGGTTTTCCCGGAGCGCCTTGAAGGCCCGGCCCCAGGGAGAGCGGACGATGCCCCACATCCCGAGCGCCGCGAGCACGGTGATCCCGAGGGTGAAGTAGTAAAAATGAAGCTGCTTCATAGTCTTGAACAGACCGAAATCCGGCCGCGGCATGCCGAGCAGGCCATAGGAGCCGCCGGTCAGCCAGTCCTCGTTGCGCAGCACGAGGAACACCAGCGTGTTGAAGGCAAGCGTGACGAAGGCAAGGAAATGCCCCTTCACCCGCAAGGCGGGATAACCGAGCAGCAGCCCGACGAGGAAGCAGGCGGAAAGCGCGAGCGGCAGCGCCATGATCCAGTGCCAGCCGGCAAGCGTCAGCAGCGACGTGACATAGGCCCCGATCGCCATGAAGGAGGCCTGGGCAAGCGAGATCTGGCCGGCATAGCCGAGCGTCAGGTTGAGTCCCATCGCGGCGATGGCAAAGATCAGCCACGAGGTCAGCACGTAGGTGATGTAATTGCCCTGCCCGATCGGCGCAGCGATCGCCAGACCGACAAGTGCCAGAACGAGGAGGAAGCGCATCCTGCCGGACATCAGACAGCCCTCCCTTCCGCGGTACCCATGATCCCCTGCGGGCGCACGAGAATGATGACGATCAGCAGCACGAGCGGCAGGGCGGCGCGATATTCGGCCGTCACATAGGCTGCGGTGAGGTTGTCGAGGACGCCGATGAGGAGGCCGCCGACGAGCGCGCCACGGATCTGGTTGAAACCGCCGACGATCGCGGCAATGAAGGCGATCAGGCCGAGGGTCTCGCCATTCGAGAACTTCGCCAGATAGACCGGCGTGATCAGGAACGAGGCGAGCGCGGCCAGTGCGGCATTGATCAGGAAGGTATAGAGGATCATGCGCTTGACGTTGACCCCGAGAATTTCCGCGACCGCCGGGTTCTGCGCGGTGGCCTGCATGCAGCGTCCGGTGCGGGTGCGGTTCAGGAACAGCGTCAGTGCGACGACGATGCCAAGCGACAGCGCGAGGTTGAGGAGATCCGTCAGCGACAGCACGGCACCAAGAACATTGATCGGGTCATGCGGGAAGAGCGAGGGGAACGGCTGCGCCTCGGCGGAATAGAATTCCTTTACGCTCTCCTTGAGCAGGATACCGAGCGCCATGGTAGCAATGACCAGCGTGATGCCCCCGTGCGGCAGTATCGGCTCGACGATCAGCTTCTTGAACAGAAGGCCGAGCACGACAATGGAGATCGCCATGCCGAAGGCCAGCGCGCCCCAGAAGGGCAGCCCGAAGAGCGTCATGCCGGCCAGCACGAAGAAGGCCGGCAGCATGACGAATTCGCCCTGGGCGAAGTTGACCGTCTGCGCCGCCTGCCAGACGAGCGTGAAACCGATTGCGACGAGCGCGTAAATTGAGCCGGTCGCGAGGCCGGACAGCAAGACCTGAGAGA
>JAEWPB010000011.1 GCA_023399465.1 Pseudomonadota bacterium
CGCCTGGCCCTCGCCGACCGCGGCGTACAGCGCCGAGACGTCCGCGTACCGCATCTCGTGCGCGAGGGCCACGAGCGCCTCGTGCGACATCAGGCGCTGGATCGGCAGGTTCTGCTTGCGCATCGCCTTGGCGATGGCGTCCTTGCCCTGCTCGATCGCCTCCTCACGCCGCTCCTTGGTGAACCACTGGCGGATCTTGTTGCGCGCCCGCGGGCTCTTGACGAACCCGAGCCAGTCGCGGCTCGGCCCGGCGGTCTCCGAGCGCGAGGTGAAGACCTCGACGACGTCGCCGTTCTCGAGCGTCGAGTCCAGCGGCACGAGCCGGCCTTTGACCCGCGCCCCCATGGTGCGGTGCCCGACCTCGGTGTGCACCGAGTAGGCGAAGTCGACCGGCGTCGAGCCGGCGGGCAGCGCCTGGACGTCGCCCTTGGGCGTGAAGACGTAGACCTCGGCGCCGGCGATCTCGTCGCGCAGCAGGTCGAGGAACTCCGTCGGGTCAGCCGTCGCACGCTGCCAGTCGACGAGCTGGCGCAGCCACGTCATGTCGTTGCCGGCGGTGTCCTGCTGCCCGCCCTTGGCGGACTCCTTGTACTTCCAGTGCGCCGCGACGCCGTACTCGGCTCGACGGTGCATGTCGTGGGTGCGGATCTGGTTCTCGACCGGCTTGCCGCCGGGCCCGATGACCGTCGTGTGCAGCGACTGGTAGAGGTTGAACTTCGGCATCGCGATGTAGTCCTTAAACCGGCCGGGGACCGGGTTCCATCGCGCGTGCAGCGTGCCGAGCGCCGCGTAGCAGTCCCGCACGGTGTCCACCAGGACCCGCACGCCGACCAGGTCGTAGATGTCCGCGAAGTCGCGACCGCGGACGATCATCTTCTGGTAGATCGAGTAGTAGTGCTTCGGCCGCCCGGTGACGGTGGCCTTGATCTTCGCGGTCCGCAGGTCGCCGCCGACCTGCTCCCGCACGATCGCCAGGTACTCCTCGCGCGCGGGAGCCCGCTCGGCCACCAGGTGCACGATCTCGTCGTAGACCTTCGGGTAGAGGGTGGCGAAGGACAGGTCCTCCAGCTCCCACTTGATGGTGTTCATGCCCAGCCGGTGTGCCAGCGGAGCGTAGATCTCCAGCGTCTCGCGGGCCTTGCCCTCCGCCTTGTGCGCGGGGACGAACTTCCAGGTCCGGGCGTTGTGCAGCCGGTCGGCGAGCTTGATCACCAGCACCCGGATGTCCCGGGACATGGCGATCACCATCTTGCGCACGGTCTCGGCCTGCGCGGCGTCGCCGAAGGTGACCTTGTCGAGCTTGGTCACGCCGTCGACCAGCATCGCGATCTCGGGGCCGTACTCGCTGCGCAGCTGGTCCAGCGAGTAGTCGGTGTCCTCGACCGTGTCGTGCAGCAGCGCGGCGGCCAGGGTCGGCGGGGTCATGCCCAGCTCGGCCAGGATGGTGGCGACCGCGACCGGGTGCGTGATGTACGGATCGCCGCTCTTGCGCAGCTGCCCGCGGTGGGCCTTCTCCGCGGTGACGTACGCGCGCTCGATCAGGCTCAGGTCGGCACGCGGGTGGTTGGTCCGCACCGCCTGCAGCAACGGCTCGATCGCCGCGGTCTGCGCCGGGACCCGGCCCTGACCGAAGCGGGCCAGGCGCTGTCGCACCCGAGCGGTGGCACCGGTGACCGCCGGGGTCTCGCGGGCGTCAGGGGTCCGCAGGGAATCCGCCATCACACCCTCCTCCCGTCGGCCCGAGCCGCTCAGCGTGTGCACCACCGTCCCGAGTGGACGATCGCACGATTCTACGACCGGCTCAGCCCACGTTCAGCAGGGCGTTCACCGGATATCCCGTCAGGCGCTCACGGCCGGGCAGGAACGTCAGGTCCATCAAGAAGCTCAACCCCACCACCTCGGCACCGCATTCCTGCAGCAGCTCGATGGTCGCCAGGGCGGTGCCACCGGTGGCGAGCACGTCGTCGACCACCAGCACCCGGGAACCGGCCGGGACGGTGAAGGGGTGCACCTCGACGGTGGCCTCGCCGTACTCCAGCTGATAGTCGCGGTGAGCGACCGGGCCGGGCAGCTTGCCCGCCTTGCGGATCGGGATGAACCCGGCGCCGAGCTCCTGCGCCACCGGTGCGGCGACGATGAAGCCACGGGCCTCCATGCCGGCGACCAGGTCGATCGGGCCCGGGATCGCGTGGGCCATCGCCTTGATCGTGGCCGCGAACGCCTCGGCGTCGGCCAGCAGCGGGGTGATGTCCTTGAAGATCACGCCCGGGTTCGGGTAGTCGGGCACGTCCCGGATCAGGTCCTCGATCCGGGCTGCCAGCTTCTCGTCGGTGATGTTCTGCGAGGTGGTCATGTTCAGCGGCCCTTCCGGCGCGGCTGGGCGGAGGTGCCCTGGTGGGTGCCCGGACGGATCTGACCGGTCATGCGGATCGGCTCGGCGGCGCCGTCGGACCCGGACTCGGTCACAGCGGCGGTGCGCGCCGCCAGGACCTTGGCGGTGTGCTCCTTGATCGGCCGCTCACGCAGTCGGAACGCCACCTCCAGCGGGGTGGCGAGGAACACCGAGGAGAACGCGCCGATGAACATGCCGACGAACAGGGCCAGCGCGATGTCGCGCAGCGTTCCGGCGCCGAGCACGAAGGCACCGATGAACAGGATCGCCGCGACCGGCAGCAGCGCGACCACCGAGGTGTTGATCGAGCGGACCAGGGTCTGGTTGACCGCGAGGTTCGCCCGCTCCTCGTAGGTGGCACGGCTCTGCTCGGTGATCGCGATCGTGTTCTCGCGCACCTTGTCGAAGACCACCACGGTGTCGTAGACCGAGTACCCGAGGATGGTGAGGAAGCCGATCACGGTGGCGGGGGTGACCTCCCAGCCGACCGCCGCGTACACGCCGACCGTGACCGCGATGTCGTGGAACAGCGCGATGATCGCCGCCGCCGCCATCCGCCAGTTGCGGAAATACACGGTCATCACGACCGCGAGCAGCACCAGGAACACCACCAGGGACTGCGCGGCCTTCTTCGAGACGTCCGAACCCCAGGTGGGGCCGATGAAGGAGGAGGCCACGTCGTCGTCGGTCACGCCGTAGGCGTCCTCCAACGCGGTGCGGACCTTCTCGACCTGCTCGTTGGTCAGCTCGGCGGTCTGCACCCGGATGGTCGAGGAACCGACCGTGGTGACCCGCGGCACCTCCTCCGAGGACACCTCGGCGACCGCGTCGATCGCGGGCTGCTGGTCCAGGTCCTTGACGTTCGACACGGTGAACTGCGAACCACCGCGGAACTCGATGCCCGGCTGCAGGCCCGGCTTGACCAGCAGGATCGCCGAGAGCACGACCAGGATCGCGCCGATCAGGAACCAGAGCTTGCGGCGGCCCACGATGTCGTACGAGCGGCGACCGGTGTACAGGTCGTTGCCCCACTGGGCGAAGTTGACGGCCATCAGTCGTTCCCCTCGGTGCGCTCGGCCGGGGTGCTGCCGTCCGTCGGCGTCTCATCCGGTGCTGTGTCGTGCGGTGCTGTCCCCTGCGCGGCGGCCCGTGCGGCTGCCCGGCGCTCGGCGATCGTGCCACCGGCGACCGTGGTCGCGACCAGCGGGTTCTCGGTGGTGAGTCCGCCGTCCTCGGTGTCCGCGTCGCGGCGACCGGTGGCGACCCGGCCACGGCCGACGTAGCGGGTGCCACCGGTGGCACCGAGCCGACGCGGGTCCAGACCGGACAACGGATGACCGCTGCCGAAGAACTTCGTCTTGGCGATCAGCAACATCACCGGGTGGGTGAAGACGAAGACGATCAGCAGGTCGAGCAGCGTGGTCAGACCCAGGGTGAAGGCGAAGCCCCGCACCGAGCCGACGGCCAGGAAGTACAGCACGATCGCTGCCAGGAAGTTCACCGCGTCGGAGGCCAGGATGGTCCGGCGTGCCCGCTCCCAGCCACGGTCCACCGCGGCGACCAGGGTGCGGCCCTCGCGCAGTTCGTCCCGGATGCGTTCGAAGTAGACGATGAACGAGTCGGCGGTGATACCGATCGCGACGATCAGACCCGCCACACCGGGCAGCGACAGCCGATACCCCTGAGTCCAGGACAACAGGGTGATCACGCCGTAGGTGAGCACCGCCGCGATCACCAGGGACAGCACGGTGACGAAGCCCAGCGCGCGGTACTGGAACAGCGAGTAGATCACCACCAGCAGCAGACCGATCAGGCCCGCGATCAGGCCCTTCTCCAGCTGCTCGGAGCCGAGCGTGGCGGAGATCTGCTCCTCGGACTGCACGTCGAAGGAGATCGGCAGCGCGCCGAACTTCAGCTGGTTGGCCAGCGTGGTCGCGGACTCCCGGTTGAAGGAGCCGGAGATCTCCGCCTTGCCGTCCGCGATGATCGTGCCCGGGGACAGCGACGGGGCGGAGATGACCAGTCCGTCCAGCACGATCGCGAACTGGTTCTGCGGCGACTGCAGCCCCTGCAACCGGGTGGTGACGGTCTTGAACTCGTCGGTGCCGGTGCCGTCGAAGGACAGGTTCACCACCCACTGGCCGGTGGAGACACCCTGCGAGTTCACGCCGATGCCGGAGGTGGCGTTGGAGATGTGGTCGCCGGTGATCTCCACCGGGCCGAGGATGTACTTGATCGTCCCGGTCGGGTCGCAGGTGACCAGCGCGGTGTCCGGGTCGGCGGTGTCGCCGCCGGTGAGGTTCTTCGGGTCGGTGCAGTCCAGCTCGTTGAACCGCTGGAGCACGTCCTCGGTGACGTAGTAGTTGATGTCGCTCGGCGACTCCGGGCCGGTGGCGCTGCCGTCGGTGCCGGCGGAAGCCGACGGGCTCGGCTCGGCGGTCGGGTCGTCGGTGGCCGCGGCGTCGCGCACCACCGCGTCGTCGCCGGTGGAGACGGCGTTGCTGAAGACGGCGTCGGTGGCGGACGAGGAGTTCTCGGC
>JAEWPB010000044.1 GCA_023399465.1 Pseudomonadota bacterium
TCCTGCCCCCGCAACCACCGAGACTTGAATCTGCTGCCATTCAAGTCGCTTGACACAAAGCTCCTCCGCATATGCGTCGAGGAGCTTTTTGCGTTTCTGCTCCGTGTCCAACTCGCCGGCCCGCAGCTTCTCGAGATAATTGTACCGCTTCAAGTCCTCCGTCGGTGCCTGCTTCCGGCGGGTCGCAAGTCCGGCACGACGCTCTCGAGTTGGTCGAGCAGATCGTCGAGGGCGACGAGGCGAGGGCGGCGGACTTTGTGCTCGATGCTCTTGAGCAGGCACTTTATGACCGGCTGCCCGTCCATCGCGGCGGGCTCATCCACCACTCCGATCGCGGCGTCCAATACGTATCTATTCGCTATTCCGAACGGCTGGCAGGGGCGGGCATCGAGCCCTCTGTCGGAAGCGTTGGCGACAGTTATGACAACGCTCTCGCCGAAACGATCAACGGTCTTTACAAGGCCGAAGTCATCCATCGGTGGGGGCCGTGGCGCAACTTCGAAGCGGTGGAGTTCGCCACGCTCGAATGGGTCTATTGGTTCAACAACCGCCGCCTTCTGGAGCCCTTCGGAAACATTCCGGCCGCCGAGGCCGAAGAACGATATTGCGCCGCGGTTCACTCAGCTACCGCCGGACAGCAACTAACATAAGGGCAAGGTCAGAGAATTACTGTACCTTGCGAAGGATCAGCTTGCCTTCCGGCGAGACGGAACGTTCGTAACGCGGCAGGTCGGTGCCGGTGCCATCCTCGGTATCGATCGCGGCACTGGCGTGGTCGGGGCTCTGCGAGCCGACCGGCGCGAAGCCTGTCTGGGCGTGCAGCCGTTGGGTCACTTCTTTGCCTGGTGCGCTCAAAATGATGCTGCCGGCGGAAGGGGGAGCGAAAAAGCTGGAACGCATCCGGTCGTCAATTTCGTTCAGCGTTTTGTGCAGGCTTTCCGTATGCGAGCGAATGATTGCCAGGTCCTCGGCCTTCGCATTCCTGGCGATGAAGCGCCCCTGCTTGTCAACTTGCGTCTTCAGGCTGTCGATCGATCGCTTGAGTGCCGAAAGCGTTTCCCGGCTTTCACGCACATCCGCAGCATTCTTCGCCGTGTAGATCAGCACCCCGGCGTTGACCGGAAAGAGTGCCAATACCAGCGCAATCAATGGCAGGCTTTTCGTGCGCTCATGCTTCCTGGCGAGTGACTCGGCGCGCTGAACGACACTACTGGTGTCCGCCTCGATGTTCGGAATATTGGCCATGCGGTTACCTCCCGTCATGCGGTCGACGCGTCGGTCGCAATTCTCGATTATTCCCAACGTTGCTTAATATATATTTGGGCTCACTAGTTAATTTATCGAGCGTCCATGCTATTCGGTCGCAAAAGCCCCTGACCAGGCCTGTTCAAGCATCGCCAGAGAGGCAACCTTCGGAGCCGCATAGAAATTGCAGTAGGATGCGATGAAGTCGAGTAGATATTTCGGGTGGTAGCATGAGGGTGAGGATTCTGAGCTGTATTTCCGATCATAGAAAATGCCCAGATCGTCATCGCATACGTCGACATCCGCATTAACGGCATAGGACCTGAAAATCTGGAAATATTCGTCCCGCGATGGAGTGTTCACGTATATCTTGTACTTGAGGCGGCGTAAGCCAGCTTCATCTGACAGTTCCTTCGGCGCAATGTTGGTGGAGAACACGACAAGCTCGTCGAACGGGACCCTGAACTTCTTGCCGGTGTGCAGTGTCAGGAAATCGTACCCGCGCTCCAGCGGCACGATCCAACGATTGATCAGCGCTTGCGGCGCGACCTGTTGGCGCCCAAAATCATCGATGATGAAGATGCCACCGGACGCTTTGAGGTGTACCGGCGCCTCGTAAACGTTTGGGCCGTCGTTAAAGGTCAGATCGAGCATATCGAGGGTCAACTCCCCGCCCGTCTTGATGACGGGCCGTCGACACTCAATCCAGCGTTGATCGACCTTCACAGGCCGTTCAGCCGCCCCAACGACCGGTTGGTGTACTGCCTCGTCATAGAAGCTGACGACATGGCCGCCGACCTCGATGGCATAAGGCACCCAGATCGTTTGCCGATACATATTTGCGATGCGTTCCGCGATGCTCGTCTTGCCGTTTCCGGGCGGTCCGTAAAGCAGGATGGAGCGCCCGGAATTGATTGCGGGACCCAGTTTTTCGACCATGGAAGTGGCCAGTACCAATCCGTCGAGGCTTTCCAAGAGGCGTTCACGGTTCATGCGTTCATGATGGACGGATTGCAATGCGACCTGCCGGCAGAACGCTTCGAGCGATACAGGGGCGGGGCCCACATACTGAGATTGGCGGGCTGCGGCATGAGCATATTCGAACCCCCTCATCGAGAGAGAATAGCGAATGTCGGATTTGGCATCCTCGTCCGCCAGTCCCCTCGCTTCGAAATAGGCGAGCTTCACCAGTTCCTTGATCAGGAGGTTGACAAGCGTTTTGGGCAGTTTCATCCGCTCGGCCAGATAAGATGCCGTCACGCTATCCTGCTCGGTCGCACACTTGACCGCCAGGCGCAGCAGGAACGATTCGTCGAGCCCGGCTTCCTCGATACTCGAGGGCGCTTTCGGCATGCGCGGGTCCAGTGTGGTGACAGGGTTTTCGGGACCTTGTTCGGGCGAAAAATGCATGTCGGGCCTCGCGGTGCATCGGTCAGATGGATTTGGGCTGGAGCAATCCTGCTATCCGCCAGGTTTCAAGCCGATGAGCAGGTTGAGTACGCGGATGACAATCGGGACCAGGACGATAATCAGGCTGACTGGAAAGAGAAAAGCGCCGAGAGGCAGCAGCATCTTGATCGGCAGCGCATTGGCCTTTTCCTCAGCCCGCACGACGCGCAATTCGCGCATCTCCTTGCTGTAGACACGCAGTGTCTGCGTCACGCTTGTGCCGAGTTCTTCCGATTGGCGAAACAGCACGGAAAGGGCTCTTGCCTCATCGATCCTCAGCCGTGCCGCAAGATTGGCCAGCGCCTCGCGCAGCCGGCGGCCGCCACGCACTTCCAGCATCATGATCGAAAGATGCAGGCCAAAGTCCTGCCGTTTGTCGACAAATTCCCGGGCGACGCGATTTGCCGCGGCCTCGACGCTCATGCCTGCGTCGAGGCAGACAATCAGCATGTCCATGAAATCGGGGAACAGGCGGCGGTATTCGCGTTCCTTGGCGGCGCCGCGCCGGTCGATATAAATGTTGACGACAACGAAGGTGAAGGTGGCGACCACCATGGCAGCCAGCAGAACAAAAAGGCGCGAGACATCGGGGAAAAAGCGATCAACGGCCCACGCCGTCGCCAGCAGCATCCCGATGCAGACGAGCGCGCGCACTATCTGGAAGGTCGTCATTGCGCTGGCGCTGAAATATCCGGCGCGGATCAACCGGTTCTGGGTGGAATTCGCATTGGTGTCGCGTCGCGTGATTTCGAAATAGCGCCGGATCAGGCGGTTTTCCGCTTCGCCGAGGTCAGCAATCGTGGTGTCGCCGATCTCCAGTTCTTCGCCGCCAATTTTCGCCGTAGCTTCGGAGAGGCGAACCCCGACTTCCCTGCGCCTCAAGAACAGTTCTGAAGCTGCCGCAGAAAATATCAGGACCGAAAAAAAGACGATGAGGTATATCCCATACTCACTCGACATAACGCCCTCAGTACTCGAAGTGGACCATCTTGTAGAGAATGACATTCCCGATCGCCATGATGCCCAGCAGGACCATGACCACCGTCGTTCCGTGTCCGCTGTTCCAGACCGGATCGAAGTAAGTTGGCGAAAGCGCCTTGATCATCGCGTAGAGAAGAAAGGGATAGGCGGACATGAAGATCGCCGTTATCCGCCCTTCGGCCGAAATCGCCTTGACCTTGGCCTTCAGCATCGATCGATCGCGTAGTGTCTTCGAAAGGTTCTGCAAGATTTCGACGAGGTTACCGCCCGTGCCGGCCTGCACGCTCAGCGAAATCGCCAGCAGGTTCAGGTCTTCAGCACCCACTCGTTCCGAGAGATTGACCAGCGCGTCGTCGAGCGAGACCCCATACGTCAGTTCGTCTGATAGCAGGCCGAATTCGGTGCCGATCGGATCGGGCATCTCGCGCGCCACCAGGGCGATGGCTGCCGGCAACGGATGACCGGCGGCAAGGCTTCGATTGGCGACGTCAAGGGCTTCGGGCAGTTTCAGCTCGAAAGTGCGGATCCGGCGCGCCCTGATGCGCCATACGACAATCACCGGAGCAAGTAACGAGATCAGCAGAAAGATCGGGATCCTCAGCAGCGTGGTCGGCACCAGAAACTGCAGGATCAGCCAGACGCCTATCGCAGCAAGGAGCGCGTAAAGGGCAAAGAGCTTGGCATCAAATTTGATGCCGGACTGGGTATAGAAACGGCGCAGTTGCTGGGGCAGCGACGACTGTCGCCAGTTGCCATCGGCAGCACGCTCTTTCAGCATGTCGCCATAGGTCTTCTGATGGTTTTCACTATCATCAAGAAGGTTCAGGCGATGGTTCACCGCCTTGTGGCGTTCCGAAGTCCTGAAATAGCCGCGCATCACGGCTTCGAAAGCGATCATTGCGGCAACAAATACCGACGCATAGAGCAAAAGCAGCATCATGCTTGTACAGGCCCCGTCTGCAATGGCTTGCCGGGATCGAAGATCCCCGCAGGAATGGCAATGCCGATTTCCGCGAATTCCTCGATGAAGCGCGGCCGAATTCCGGTCGCGCGAAATTCGCCGTGTATCCGCCCCTCGTCATCCGTTCGGGTTTTCTTGAACTTCATGATCTCCTGCATCTGGATCACCTCGCCTTCCATCCCGGTAATTTCGGAGATGGAGACGACCTTGCGGCTACCGTCGCTGAGACGCTGGACCTGGACGATGAGCGAGATGGCCGATGCGATCTGTCCGCGGACACTGAGTTGCGACATCGGCATGCCTGCCATGCCGACCATTTGTTCGAGGCGCCCGACAGCGTCCCGCGGAGTGTTGGCATGGATGGTCGTCATCGATCCTTCGTGGCCGGTATTCATCGCTTGCAGCATGTCGAAGGCTTCTTCGCCGCGCACCTCACCGACGATGATGCGATCGGGGCGCATGCGCAGCGCATTCTTCAGAAGCTCGCGCTGGCGGATCTCGTTGCGGCCATCGAGTGTCGGCGGTCTGGTCTCCAACCGCCCGACATGCGGCTGTTGCAACTGCAGTTCCGCCGCATCTTCGATCGTGATAAGGCGCTCCTTCGGCGAGATCTGCGACGACAAGGCATTGAGCAGCGTGGTCTTGCCCGAACCGGTACCGCCCGAGATGACCATCGACACCTTGCCCCGAACCGCAGCGCTGAGCAGGATGCGCATCGGCTCCGCCAGCGCACCGTATTCTACGAGGCGTTCAAGCGTCAGCGGTTTCCGGGTGAACTTGCGGATCGAGACGAGCGGGCCGTCCACCGAAATCGGACGGATCGCAACGTTGACGCGCGATCCGTCCTTCAGGCGGGCATCGACCATCGGGGTCGATTCGTCGACACGACGGCCGACGGCGGAAACGATCTTGTTTATCACCCGCAACAGGTGGTCTTCGTCCTTGAAGCGGACCGCCGTGTCTTCCAGCTTGCCGCTGCGCTCCACGTAGACGCTCTTGTAGCCATTGATGAGAATATCGGCGATCGTCTCATCCGCCAGCAGTGGCTCGATCGGTCCGAGTCCCAGCATCTCGTCTGTGATGTCATGGATCAGGTTATTGATTTCCTGAGCATTAAGCGGGAAATTGTTGCGCCTGATGTAATCCTTGACCAGCGGCCGGATCTCGGTCGTGATCTCCTCGTTATCGAGCGAGTCCAGGATGCCGAGATTGATGCGATCCAGCAGATACCGGTGCAGATTAACGCGCTCTGCCACCATGTCCGGCCCAAGCGCGGCGTCCTCGGCGACCGCAACCGGCTGATGCTCCACCGTGGCCTGCCCTGGCACTGGGTTTGCCACTTGTTCAACGGTACTCGGCACCCGTTGCTTGTAAAAACGCCCCATCAAACCGTTCGTCATCATGACACCTTACTTTACAATGACTTTGGAACCGACTTTGACCCGCTTGTAGAGGTCGATGACATCGGCATTGCTCATGCGGAAGCACCCAGAGGACTCAAAGCCTCCCACTGTCGACTGATCATTGGTTCCATGAATGCGATACAGCGTGTCGGCGTCGCCCCTGTAGAGATAGATCCCGCGCGCGCCCATCGGATTGAACGGTCCCGGCGGCACGAGTTCGGGAAGATCTGGCTTGCGGGCCCTCATCTCCGGCGGTGGACGCCAGTCGGGCCACTCCGCCTTTCGGCCAATTCTGACCGTGCCGCTCCAGCGGAATCCGTCCCGGCCAACGCCGATCTGGTAGCGGATGGCGCGGGTGCCGGATACGACGAAGTCGAGCGTGCGGTTGGCGTTGTCAATTACGATGGTTCCGGCTGCATAGCTTTGATCGATTTCTACCATTGCCTGCGTCGTAGGGCCGAGGGTGCGCGGTACAAGCCCATTCGCAAATGCGGTGGACGGGGCAGCAGCGAGCGCCAGGAACGTCGTGGTCAGGGCCGCTCCTGCAACCACCTTTCCCAACCGCGCGAGCGGGTTCTGCCGAGAGAAACGCACCCTCATTTGACCAGTGCCCCGAGCGTGTTTACCGCCTTGCAGAAACGCGAGCGAGAGTTCACCTCGGACGGCAGGACGCCGCGATTGACAGCCTCGCTCAGCGTATCCCAGTCGTAAGCGACGACGTGCGAAGCAGTGCCTTTGAAGATCCTGTCCGTTTGGCGCTGCCGGACACCCAGGCCGAAGAGCTTGGTGCGGTACTTGTTGATGACAATGAATATCTGGTCCGTATTGCCGCGCAGTCGCGCCAGCTTGAGAAGCAGGTCCTTGGCCTGGTGGAGGGCAGGGATCGTCATCTCCGTAACGATATAGATGCTGTCAACGGAGGTGAGCACGTCGTTCTTCCACGGCGTGTCATAGTAAGGCATGTCGATGACCGTATGATCGCTCTCGAATGCGGCTACATCGAGCATCCGCAGCACCAGTTCCGCGCCCTTGGGCGCGAAAAGGACCGAAGGTTGCTTGAAGGACAGCAGGGAAAAGCCGCTGGCATGGCGTTTTCGCACGAGGTCGATGAACTCCAGATCGACGCGTGACGGATTGGCAATGACCGGCTTGAGGTCATAATCATTGACGAGATTGAGGTAGTAGCCGAGCGATCCGGATGAGAAATCCATGTCGAACAGGTCGACGCGTGGCGCAGCACCCTTCACGGGCTGGGCGAGGATATGGGCGAGCGACGCGGCAATGACGCTGGCCCCCGCGCCGCCTACGGCAGAGACGACCGCGTGCACCCGGCTGTCGCTTGCGCCGGCACCGGGGGAGTGGGTCGAGATCATGTCGATCAGCGACCGACGCTCCAGCGGCTTCTTCAGCCAGTCCTTGCCGTTCAGCCGGAATAGCAGCCTCAACATGTCGTCGGGGAGGTCTTCGGAGACCACAACCAGCGGAATATCGCGATAGGTTGCCCGGAAGGTAAAGATTTCCGAACGGCGCAGGGGCTCGCCATTGTCGACGTCGAGGACGATCAGGTCATATTGCGCCGGATCGAACCCGGCCTCGGTGAGAGCCTTCAGGGACGAATGCCGGACATCGTAGCGCGACAGGGAGCCGAAGGTGTCGAGCATGAAGCTCGCAGCCGCCGCGTCGTCGGAAAGGACCAGAATTCTGGCGGCTGTGACTATGTTCATATGGGCTGTCATCTTGTTTTTCCACGCAATATCAAAGGCGTCAGCAGGTTGAACACGTCTTGAGGTCTTCGGTGGTGATGGTCACCGGATGAGCCGGAACAGGGATGTTGTCAAAACCGAGCAGTGCACCCAGGATCGGCAGCTCGAGGAAGACGTCCCTTATTTCCAGCCGCATGGTCAGCACCGGACCGTCGGGTCGGCCCCAATAGCCAAGCCCCGAGCGCTGGTAAGTGACCACCAGGTTCCTTGGCTCGATGCGCCAGTTGATGTCGCAAATGCCAGGGGGAGAGCCACCACCCGCCCGACAGGTGCCGTCGTTGCCCAGGACAATTCGGTTCAGGGCCGTGAGGTTGCAATTGATGCGTTCGGGGCCGCAGGTCGAGGAGATCGCGGCATTGTTCGGGGTCGAGGTGCCGACGTCGAGCGGATTGTTGGTGCTCTTTGGAAACACGGTGTTGAAGTTCGTCGTCAGTGGGTCGGAAACCGCCGCCAGACGCGCGCCGTATTGCAGCGCCTTGACCGTCTGGTTCCATTGGAACATGGCATAGCCGAATTCGATGAACGCGGCGAAGACCAGGATCACCAACGGAAAGGTGATCAGTCCGTCGACGAGCGTCACCCCGCGCGTATCCTGCCAGAAGGCGGTCAATGTGCGGGAACTCACCATCCGATATACCTCTGTTCATGCGAGGAATGGATGGTAATGGCGTCAATGCCGAGCCAGGCGAAGAGCGGAGAGGTGCGGTAGAGATGCGACGTTTCGACAACGATGGTGCCGTTGGCGCTGAGCGCTGAAATGGTCAGTGCTGCCGGGTCAGGTCCCCAGCCCGGAACGCGCAACCTGGCATTCGCGGCCGGGGCTTGCGTACCGTAGAATGCGATGTTGCGTGCGGTCGCCGGCGTGCAGGAGCTTGTATATGTCGGCGTTGTCGGTCGACAGCGCGCCATATAGCGCCCGGCGTCGCGTAATCCCGCGTCGATCTGCATCCGTTCCCAGAAGATGTTGCCGAATTCGAGGATGCCGGCGGCAAACAGCGTCACGAAGGGTACTGCTACCAGCGCCTCGACAAGCACGGCGCCTTCCTGCTCTCTGAAGAAGCCAAGGCGGAAAAAATCGCGGATTGCCGTCATCATCGGACGAGTTCCGCTTCTTCGCGCAGGAACTCGTCCAGCGTGCCGCGACCACCCTTGCCGGTGATGTCGATCATCTCCAAGGTCATGTAGCTGGTGTTGCCGGACTTCACGAGCGGCTTGACGAGGAACATCCGGGCAAAGGCGACAGCTTCTACATCGGCGCGCCCCCGCGGGTCCTCGTCCACGCAGTTGACGATTGCTGCAAAGATCTCGCGCCGGTTCCCGTAGACGCTGTCGGGATAGTCCGTCAGCTTGTAGCCGGAGTGACACTGGGTCGTGCCGGTTTCTCCGCTTGGCGACTTGTTCGCCAGGAGATTGGCGTGTCCAAGCTCGTAGTTATGGACGTCGTAGGTGGACGGCGTGACGTTGGCGGGTGTCGTGCCGCCGGGATAGCTGGAGGAGTAGGCCCTGATCGCGGCGGCTGGCGCTGCCGGCGGTACGTAGTTGGAATTGGATTTCAGCGGACTTGGATTCTTGCCCGAGTGGGAAATGTCCCAGTAGAGGTTCAGATTCCAGTTGTTCGCGGTGCTGATCCGGCCGCCTCCGCCCGGAATGTTCTGCATCGTCGATCCGTGACCAAGCGGGACGGCGTCATAGGCATTGGCCGTCTGCGAATAGGAGTCGCAGGCCTTGTTGCCTTTCTGGTCCTGCGCCATGCGCACATTCGTCGCGGGGCGGTAACGCGGATCGCTGCTGGTCTTCTTGAACGAGCCGCTATAGAGCCCGAAACGGGTGTTGAGCCCGTCTTCGACCGGTCCTTTCATGGCGCCCGGACTGGTTTGCAGTTCATCCTGCTTGTAACAGACCCCCGGCTTTCCCGTGGCAAGGGCCTCGGCGAGCGCCTGAGCGCCGTTGCCGAGCTCCGTATTGAGAAATCCGAAATTGCCGGGACCGGGTCGGTAGTTGCCGCTGTTGTGCAACTCGATCTGCCGGCCGTAGAGTTCCCCGTTCTGGAAAGCCGTGTGCATCGCCTGCGCTGCCTGCTCGCTGTTGCCGCCGCTGGCGGATTCGTACGGATTGCAGATGTAGACCGGGGTCACGTCGCAGGCGCTGGCGCGGTAGACCGCCACGGCCTCCGCCCCGATATGGACGGTATTGCGGGTCAACCCGGCCGGCAGCGGGAAGACCGTCGTCATCGCCTGCGGTTTTGCCAGGACCCAGGCATAGGAGGCCTTGTTCGGATCGGTCGTGATCTTCGAAAGATCGATGTCGGCGTCATCGTTTGCAGGGATCTCCGTCAGAAAGCGGACTTCCACGGTGCTCGCGTCATCGTCACCAGTTTCATAGGTTACGGTGATATGCGAGCCGAGCGACATGCCGGCACCGCCATTGCCGAATGCAGCCTTGTTGGCGAGTGCGGCGATTGCCGCCTCGGCCCGGCTGATCGCGTCGTTGCGGCCGTCGAGTTCGCGGGCGCCGGCCAGCGCCATCGCGTCGACGGCGTTCTGAAGGTCGGTGTGCAGGTTGCTGCTGCGCCCGACATCGATGACGAGCAGCGAGAAGCCGAGCAGCATCGGCATGGCGATGAGCGTCAGGGCGATGACGTAGCCACGACGATCTTTCCAGAACCGTCCGATTGCCCTGTTCAACATTGGCATGCCCTCCTCATGGCGATCATCGCCGAGCCTTGCGTTTCCCTAACTGCCGTTCATGCCTGTCGTCATTCCTTCCTGCTCTATTCACTACCCGCCATATGGGGCTGCTCCCATGGTCGGGGGCGGACCCGCCGGCAGGATCACCGGGGGCTGCGAGGAGCCGGCCTGGTAATCGCGGATAACCCCGTTGATCACCTTGCCATCGGTCGAGATTTGGGTGTTGCGGGCCGACCGCGGGAAGGGGTCTACCGTGTGGATCCCCTTGTTGGCCTCCATGGCGTTGCCGGCCCCGAAGGTGATGGTATCGCGATGGTTGAAGTAGTCGGCGCAGCCGGAAAGGTTACCGGCTATGGCCAGGACCAGGAGGACACGGTTATTTCTTCGAGACGACAATCGGGCCTCCCGTGCTGAGATCAAGACGATGCCCATAGGGGCCCGCGACGCCGACGCCATCGCGGAACCGGCGCAGCATGTCCTTGTCGACTTCAAGGATGCCGAGTGCGAAGAGTTCCCAGTCGTCGGACGGGCGCGTCTGGTCGAGCGGCGTGAAAAGATCCTCGCCCGGCGTTGCCGGCCGCACCAGGCGCGGCGTCACGACGATGACGAGATCCGATTCCTTCTTCTGGAAGCTCGTCGAACGAAACAGGGCGCCGAGAATCGGGACCTGCCCGAGTACCGGCAGCTGCTGGATATCCCGGGCATTGACCGCCGAAAGCAGGCCGGCCATGGCGAAGCTCTGCCCGTCGCGCAGTTCCACCGTCGTCTTGGCCGCGCGCGAGATGAAGCCGGGGTTGCCGTTGACGTTGATCGACGCATCGAGTTCCGACACTTCCGGCTCGATCAGCAGGTTGATGATCCCGTCATCCAGCACCACCGGCCTGAAAGTCAGGCGCACGCCGAATGGACGGTAGTCGGTTTGCGTGGCAACCGTGGAGCCATTGTCGGTTGTCGTCAGGATCGGCACTTCGCCGCCCGCATGAAAACTGGCGGTTTCGCCGCTGAGGGCGATCAGGTTCGGCTGCGCCAGCCGGCGCACCAGTCCCTTCTGCTCCAGCGCATTGATGACGACGTCGATACGACCGCCGGAAATTTCCAGCACCTTGGCGATCAGCTGGCCAAAGGGCTGCATGCCCGTTGCCGCGCCCTTGGGATCCTTCAGCGTCAGGGCCAGTTGCTTGTCAAGCACGCCGATGCCCAGGCTGGTGGTCGCCTTGCCGATGGCGTTGTTGCCCTGTCCGGCCCAGCC